>JAUVXG010000043.1 GCA_030603685.1 Pleomorphomonas sp.
GGCGATGCGCGCCGCTCGGCCCAGGGCGGCGGCCTCAAGGTCAATGACCGCGCGGTGACCGATCCCAAGGAAGTCCTGACACTCCAGAGCCTCAACGACGACGGCGTCATCAAGCTGTCGCTCGGCAAGAAGAAGCACATACTGCTGAAGCCGGTGTGAGCGTCCCGCTCCGAAAGCTTTCTCCAACGGCCCGTCCCCTAAAGGCGGGCCGTCGTCATTTCAGCTCGAACAATCGACGGAAGATCCCCGGAGCGATGGCCGACAGCGGATTGACCGACAGCGACGGCGCATCGATCGGCCCGCTGAGACGGTAGGACACACCGAGCAGGCCGGAGCGGCCGCCTCCGGCAAAGATCGTCTGTCCGAGCAGGGGGATGGACGCCAGCACGCTGTCAAGCTGGTTGGCCGGCAGATAGCTGCCGGCAAGACGCATGGCGTTCTTGGAGAAGTCGACGTCGCCGGCCATGGTAAGCCCGGCGGTGCTGGTTCGGATGAAGCCCTCTCCGATGGTGAGAACACCGTTGCCGAACTTGATGTCGAAGACCAGGCGACCGATTTCCGCCGTCGACAATCCCTCGGTCGGACCGTCACGAGAGGCGGTGGAAAGCTGGGCCAACGCCGGCTCCTCCACCACCTTCCAACGATTGCCGTCGATCCGGGCACCCAGGAAGCCCTGGTCGTCGATGGAGCCGGCAAGCGTCGCCCGCCCGCCATAGACGCGCCGATAGACGCCGAGAAAGCGCAGGAGGCGACCGACTTCGCCGGCCTCGACCCTGATGTCCCGTCCCTCGGCGGCCGGCCGCACCGTCGCCGACGCCGAACCGCCACCGGAGGTCTGCACCGTCAGCGACAGCTCGTTGATCCGTCCGCCGGCAATGGCGGCCGTCAGATTGAGCCCGTCGAGCTGCTCGCCGCCTTCACCCGTCACGTTGGCGATGGTCGAGGACAAGGTCACCGGCATGTCGCTGGGAACGCCGGTTCCCGTCGTTCGCCTGAGGACGTTGCCGACCAGAGCACGCGCATCGAGCCGCGAGCCGTTGACCGAAACCTTGAGACCGCCCTCGCCGGCCGAGGCCTTCAGCGTCAGACGGTCGGTGGCGGAGAAGTTGAACTTGCTGAGGTTGGCGCCGATGAAATCGCCGTCGCCATCGAGCGTGATCTGCCCCTCCACCTGAGCCGAGCCGGCTTTGAGAGCGAGGTTGGTGATGCTCGTACCGGAGGAGCTCTCCGCCAGATCGAAGGTCAGCGTACCGGGTTTGCCGGCCGGTTTGCGGAAGCCGACCAGCGGCAGGTTGATCTCCGCCTTGGCAAGATTGACCGACACACGGCGCGTTGTTCCGGTGTCGGTCATCTCGACCGACACATTGCCCTTGAACATCTCGCCGAGATCGAGGCCGTAGTTCCTGGCTGCGGCAGCGTCCAGATCGAGCTTCACGACCGACTTCGTCTCACCCTCGCCTGAGAGCGGCAGCGTCAGGAACACGTCGGCAGGCGCGCCGTCGATCTGCGCCTTGCCGCTGAGATGGGCGGCGCCATCGCGGAGCTCTATGGCGAGATTCCCACGCGTGACGGCGCGGCCGTTGATCGACGTGCCGGGAGAGAACCCGGCAAGCTCGATCCGGCCGCCATAGACGATGTCGGTGTCGGCGATCTCCTCGACCAGCGGCAGGCGGATGGAGAGATCCGCCGTCGCAGAGCCCGCCGCCCTGGCCGGATCGGGCGAGAAATCGGCTTCCTCGGCAAACGGAAGACGGTTCCAGAGAGCAACGGCGGCGGAAGCCGAGCCTGATAGACGCAACGTTACCTCGCCATCCGGCAGCGATGCATCCACCACCGGCACCGTAAATGTCGCAGGCCCCACGTCGAGGCGGCGCCCCTGCCCGAGATCGACCCATCCGCTGTCCACGGTGATCTCGAAGCGATTGCCGGAAAGCGTACCCCGTCCGACCGCGTCGCGGATCAGAGGGGCATCATCGAAGGGCGTGAACGCGGCTTCGGAAAAGTCGAAGGCAAGGGATGCTTCCGGTGCGATGATGCCGCCACCCGCCGGTAGGTCGCCGCGCATGGCAAGATCGACCGTCGCGTTGGTGATCTGTCCCGAATGGATGTGCGTACCGATCCAGCTGCGAACGTCGGGAGCGACCGTAACAGGCCAGAGCGCCTTGAGAGCGGCGGCCGGCAGGCGCGGCGATACGCCCGACAGGACCGCGAAGGTGCCGCCGTCTCGGTGTGACGCGCGGGCCGCCGCCGTGAAGCTGATGCCGGCGCCCTCGACGTGCATGTCATCCATGACCAGCAGGGACTCGGCCTGATTGTAGCTGCCGGCAATGCGCCCGTCGCTGGTCCTGATGCCGCTCAACACGTCCTGTCCTTCGAACTTGAAGTCGAAGGTCCAGAGCTTGTCGCGCCGTGGCGGCGCGACGTCACCATGAGCGAGCAGATAGCCGTTGTTGAGCACGACCGGTGAGGGATTGAGGGTGATCAGCTTCTTGTCGGGGTTCCACTCGAAATCGAGACGCACAGGCGCTGCAAGGGCGTCCATTTCGGTGTCGCCGAAACGAAGCGACGAGCCGAGAACGACCTGCCAGCCAGCAGCCGTGATCCCCTGTTCGGCACTGACCGTGACCGTGCCGGACAGACTGATCGAGCCCGACAGGTTGAAATCGTCGCGCCCCGTCGCCGACGCGATGTCGGCCAGATCGAAGCCGCGTGTCTCGACCTTGAGCAGGATCGGTTCGCCCGGCGGCGGCAGGTCCGACGTAAGTCGCAACGAAACGGCGCCGTTGGTCCCAAGACCGATCGCCTGGGCCTCCACGAGATGACCGTCCTTGGCGGTCCCCGTTACCGACACGTCGGATACCACGTCGCGCCGTGCCTTGCCCGGCCGTTCGACACCGAAGCCGAAGGAACGGATTTCGAAGAAGCGAAGTCCGTTCTCGGTGATCGCCCGCCGAACCGCCAGAATCACCTGGTCTATCGGCGGCAGCTTCATCTGGGGACCGATGTCGCTGACCAGGACGTGATCCAGCACGATGCCCTCGACCGGAATGTCGTTGGCAACCGGCCTCGGCCATCGAACGGCAATCCGCATCTCGTTGATGGAAACCACGATGTCGTTCGGTCGTTCGAGCCGGATGTCGCGGACGATAAGTTCCGGATTGAGATCATCGCCGAGCCTGACACCCGCAAGCCCGACGTCGATGTGAACGTCAGGCGATGCGGCAGTAACGATCGCCTCGATCCGGCTGGCGAGAAACGGCAGGAAAAGCGGCCCCTGCGACAGGCGCCAAACAAGAAACGCGCCAGCGATCCCGGCCGCGACGAACAAGATCGCCGCGAACCGAAGGGCGCGTACCCACCAGCGCGTTCGTCGCTTCGGTTTCTGTTCGTCGCTGCCCGTCCCCGCTATGTCGGCGCCCTCCCTGAACGAGCCTCGCCAGCGCACCGCCGGAATGGCCGGAAACATCATTGACGACGGCGGCAGGCTTGCCTCGCCCCCGGCAGCCGGATACCAATCGGAAACTACGTAGCGATCACGCGCCGCCGTTTCCGGAAAGATCCGACATGGCCGATTCCTTTCTCTGCCGCCTCGAAAGCCGTAGCCTCGTTGACGTCACCGGTCCAGAGGCCTCCGATTTTCTCGACCGGATGATCACACAGAACACCGAAGCCGCCGACGGACGAACCGCCGGCTTCGGCGCGCTTCTGACCCCGCAGGGCAAGATCATCTCGGATTTTCTGGTTGTCCGTCAGGATAATGGCGGATTTCTGCTCGACGCTCCGGCGACGGGCGAAGCCGATCTCCGAAAGCGCCTGACCATGTTCAAGCTTCGCGCCGACGTGGCGATCGGCGCTTCGCCACTGGCCGTCTACGCCGGGACCGGCACGCCGCCGGACGCCGGCCTCGTTGCCGTCGACCCGCGCCATCCCGACCTCGGCTGGCGCCTCTACGCAGCCGAGGGAAGCGTCGCTACCAACGCCGACGAGGCCGTCTGGCAAGCCCATCGCGTGGCGCTCGGCATCCCGGAGGCCGGCGCCGACCTGCCGCTTCTCGACGCCTTCCCGCACGACCTCGCCATGGACAGTCTCCACGGGATTGATTTCGACAAGGGATGCTACGTCGGTCAGGAAGTGGTGAGCCGGATGCGCTATCGCGGCACCGCTCGCCGCCGACCAGTCACGCTTTCGGCCGAAACCGATCTGCCGCCGGCCGGTGCCGAAATCCTGATCGGAGGTCGGGTTGCCGGACACCTCGGATCGGCGAGCGGGACACGAGGCATCGCCATCCTGAGACTGGACCGGGTCCAGGACGCGCAAACGGCCGGCGAGGCCATCACCGTGGACGGCCTGCCGGTTTCGGTTGCGCTTCCGGCCTGGGCCGACTACGGCTGGCCGGACATCCAAAAGCCCGACGCATCCAAACCGGACGACTGACATAAATGGCCGACAAAGCCGGCTCTCCGCCCCGTGCATGGCAGCGCATGCTGTCGGGACGGCGGCTCGATCTTCTCGATCCCTCACCGCTCGACGTCGAAATCACCGACATCGCTCACGGCCTCGCCCGCGTTGCCCGCTGGAATGGACAGACCGTTGGCGACCACGCATTCTCCGTGGCCCAGCACTGTCTGGTCGTCGAGGACATTGCAGGCCTTCTGGAGCCGGAACTGACCGTGTGCCAACGCCTCGTCGTCCTGCTGCACGACGCCCCCGAATACGTGATCGGCGACATGATCTCGCCGTTCAAGTCCGTGATGGGCGGCGATTACAAGGTGGTCGAGAAGCGTCTTGCCGACGCCATTCATCGCCGTTTCGGGCTTGAGAAACACGATACCGAGCGTTTGAAGAAGCTCGCCAAGAAGGCCGATCTCATCTCCGCCTATTTCGAGGCGGTGGAACTCGCCGGCTTCACCGCCGACGAAGCGAAGCGCATCTTCGGCGTTCCGCGCGGCATCGGCCGCCAGACCCCCACCGGCCCGGTGCTCGGCCTCGATCCGCTGCCCACCGTCGCCGCGGAAGAGGCCTTCCTCAATAGATTCCAACAGCTTGAAAGCCAGCGATGACCGCGACGACCATTCATGTCTGCTCTCTTACCAAGCTCGAAGAAACGGTGGCGCTCACCGGCGCCCGCCACGTCATCACCCTGATCAATGCCGGAACGCCCATGCGTCTGCCGGCAACCATCGGCCACAACAACCATCTCTTCCTCGCCATGCATGACATCGTCGAAACGGTCGACGGCATGACGACGCCGGGCGAAACGCACGTGGCGCAAATGCTGGAATGGGTGAACGACTGGGACCGCACGACGCCGCTCGTCGTCCACTGCTTCGCCGGCATCTCCCGGTCGACGGCCGCCGCCTACACGCTGGTTTCGGCGCTCAATCCATGGCGCGACGAAGTCGCTCTCGCCAACCTGCTGCGCCAGCGTGCGCCCTCGGCAACGCCCAACCGCCGCATCGTCGAGATCGCCGATCGCCTGCTCGGTCGCGACGGCCGCATGGTCGCGGCCATCGATGCCATTGGGCGTGGTGCCGATGCCTTCGAGGGCACGCCCTTCGCGCTTGAAATCGAAGCGGCGCGTTGATCGGCAACCGAACGACGACTGAGCGTCTCAACGGACGCGCGCCCCGGTTTTCCGTGCTATAGGCAGGTCATGGATACTCGCGACACGCAACTGGAAAGCGGCAGCATGCCGACGTGGGTCTACAGCTTCGGCGACGGCGTGGCGGACGGTGGCATCCGGCTCCGCCACCTTCTCGGCACCAAGGGCGCCAATCTCGCCGAGATGGCCAGCCTGGGCCTGCCGGTCCCCCCCGGCTTCACCATTACCACCGAGGTCTGCCGCCACTATTACGCCAACGACCACCAGTATCCGGTCGATCTCGAACGCCAGGTCAATGCCGCGCTCGACCTCCTCAGCCGGCGCACGGGCCGCGCCTTCGGGCACCCCGAGCGTCCGCTTCTGGTCTCGGTCCGCTCCGGCGCACTGGCCGCCATGCCCGGCATGATGGACACGGTGCTCAACCTCGGCCTCAACGACGTGACCGTCGAGGCGCTGGCGGCCGAAGCCGGCGACGCCCGTTTCGCGCTCGACAGCTACCGGCGCTTCATACAGATGTTCGGCGACGTGGTGATGGGTGTCGACGGCCAGGCTTTCGAGGAAATCCTCGACGACCTCAAGGAGCGCGAGGGCTATTTCAACGACACCGAGCTCTCGGCCGAGGAATGGCGCAAGGTCATCGCCGGCTTCAAGGATATGATCGCCGACGAGACCGGCAAGCCTTTCCCGCTCGACCCGCTGGAACAGCTCTGGGGCGCCATCGGCGCGGTGTTCGGTTCCTGGAGCAACCGGCGCGCCGCCACCTTCCGCAAGCTGCACGGCATCTCCTCGAACTCCGGCACGGCCGTCAACGTCCAGGCCATGGTGTTCGGCAACATGGACGAGCGCTCGGCGACCGGCGTCGCCTTCACGCGCAACCCGTCCACCGGCGAATGCCAGCTGTATGGCGAGTTCCTGCTCAACGCCCAGGGCGAAGAGGTGGTGACCGGCCTCAGGACGCCGCAGGACATCACCGAGGCGGCCCGGCTCGCCAGCCGCTCCGATCGGCCTTCGCTCGAAGCTTTGATGCCCGACACCTATCGCGAGTTCATCGGCTACTGCCAGAAGCTCGAACGCCACTTCAAGGACATCCAGGATCTCGAGTTCACCATCGAGCGCGGCAAGCTGTGGATGCTGCAGACCCGGTCCGGCCGCCGGACCGTCGAGGCGGCGCTCAAGATCGCCGTCGACATGGCCAACGAGGGCCTGATCACCCGCGAGGAGGCGATCGAGCGCATCGATCCGTCGTCGCTGGAACAGCTCCTGCACCCGACCATCGAGACCGATGCGCCGCGCGATATTCTCGCGACCGGCCTTCCCGCCTCGCCCGGCGCCGCCGTCGGCGAGATCGCTTTCAATTCCGAACAGGCCGAGAAGGCCCGCCAGCGCGGCATCAAGGTCATCCTCGTCCGTGCCGAGACCAGCCCCGACGACGTGCACGGCATGCATTCGGCGGTTGGAGTCGTCACCGCGCGCGGCGGCATGACCTCGCACGCCGCCGTCATCGCCCGCGGCCTCGGCAAACCCTGCGTGGTCGGCGTCAGCGCCCTCAAGGCCGACCCGGTGAGGGGCGTCGTGACCGTGGGCAAGCGCGAGCTTCGGGCCGGCGACGTCATCACCATCGACGGTTCGTCCGGACAGGTGATGGCCGGCCGCGTGCCGATGAAGGAGCCCGAGCTGTCCGGCCCCTTCGCCGAAATCATGGCCTGGTCCGACGCCATCCGCCGCCTCGAAGTCCGCGCCAACGCGGAAACGCCGCTCGAGGCCCGCATTGCCCGCCAGTTCGGCGCCGAAGGCATCGGCCTCTGCCGCACCGAACACATGTTCTTCGAGCATTCGCGCATTTCCGCCGTGCGCGAAATGATCCTCGCCGAAACGCCCGAGAGCCGCCGGACGGCGCTGGAGAAGATCCTGCCGATGCAACGGCAGGACTTTGCCGAGCTGTTCGAGATCATGGAAGGGCAGCCGGTCTGCATCCGCCTCCTCGACCCGCCGCTGCACGAGTTCCTGCCCCGTACCGAGCGGGAAGTGGCCGAGCTGGCAGAAACGGCCGGCGTGACGCCCGAGGTTCTGCGTCGGCGCATTGCCAATCTGGAAGAGTACAACCCGATGCTCGGCCACCGGGGCTGCCGTCTCGCGGTGTCCTTTCCGGAGATCGCCGAGGTGCAGGCCCGCGCCATCTTCGAGGCGGCCATTGCCGCGTCGGACAAGCTCGGCCAACCGGTCGTGCCGGAGATCATGGTGCCGCTCGTCGCCGCCCGCAAGGAACTCGACTACGTCAAGGCCATCATCGCCCGCGTCGCCGTCGAGGTGTCCGAGGCGGCCGGTCGGCCGGTGAACTACAAGGTCGGCACGATGATCGAGCTGCCGCGCGCCGCGCTGATGGCCGAGGACATCGCCCAGTCGGCCGCCTTCTTCTCCTTCGGCACCAACGACCTCACCCAGACCACCTTCGGAATCAGCCGCGATGACGCAGCCTCTTTCCTTCCCACCTATCTGCAGAAGGGCGTCCTCGCTCGCGATCCTTTCGTCAGCCTCGATCGCGATGGTGTCGGCGAGCTGATCCGCATCGCCATCGAGCGTGGCCGGAAATCGCGCCCCGACATCGGCCTCGGCATGTGCGGCGAGCACGGTGGCGATCCGGCCTCCATCGCCTTCTGCGAGGAAGCCGGCCTGTCCTACGTCTCCTGTTCGCCGTTCCGCATGCCGATCGCCCGTCTCGCGGCGGCGCGTGCCGTGGTCACCGGTCGAAAGGAACGTCTCGGCGACTGACGCGGCCCGCGATGAAACGCGCCGTCGCCGGTCCGGTGAACAGCACCATGAAGAAGCGCATGGTCTGCATGGCCATGACGAAGGACATGTCGACGTTGCTCGACGCGGCGATGATGGCAACCGAGTCAGCGCCGCCCGGTGAGGTGGCGAGGTA
Organism: Pleomorphomonas sp.; assembly: GCA_030603685.1. Taxonomy (GTDB): domain Bacteria; phylum Pseudomonadota; class Alphaproteobacteria; order Rhizobiales; family Pleomorphomonadaceae; genus Pleomorphomonas. Next base: position 8,526 of record JAUVXG010000043.1, read on the forward strand.
GGCCGTCAGAAAGTCCACGCCGGTCACGGATGACAGGACACCGGCATAGACGGTGCAGATGGCGACGAGCACCAGAATCGCCAGGAGAATGGTCGGCAAAGCCCGCGCCGCGTAGGCGATGATCTCCCGGTTGAACCGGCTACCGATTGCCCAGCCGCAAACCGCATAGGACAATGCAAGCAGCACCGGCGGCAGCTCGACGGTGAGCAGGCCGGCGCCCTGCAGGCCGATGGCGAACAGCATCGGCAGGATCATGGCGCCCGTCGTCAGCCTGAAAATGCGCGACAGAACGAGCCCGGCGGCAATGACCGCCAGGGTGCCGGCGAGATTCGCCCAATGCGTCGGGGGAAACCAGTCGGCCGCCGAGCCACCGGTCAGCGTCGCGCCAAGATAGAAACGTGCTGCCAGCGACGCCATGGTGGCGACGATCAGAACGCGAAGATACTGCATCACGGCAACGAGCCGCGTGTCGCCGCCATAGGCCTCGGCCATGATCACCATGGCGGTGGCCGCGCCCGGCGACGCCCCCCAGACGGCGGTCGTGCCGGGCAGCACGCGAAAGCGAGCAAGCACATAGCCGATCACGTTGGCGGTGACCACCACGGACGCCACGCCGAAAAGGATGACCGGCCAGGCCGAGAGAATCTCGCCCAGGACCGTAGGCGGCATCGCCCGCGCCATCATCGTGCCGACCACGCCCTGTGCGATCATGAAGGCCGACCGAGGCATCGCCACAGCCCGTCCGTTGACGCCGAGCAGAATGGCCGCGAGCATCGGCCCGAGCAGCAGCGCCGCCGGCAGGTGGACCAGCTCGAAAACGACGCTGATCGCAACCGACGCCGCGAGCAGAGTGGCCCAGCGAACGGCCTGGGCATGAGAGCCGGAACCCGGCCGCATGAGGAACATCAACGATACCGATCCGGCGTGAGAGTGAGTCGCGGCCGGTCGCAACCCAAGCGACACGATGCCAGAAGGTTTCCTTCGTCGACCAGCGCTACACCCTCCATCATCGTCTCGACCACTCTCGTTTCCGAATGGCAGCTCCGCGGGCAACTTGACCATCTGCGAGAGTGCGAGGCCAGTCGACTCAACTTCCCCATAGTAATGCCAATAACCTTACTCTGCGCGGACAGTTTTTATCGTACGTCATCGCACCGTTACATTTCCAGACAGGCAAGCAAAAGGCTGCGGAAGTTACCTTTCATAAATGGATGGGCGACTAGTTTTCTTTGCCACCAATCGCCAAGAGTCTAATTGACATGCTCCTCCTGAACACCCGCGGCAAGCTCCTGCATCGCATTATCTTCATCGCATCGCTGATCGTGATCGCGAGCTTCGCTCTCTTCTCCACGACCATCTACGTGCTGGAGAGACAGGATCTGAGGGACAATGTCGCCCGCACGCTGGCAACGACAGGGGCCAGCGTTGCCTCCGGCACAGGCAACTGGTTCCAGGGGCGTCTTCTCATCGCCACTCAGGCCGCAGATGCCATCGGCGCTTCAAAGGAGACGCTCGGTCTGGTTCTCTCCGGAAAGACGCTGAGCTCGGAGTTCCTGTCGGTTTATCTCGGCGAGGAAAACGGCGCTTTCACCATCTCGCCGAAGGCGGAGATGCCCGCCGATTACGACCCGCGCAAGCGTCCCTGGTACATCGACACCGCCAAGGCCATGTCGACCCAGCTGACCGAACCCTATGTCGACCTGGCGACCAACAAGGTGGTCATCTCGGCCTGCGTTCCCGTCACCGCCGACGGCAAGATGATCGGCGTGTTCGGCGGCGACTTTGCGCTCGACGCGCTGATCGATCGCATCAAGGCGTCCAACTTCGGCGGCATCGGCCAGGCGTTCCTGGTTTCCGCGGACGGCAAGATTCTGGTTCATCCGGAGGCGAGCCTGGTGGGCAAGCCGCTGTCGGACGCCTTTACCGGCCTGTCGGCGCCGACCACCGGCGACATGGTCGAAACGACGTTTGCCGGCCGCTATCACGTTGCCAGCTTCGTTGCCATCGAGGGCCTGCCGGTCAAGTGGTACGTCGGCGTCGCCGTCGACAGCGACATGGCCTATGCCAGCCTGAACCGGTTGGGAGTCACCGCGCTTGTGGCGACCATCGCCGCAACGGTCCTGCTGCTGCTTGCCCTCGGGTTGGTCCTGAAGCGCGTCGTCGCCGAGCCTATCACGGCCATGACTGCCGCCATGCGCTCGCTGGCCGCCGGAAATCTCCAGACCGACATCCCCTGCCTCAATCGCCGCGACGAGATCGGCCACATGGCGGCCGCCGTGGCCGTCTTCCGGTCCAACGCCGAGGAAAGGGATCGCCTGGAAGAAAGCCAGCGGGCTACCGTCGAGGAACGCGAACGCCGGGCCGCGCGCGCCGAGGCGCTGATCGAACGCTTCCGCTCCGAGGTGTCGGGAACCATCGGCATGGTCGTCGACGCCGCCCAGCGCCTTGAGGGATCGGCCGAGGAACTTATGGCCACCGCCGAAGGCAGCGAACGCAGCAGCGGGGTAGCGGCCGCCGCCGCCGAGCAGGCTTCCGGTAACGTACGTTCTGTTGCCGCCACCTGCGAGGAGCTTGAGGCGTCGACCAATGAGATTGCCCGTCAGGTCGGCACTTCTCAGGCCGTCGCCGGCAAGGCGCGCGCCTCGGCCCACGAGACGCGCGAAACGGTCGGCCAGTTGCTCGCCGCCACCGACCAGATCAACCAGGTGGTCAGCCTGATCACAGCCATCGCCGAGCAGACCAACCTTCTCGCCCTCAATGCCACCATCGAGGCGGCACGAGCAGGCGAAGCCGGCAAGGGCTTTGCCGTCGTCGCCGCCGAGGTGAAGTCGCTCGCCAACCAGACGGCCAAGGCCACCGAGGACATCTCGCGCAAGATCGGCGAGATCAAGCTGGTGTCCGACAACACCGTCAATGCCATCGCCGAGATCGGCGCCATCATCGAGGAGGTGAACAGCGTCTCCGCCAGCATCACCTCGGCCGTCACCCAGCAGACCGGCGCCACCGGCGAGATCACCCGCAACATGCAGGAAGCCGCGCGCGGCAACAGCGATCTGTCGCGAACTATCGTCGAGCTCAGCAACGGCGCCGCGACCACCCGCTCCGAGGCGCGGACGGTGCTCGACGCCGTCACCTCGCTGAAGGCCTCCTCGGTCGATCTCGGCCACAAGGTGGAAAGCTTCCTCGCCGAAATTGACGCGGCCTGAACCGTCACGCCTGACGAAAACCTGAAGCCCGGCCGCCCCGAACGGTCGGGCTTTTGCACGACAGGAGCAACCGCTTTCGTCAATGACGGGGATTCTCCTGTTCACTCGGATTCCCTGCCCTTGCCGGAGCCGCAAAACGCCTCTATCAGGGGGGCTTATGATAACGAAAGCCGCCAATCCCTACGGATTCAGCCGCCCGCACCTCCTCGGGATCGAAGGTCTTTCCCCACCGGAGATCGTCGACCTCCTCGACCGCGCCGAAGACAACATCGAACTCGGCCGGCAACCCTCCAAGAAGCGCGACAGCCTTCTGGGTCGCACGCAGATCAATCTCTTCTTCGAGAACTCGACGCGCACGCAGTCGTCCTTCGAGCTGGCCGGCAAACGGCTCGGCGCAGACGTGATGAACATGGCGGTCGGCCAGTCGTCGGTGAAGAAGGGCGAGACGCTGATCGACACGGCGATGACCCTCAACGCCATGAACCCGGACGTCATCGTCGTCAGGCACAACGCCTCGGGCGCGGTGGCGTTGCTCGCCCAGAAGGTCGACTGTTCCGTGGTCAACGCCGGTGACGGCAGTCATGAACACCCGACTCAGGCCCTCCTCGACGCTCTGACCATTCGCCGTCACAAGCAACACATCGACGGCCTCGTCGTCGCCATCTGCGGCGATGTCGCCCATAGCCGCGTCGCCCGGTCCAATGTGCTGCTGCTGACCGCCCTCGGCGCCCGCGTCCGCCTCGTCGGCCCGTCGACCCTGGTGCCCGGCGCCTTCCGCGAGATGGGTCTCGAAACCTTCACCGCGATGCGCGAGGGACTTCGGGATGCCGACATCGTCATGATGCTGCGCCTCCAGCGCGAGCGCATGCAGGGCTCCTTCGTGCCCTCGGTGCGCGAATACTTCCACTACTGGGGCCTCGACGAGGAGAAGTTGTCCTATGCCAAGCCCGACGCCCTCGTCATGCATCCCGGCCCGATGAACCGGGGCGTGGAGATCGATCCTGCCGTTGCCGACGGCCCGCAAAGCCTCATCCGGGAGCAGGTGGAAATGGGCGTCGCCATCCGCATGGCGGTGCTCGATGCGGTCGTGAATGCAAGGGGCAACGGTGGGGAGGCGCACCCATGAGCCGGATGGCGCAAGCCCGCCCGCTGATGCTCAGCAACGCCCGCGTCGTCGACCCCTCGCAAGGTCTCGATGGCCCCGGCGCCGTCTTGATGGTCGACGGCCGCATTGCCGCCGCCGGTCCGTCGGCCAGCAACAACGGCGCGCCCGACGACACCGAGACCGTCGACTGTCGCGGCCTCGTCGTCGCGCCCGGCCTCGTCGATCTTCGCGCCCATGTCGGCGAGCCCGGTCACGAGCACCGCGAAACGTTCGCCTCCGCCGGTCGCGCGGCGGCAGCCGGCGGCATCACCACGCTGATCGCCATGCCCGACACCGATCCCTGCATCGACGATCCGGCCCTGGTCGATTTCGTGGCGACGCGCGCCCGCCGGACGTCGGCCGTGCGCGTGCGCGTCATGGCGGCGCTGACCAAGGGACAGGCCGGCGGTGAACTCACTGAGTTCGGCCTCCTGAGCGAAGCCGGCGCCGTCGGTTTCACCTCGGGGCGCGGCGCCATCGCCAATGCTCAGGTCCTGCGCCGTGCGCTGACCTATGCCAAGGACTTCGGCGCCCTCATCTGCAATCGGCCGGAGGACGCGACGCTGAAAGGCGCCGCCGTCATGAACCTGTCGGAGACGGCGGTCCGCCTCGGCCTGCAGGGCATTCCCGCCGAAGCCGAAACCACCATGCTCGCCCGCGATCTGCGTCTCGCCCGCCTCGCAGGGGGCCGCTATCACGCGTCGCTGCTGTCGGCCGCCGAGTCGCCGGAGCTGATGGCCTGGGCCAAGGACCGGGGGATCGCCGCCACGGCCTCCGTCTCGGCCGCGCACCTGACCCTGAACGAGCTGGACATCGGCGCCTACCGCACCTTCTTCAAGCTGTCGCCGCCGCTGCGCGCCGAAGCCGATCGGCTCGCCCTCGTCGACGCGGTGAAGACCGGCGCCATCGACGTCATCGTCTCCAACCACGACCCCCAGGACGTCGAAACCAAGCGTCTGCCCTTCGCGGAAGCCGCCGACGGCGCCATAGGCCTCGAAACCTTCCTGTCGGCCGGTCTCCGGTTGGTTCACGGAGGATCGCTGACGCTCCTGCGCCTGATCGATGCCATGTCGACGCGCCCGGCGGAGATCGCCGGCCTCGACGCCGGAACGCTGCGGAAAGGCGCGCCCGCCGATGTCGTCGTGTTCGACCCGGAGGAGCCGTGGGTGCTCAACGCCAAGGACATCCTCTCCAAGGCGAAGAACACGCCCTATGACGGCGCCCGCTTCACCGGACGCGTCCGCCGCACCTATGTCGGCGGTTCGCTGGTGTTCGAGCGCTGAGGCCAAACCGTGTGACGCACACCCCGTAACCGGGTACCTTCATCCAAGATTGCCGAGGGCATCATGTTCGAGTCCGTCGCTCCCTGGGTTACCTACCTCGTCGCCGCGCTTGTCGGCTACGGCCTTGGTTCCATTCCCTTCGGTCTGCTGTTGACGCGGGCCGCCGGTCTTGGTGACGTCAGGGCCATCGGTTCGGGCAACATCGGCGCCACCAACGTCCTGAGAACCGGCAACAAGAAGCTGGCCGCCGCCACGCTGCTTTTCGACCTCCTCAAGGGAACGGCGGCGGTCCTGATCGTGCGCGCGTTGATGCCGACCGTGCCGGAAGCGGCCACGCTCGCCGGCGTCACCGCCTTCCTCGGCCACCTCTTCCCCGTCTGGCTCGGCTTCAAGGGGGGCAAGGGCGTCGCCACCTACATCGGCGTGCTGCTCGGCCTGTTCTGGCCGGCGGTCTTGATCTTCGCCGGCGTGTGGATCGCCGTCGCCTATTTCAGCCGCTACTCCTCTCTTGCCGCGCTCATCGCCACCGTGGTGGTGCCGCTCTCTCTCTGGGCCCTCGGTGAGACCGTGCTGGCCGCCGTGCTCGCCCTGCTCACCGTCATCGTCTGGATCAAGCACCACGCCAACATCCGCCGCCTTCTCTCGGGCACCGAGGGCAAGATCGGACACAAGGGATGAGAGCGTCGGAACGCGCGGTCGAACTGTCCGACGCCCAGCGTGTCTGCTGGCTGCGGCTCATCCGCTCGGAGAACGTCGGACCTGCCACATTCCGCAGCCTGATAAACCACTTCGGCTCGGCCGAGGCGGCGCTCGAAGCACTGCCGGCGCTTGCCCGGCGCGGCGGATCGGCAGCGCTTTCGATTCCCTCGGCCGCCCAGGCCGAAGCCGAGATCGAACGAACACTGGCATACGGCGCCCGGCTCGTCGCCATTTCCGAACCTCTCTATCCGGCCTATCTGCGCCAGATCGCCGCACCGCCGCCGCTCGTCACCATACGCGGCGGATCCCGCGAGCTGTTCGGCCGGCCGACCGCCGCCATCGTCGGCTCTCGCAACGCATCCGTGGTCGGCCACAAGATGGCCGAGCGCATCGGCCGGGGCCTCGGCGAGGCCGGCTTCGTGGTGGTCTCAGGCCTTGCGCGCGGGATCGACGGCGCCGCCCACAGGGCCTCTCTCGACACCGGCACCGTGGCGGTGATTGCCGGCGGCATCGACCACGTCTATCCCGAAGAGCATGGCCCGCTGATGGAGGAGATCGTCAGCCGGGGCGGCGCCATCCTGACCGAAATGCCATTCGGCTGGAATCCGCGCGCCAAGGATTTCCCGCGCCGCAACCGCATCGTTTCCGGCATGAGCCTCGGCGTCGTCGTGGTGGAGGCCGCCGCCCGATCCGGCACGCTGCATACGGCGCGCTACGCTCTCGATCAGGGCCGCGAAGTGTTCGCCGTTCCCGGCTCGCCGATGGATCCGCGCGCCGAGGGCACCAACCGGCTGATCCGCGACGGCGCCACGCTGACCCGCTCGGCCGAAGACGTCATCACCGTGCTCCGGCCGATGCTGGAAAATGATGCGCCGTCGTTCCTTGAGCTTCGTGAAGATGGCGAAACCGACATGGCACCGGACGGCATCGGGGCGGAAAGTCGCGCCTCGGTTGTCGATGCGCTTGGCCCGGCGCCGGTCTCGATCGACGACATCATCCTGCACACCGGCCTGACGCCTTCGATGGTGTCCGTGATCTTGCTGGAGCTCGATCTTGCCGGACGCATCGAGCGCCACGGCAGCCAGTTGATCTCGCTGATACGCTGAAAGGCGAACCGTCGAACGGCAGCGGATACAACGCACCCTCAGATTGCCGCGATGGCAGGCCATCCATTTCAAGAAGTGCAGCGATCGAGCCGACCTCAAGCGGCCGAACACCTGCCGAACTCCCCTCGGCGCCAGGCGGGCATCCTGCAGTTGGACGGCACACCGCCGATGGCATCTCTGGCTCGACCCTTGCTTAATCCGGAGGTCGCACTTAAAGAGGGCGGAGCTTTTTTCCAGAAATTGTCCGGCGCACCTGAATGAACCTCGTGATCGTGGAGTCGCCTGCCAAGGCGAAAACCATCAACAAGTACCTCGGCCGCGACTATACGGTGCTGGCTTCCTACGGCCACATCCGCGACCTTCCGGCCAAGGACGGTTCCGTCCTCCCCGACGACGATTTTGCCATGAGCTGGGAAGTCGATGGCAAATCGGGCAAGCGCGTGGCCGATATCGCCGCTGCTCTCAAGAGCGCCGACAAGCTCATTCTCGCCACCGACCCCGATCGCGAGGGCGAGGCGATTTCCTGGCACGTGCTGGAGGTGCTCGGTGCCCGACGCGGGGCGCTGAAAGGCAAGACCATCCAGCGCGTCGTCTTCAACGCCATCACCAAGCAGGCCGTGCTCGATGCCATGGCCAAGCCGCGCGACGTCGACCAGCCGCTGGTGGAGGCCTATCTCGCCCGCCGCGCGCTCGACTACCTCGTCGGCTTCACGCTGTCGCCGGTGCTTTGGCGCAAGCTGCCGGGCGCCCGCTCGGCCGGTCGCGTCCAATCGGTGGCGCTGCGCCTCGTCTGCGACCGCGAGAACGAGATCGAAGTCTTCAAGCCGCAGGAATACTGGTCGGTCCTCGCGCGCCTCGCCAATCCGGCCGGCGACGAGTTCGACGCCCGCCTGTCCGAGTGGAAGGGCAAGAAGATCGGCCGCTTGGACGTGACCGACGGGGTGACCGCCAACGAGATCCGCGCTTTCCTGAACAGCGCCACCTTTGCGGTGACCGACGCCGAGCAGAGGCCCCAGAAGCGCCACCCCTTCGCGCCCTTCACCACCTCGACGCTGCAGCAGGAAGCCTCGCGCAAGCTCGGCTTCTCGGCGCAGCGCACCATGCAGGTGGCACAACGCCTCTATGAGGGCGCCGACATCGGAGGCGAGACCGTCGGACTCATCACATACATGCGTACCGACGGCGTCCAGATCGCCCCGGAGGCGGTCAATGCCGCCCGCCGGGTGATCGCCCAGGAGTATGGCGAGCGCTACTTGCCGGAGAAGCCGCGCTTTTATTCCACCAAGGCCAAGAACGCCCAGGAGGCGCACGAAGCCATTCGTCCGACCGATCTCGCCCGCCTGCCCAACATGGTGGCCCGCTACCTGGAAGCCGACGAGGCGCGTCTCTACGAACTGGTCTGGAAGCGCACCATCGCCAGCCAGATGCAGAGCGCCGACTTCGAGCGCACCACCGTCGACATTACCGCCAAGAGCGGCTCGACCTCGGCCGGCCTTCGCGCCACCGGTTCCGTGCTCAAGTTCGACGGCTTCCTCGCCCTCTATCAGGAAAGCCGCGACGACGAGGAGGACGAGGACGGCTCCCGTTTGCCGCCGCTCTCCGTCGGCGACGCGCTGGGGCGCAAGTCCGTAACGGCCAGCCAGCACTTCACCGAGCCGCCGCCGCGCTACACCGAGGCGACGCTGGTCAAGAAGATGGAAGAGCTCGGCATCGGCCGTCCTTCCACCTATGCGGCGACGCTCGCCACGCTGCGCGACCGCGACTATGTGACCATCGACAAGAAGCGGCTCGTGCCCTCCGACAAGGGGCGGATCGTCACCGCCTTCCTCGAAAGCTTCTTCACGCGCTACGTCGAGTACGATTTCACGGCCAGCCTCGAGGAAGACCTCGACCGCATCTCGGCCGGCGAAGCGGAATGGCGCGAGGTGCTGCGTCGCTTCTGGACCGATTTCAACACCCGCGTCGGCGAGGTGAAGGAACTGCGCGTCGCCGAGGTCATCGACGCGCTCAATGAAGATCTTGCCGCACACATCTTCCCCGATCGCGGCGACGGGTCCGATCCGCGCTCCTGCCCGACCTGCGGCACCGGCCGCCTGTCGCTGAAGCTTGGACGCTTCGGCTCGTTCATCGGCTGCTCGAACTACCCGGAGTGCCGCTATACCCGTCAGCTCGGCGGCGACGGCGAGGCGGACGCGACCCTAGGTGAGAACGGCGTCAAGCTGCTCGGCACCGATCCGGAGACCGGCCTCGACGTGACCTTGCGTTCCGGCCGCTTCGGCCCTTACGTTCAGCTCGGCGAAGAGGGTAAGCCGAAACGCGCCTCGCTGCCGAAGGACTGGTCCGTGGAGACCATCGACCTCGAGCGCGCCTGCCGCCTGCTGTCGCTTCCGCGCACCGTCGGCGACCATCCGGAAACCGGCAAGCCGATCGAGGCCAACATCGGTCGTTATGGCCCCTATGTCAGCCATGACGGCACATACGCCAACCTCTCCTCGGTCGACGAGGTGTTCGACGTCGGCCTCAACCGCGCGGTGGCGGTCCTGGCCGAGAAGAAGGAACGCGGCGGTCGCGGTCGCGCTACCCCTGCCGCCCTGAAAAGCCTCGGCGAGCATCCGGCATCCGGAGGCGAGATCACCGTCCGCGACGGGCGCTACGGACCATATGTCGCCTGGGGCAAGATCAACGCCACCCTGCCGCGCGGCAAGGATCCTCAGTCGGTGACGATCGAGGAAGCCGTGGCGCTGATCGCCGACAAGGCAGGCAAGGCGCCGAAAGCAAAGCCAGCCAAGGCGTCCAAGACCGCTGCGAAGGCGAAGGCGGGGAGCGACGACGAAGGCAAGAAGAAAGCGCCGGCGAAGGCCAAGGCGACGGGCGGAGCCACCAAGAAGGCGGCGGCCAAGCCCAAGACGTCGAAGGCAAAGCCCACCTGAGCCTGAGCTCGGGGGGCTTGTCGCCGGATCGGCCTTGCCACCGATCATTTACAATTTTATCGTTTTGATTGCCTAAATCCTTACATTCCCCCTATACTGTTGAACGATGACGGCCTTCGCCTCGTTCAATGGTCTAGAAGAACGGCAATGTACGGTGAGATCCTGCGGACGCTCCTCAACAGGCCCGTCCAATCCGAGCGCGACGTCAGGTATTTTGCCCTCCGCCTCGCCGCGATCTGCTTCGTCATCGCCATGGTCGCCGATTCCGCCCTGCAGCTCATCGCCTTTCACGGCTGGCTGAACTTGCTGCGCGGCTGGGCGATCACGATCGCCGTCGTGGCCCTGGTTGCCTATCCGATCGGCAGGTACATCGGGGCGACGCGCCTGGAGCACCACCGCACCAAGCTGAAGCTCAACGAAAAGAACCTCGCCGACAGTCTCACGGGTCTGAGGAACCGTACCTCCCTGCCCATCGATTACGATGCCGCACCGGAAGGCCGCCGGCTCCTGATCCTTGTTTCTCTCGACCGCTTCAAGGCGGTGAACGAGCGATACGGTCACGTGGTTGGCGACCGGGTTCTGATCCGTGCCGCTCGCACGATCGCCGAGGAACTCGGCAATCTCGGCAACATATATCGCACTGACGGCACGGAGTTTGCCGTGCTTGCAGTCGGGTATGCCGTCGCCGAAGCCAAGGCGCAGGTTCTGGCCCTGCTTGCGCGACTCGAGGGGAGCAACTTCGGCACCTTGGAGAAGCCGGTTTGCCTGACGGCATCGGCCGGGATCGCCGAAGCACCGGCCGCGACCACCTTTACGCAGGCCTTCGCAGCCGCCGACGCCGCACTCGAATCTGCCAAGGCCACGGGCCGGAGCCGCGTCTGCCTCGCTTCGGAGCCGGCCGCGCCCGGCATCGTCGAGGGTGACGAAGTCGTCTGGAGCTCGGACGTACCTCCCCCACCCAAGCGCGGCCGTACCCGTCGCTCCTGACATCGCGCCGCACTCCCCGCGAGTCCGCCGCCCGATTGCGAGGCTGGCCTTGCATCTCCATCTGTGGTCTATGTCGCCACATTCTCAAGCCACAGGGAAGATCCGCTTGGCCCGCAAGCCCCGCCCGACCGACGAACCAGCCACACCGACCCGCGAGGCGATCCTCCGTTTCGTGTCGGAGCACCCCGGCAAGGGAACGAAGCGCGACATTGCGCGCGCGTTCGAAGTGCATGGTGAAGGCCGCGTCGTCCTGAAGCGCATCCTGAAGGAACTCGAGGGCGAAGGCCTCATCGAGCGTCGACACCGCCGCTTCGCCGAGCCGGGTTCTCTCCCAGCGGTGCTGGCCTGCGACATCGTCAGTCGCGACCGTGACGGCGATCTTTACGCCGAACCGGCCGAGTGGGATCCCGATCGCGGCCCGCGGCCTCGCTTCGTTGTCGTCGCCGTGCGTCGCAGGCGCGGCGAGCATGGCCCGGCGGCCGGCCTGGGCGACCGCATACTGGCTCGCGTCGTCGATCTGCCGGACGGCTACGAAGGCTTGGCCAAGGCCGGCCTTCGCGTCATGAAGGTGTTGGAAAAGAAGCCGGAGGGCGTGCTCGGCATCCTTCGGGTGACCGACGGCGGCGCCCGGTTGATGCCGATTTCCAAGAAGCAGTACGAGGAACTCGTCGTCGACACCGCCGATCTCGGCTCGGCCCAGGACGGCGATCTCGTCTCCGTCGATGTCATCCGATCCGGGCGCTTCGGCCTCAGCCGCGCGCGGGTGCGCGAGACCATCGGCAATCTCCGCTCGGAAAAAGCGGTATCGATGATCGCCATCCACGCCAACGATATCCCGCACGTGTTTCCCGAGGCGGTGATCCGCGAAGCCGACGCGGCGAAGCCGGCGACAATGGCGAACCGCGAGGACTGGCGCACTCTCCCCCTCGTCACCATCGACCCGCCGGACGCCAAGGACCATGACGATGCCGTCCACGCCGTCGCCGACGAGGACCCGGCGAATGTCGGCGGCCATGTCGTCACCGTCGCCATCGCCGACGTCGCCGCCTATGTTCGCCCGGATTCCCATCTCGACCGCGAGGCGCTGAAACGCGGCAACTCCGTCTATTTCCCCGACCGCGTCATTCCCATGTTGCCGGAGCGCATCTCCAACGACCTCTGCTCGCTGAAGGAGGGCGTCGACCGGCCCGCCCTCGCCGTCCGCATGGTGTTCGGGGCCGACGGCCGCAAGAAGAGCCACACCTTTCACCGCATCATGATGCGCTCGGCGGCCAAGCTGTCCTACATCGAGGCACAGGCGGCGATCGACGGATCACCGAACGATCGCACCGGGCCGATCCTCGACAGTGCGCTGAAGCCCCTCTGGGCGGCCTATGAAATTCTCGCCGAGGCACGCGATGCGCGAGGGCCGCTCGAACTCGACCTGCCCGAACGCAAGGTGTTGCTGAAACCCGACGGCACGGTCGACCGCATCGTCACGCCGGAACGGCTGACCGCCCACCGGCTGATCGAGGAGTTCATGATCCAGGCCAACGTGGCGGCCGCCGAAACCCTCGAAAAGCGCCGGACGCCGCTGCTCTATCGCGTGCACGACCAGCCCTCGCTCGCCAAGCTGGAGTCGCTGCGCGAGTTCCTGGCGACGCTCGACATGAAACTGGCCAAGCAAGGCAACATCGAACCAGAGCTGTTCAACCGCATCCTGGAGAGGGTGGACGGCACGCCGCAGGCCTACCTCGTCCACGAGGTGGTGCTGCGCTCGCAGAGCCAGGCCGAGTACTCACCCGTCAACATCGGCCACTTCGGCCTCAACTTAAGGAAATACGCCCACTTCACCTCGCCCATCCGCCGCTATGCCGACCTCGTGGTTCATCGCGGGTTGATCACCGCGCTCGGCCTTGGCGAGGATGGACTTCCGAATGGCGCCGAGGACGTGTTGCCGCGCGTCGCCGAGGAGATCTCGGCGGCCGAACGGCGCGCGATGCAGGCCGAGCGCGAGACGATCGATCGACTGATCGCCGGCTGGCTTGCCGATCGCGTCGGTGCGATCTTCAAGGGGCGCATCGCCGGCGTCACCAAGGCGGGGCTGTTCATCCGCCTCGACGAGACTGGCGCCGACGGTTTCATTCCCATCTCGACACTGGGCGCCGACTACTTCGCCTTCGATGAAGCGCGGCATTCGCTGATCGGGTCGCGGAGTGGCGAAACCTACCGGCTCGGCGACAGGGTCGAGGTCCGCCTCATCGAGGCGGCCCCGTTCGCTGGCGCCCTGCGCTTCGAGATGATCTCGGAGGGAAGTGCCGGCCGGCCGCTCGGACGCGCCGCCGCCATGCGCGCTGCCAAGGCACGCAAGGACCGCGAACGCAAGGAGCGGATGGGCAAGGTGAGGCGCGGACGATAGGACCGCCCGCGCCGGCGACCCGCCGCGTCAGACGCCGAGTCGCGGCCCCTCGATGGCCGGGCAGCGGTCCATGACGACCTTGACGCCCTTCGCTTCGGCACGTTCGAAGCCCGCCTCGTTGATGACGCCCAGTTGCAGCCAGATGGTCTTGGGCGGCACCGGCAGGGCCAGCGCCTCGTCGATGGTGTCGCCGGCCGCCTCGGAGTTGCGGAACACGTCCACCATGTCGATCTCGGCCGGCACGTCAGCAAGGCTGGCGTAAACCGTCCGCCCCTGCAGCTCCTGCCCGGCAAGGCCAGGATTGATCGGATAGACCTCGTAACCGCGCCCGATCAGGAATCCCATGACGCCATAGACGGGGCGCGACGGATTCTGGCTGGCGCCGACCACGGCGATGGTTCGCGTTTCCTCGAGGATGCGGGTGATGTCGTCGTCGGTCTTCCCGTCCATGGCCATCGGTGACACTCCTTCTTGTTCGTTCAAAGCGTCACTATGCCATGATCGTCGACCTTCACGAAGGGATTGTGAGCCACCTCCCAGAGATGGCCGTCCGGATCGGCGAAATAGCCCGAATAACCGCCCCAGAAGACTTTTTGCGGCTTCTTCTTCAGCGTCGCACCCGACGCAAGCGCATGGGCCATCGCGGCGTCCACCGCCGCTTCGGACGGATAGTTGTGGGCGAGCGTCATGCCGTCGAAGCCCTGGCCGTCGTTCGCCACTTCGGCGTCCTCGGCAAGCAGTGCCCTCGGGTAGAGCGAGAACACGAGCCCACCGAGCTGGAAGAAGACGATCTGCTCGCCGGAGCCCGGTCCGGCCTTGAAACCGAGCGCCTCGTAGAAGGCGCGCGAACGGCCAAGGTCGGCAACGCCGAGGGCAATGATCGACACGGTTGAAAAGTGCGTCTCTGTGGTCATGATCCTCTCCCTGTCTGTCACTTCACACTAAGCCTAAACGCCCCATTCCCCGTCAGCAGTCATTGGACGGATGTGGGGCGAAGTGAACGGTAAACGCGGGAAAACAAGCCGTTGGCGCTTGACTCGGCGCGGCCGACGTGGTGTCAGGCCGTCAAGCGAGCCGCCGGCGACAACCGGCTGGACGCAAGAACGAGGTGGAAAGCCATGTTCGACTTGACTGGAATGACGGCACTGGTCACCGGTGCCTCCGGCGGCATCGGCGGCGCGATTGCCACAGCGCTGCATGCGCAAGGCGCGAAAGTGGCGCTTTCCGGCACCCGCCTCGCCCCCCTTGAGGAACTGGCCGGCCGGCTGGGCGAGCGCACCCACATCGTCACCGCCAACCTCTCGGACCGGGCGGATGTCGACCGTCTGTTTGCCAACGCCGAGGCTGCCCTCGGTCAGGTCGACATTCTGATCAACAATGCCGGCATCACCCGCGACGGGTTGTTCATGCGCATGAAGGACGAGGACTGGGACCAGGTGATCGAGGTCAACCTCACCTCGGGCTTCCGCCTCTCCCGCGCGGCGATCAAGGGCATGATGAAGCGCCGCTTCGGCCGCATCATCGGCATCACCTCCATCGTCGGCGTCACCGGCAACCCCGGCCAGGGCAACTATGCCGCCGCCAAGGCCGGCATGATCGGCATGACCAAGGCGCTTGCCGCCGAGGTGGCGACGCGTGGCATCACCGCCAACTGCGTGGCCCCCGGCTTCATCGAGACGGCGATGACCGACGCCCTCAACGACAAGCAGAAGGAAGGCACCCTCGCCGCGGTGCCCATGGGCCGGCTTGGAACCTCCGACGAGATCGCCGCCGCCTGCGTCTATCTTGCGAGCCGCGAGGCCGCCTATGTCACCGGCCAGACGCTGCACGTCAACGGCGGCATGGCGATGATCTGACTGGCAGGCCGGAGCGGTGCCCGGCCTTCCGTTTCTGGGTTTCGCGAATGGTGAAGGAACCATTTGCGATCATCGGCGGTTTCGCCGGACATATTCGGTTCGAATTGAAATGATCCGAGCCAGCGGAGTATGTCCAAACGATTGACTCCGGTGCATTTCCGTCCCGATCGGACGATTTCTTCCGAACGGGAAATGCTCCGGGGGCCGCTAGTCATCAGGGGCGAAGTGTGTTACCAAGCCCGCGATCTGATCGGGAACTGTCCGAGGACCCGCCCGAAGGTCGTGAGCACGAGCATGGGCTGAGATCGCCACGATTTCCGAGGGGTTCGGACTTGTTCGACCCCGGGGGCGGGCGATCGGACCAACCGGGGGAGTGCCGTCAGGCACTGGCATGCTCGACACCTTCGGTAGCCGGTCACCGTTGCCATGGTCTCGCGAATGCGAGGCAGGCGGCGAGCGGCCGACGTCCCGTTCGGCAATGGATTTGGACTAACAAGGATCCGTGAACATGAGCGAAGTCGCTGAAAAGGTGAAGAACATCGTCATCGACCATCTCGGCGTGGACGCCGACAAGGTGGTTCTCGAGGCCTCCTTCATCGAAGATCTGGGTGCTGACTCTCTCGACACCGTCGAGCTGGTCATGGCCTTCGAGGAAGCCTTTGGCGTCGAGATTCCCGACGATGCCGCCGAGACGATCCTGACGGTCGGCGACGCCGTCAAGTTCCTCGAGAAGGCGACGGCCTGATTTCCGGACGCGTTCGGCTGGGAAGCAGTTCCTCACAAAGGAACTGCTTTCTTTGCTTGACAACGCGTTTGCGGGACCGGTGCCGGCTGCGAGGCCGGCAGCTTTCTCGGCCGGCCCGGCCAGCTGAACGGTCCTTACGCTCCGTCAATTGCGTCCCGCTCGCACGTGTCCTCCCCATGACGGCGACGGACCCGGCGGAGACGATCAACAGGGAGGCTCTCGTCCAATGAGGCGAGTCGTCATCACCGGTCTTGGCATGGTCACGCCGCTCGGCTGCGGTGTCGAGCACAACTGGGCCGCCATCAAGGCGGGCAAAAGCGGCATTCGCCGCATCGACTCTTTCCCCGTCGATGATATCGCCTGTCAGATCGCCGGCCTCATTCCGCGCGGCGACGGCACCAACGGCACGTTCAATCCCGACCTCGCCATGGATCCGAAGGACCAGCGCAAGGTCGACGATTTCATCATCTTCGCGCTGGAAGCTGCCCGTCAGGCGGTCGAGGACAGCGGCTGGAAGCCGACCGAGTATGACGATCAGGCCCGCTCGGGCGTACTGGTCGGCTCGGGCATCGGCGGCATCAACGGCATTGTCGAGGCAGGCTACACGCTGCGCGACAAGGGGCCGCGCCGTGTCTCTCCCTTCTTCATTCCCGGCCGACTGATCAACCTCACCGCCGGCTACATCTCCATCGCCCACGGCTACAAGGGACCGAACTCGTCGGTGGTCACCGCCTGCTCGACCGGCTCGCACGCCATCGGCGACGCGGCGCGCCTGATCGCCAACGATGAAGCCGACGTCATGATCGCCGGCGGTTCGGAAAGCCCGGTCTGCCGTATCTCGCTGGCCGGCTTCGCGTCGATGAAGGCGCTCTGCTTCACCTTCAACGACCGGCCGGAACAGGGCTCGCGCCCCTACGACCGCGATCGTGACGGCTTCGTCATGGGCGAAGGCGCCGGTGTCGTCGTCGTCGAGGAACTGGAGCACGCCAAGAAGCGTGGCGCCACCATCTATGGCGAGATCGTCGGCTACGGCATGTCGGGCGACGCCTACCACATCACCGCCCCGTCCGAGGACGGCGACGGTGCGTTCCGCTGCATGAAGGCCGCCCTGCGCCACGCCAGGATTTCGCCGGACGAGATCGGATACGTCAACGCCCACGGCACCTCGACCATGGCCGACGGCATCGAGGTCGGCGCCGTCGAGCGACTGTTCGGCGACGCGGCCAAGAACCTCGCCATGTCGTCGACCAAGTCGATGACCGGCCACCTCCTCGGCGCCGCCGGCGCCATCGAGGCGATCTACTCGACGCTCGCCGTGCGCGACGGCATCCTGCCGCCGACCATCAACCTCGACAATCCCAACGTCGAGACGACGATCGATCTCGTGCCGCACAAGGCCAAGGAAAAGAAGCTGCGCTACGCGCTCTCCAACTCCTTCGGCTTCGGCGGAACCAACGCATCGCTGATCGTCAAGGCTTTCGAAGGCTGACGCCTCACACCGAAGCAACGCTTCGGCAGGTGGCTCGGTCGCGACAGGCACCGGTATCGAGGACGAGAA
>JAUVXG010000273.1 GCA_030603685.1 Pleomorphomonas sp.
AGAGGGGCCGATTGCCCTTTTCGGCCGAGGTCCTGCGCGACGGCGCAGGACCTCGGCCAGAATAAAGCGGGAGGCCGATATAGGTCGACGCCGCCTCACAGCCCCACCGGAAAACCCTTGAACGGCTTGATCTCCTTCAGGACGAAGGTGGTCTGCATTTCCTTGATGCGCGGCAGGCGACGGATCACCGTCATGGCGAAGTCGGCGTAGGTGTCGAGGTCGGGCGAGACCACCTGGAGCAGGAAGTCGGCGTCGCCGGCGATGGAGTAGCAGGCGATCACCTCGCGCAGTCGGGCGACGCTCTTCGAGAACTCCTCGGCTTCCGCTTCGCTGTGGCTGTCGATCTTGACGCGGATGAAGGCGAGCACGCCAAGGCCGATCTTCTGGCGGTCGAGCGCGGCGCGGTAACCGTCGATGACGCCGGTCTCCTCGAGCTGACGCACGCGCCGCCAGCAGGGCGACGTCGAAAGCCCCACTTCGGCGGCTAGCGCCTGGTTGGTGAGGCGGCCGTCGGCTTGCAGCGTGTCGAGAATCTTGTTGTCGATCGGTTCCAATGGGGAGTTCGGCATAACATACCATTTTTCGGTCACTGTTGGGTAGGACCTACCATACTCGGCAACTCAGCGGCAATCTTTGGTAAGAATTGTCCCGACAACCTGGATAACCTGCCGAAGTGTTCATTCGCTTCGGAGTTCTCATGTCGTCCGATCATCGCCTCGCCATCGTCGTCAATCCCGATCTGCCGCTTGGTCTTCTGGCCAACACGGTCGGCGCCATCGGCATAGGTCTCGGGGCTCGTCTGCCGTGGCTCGGCAATCGTCCGCTCACCGACGCCGAGGGTCGGGTTATCGACGACAGTTCCATCCTGCCGGTGCCCATTCTGGCCGCCACATCCGATGCCATCCGGGCGCTGATGCTTAAGGCCATGCCGCGCGGCGACGACTGCGCCCTGGTGGTGTTTCCTGCCTTCTCGCGGTCGCTGCACGACTATCGTGAGTATGAGGCGTTGTTGCCGGGCAAACACTTGGCCGAGGAAGCGATCGACGGCATCGGTCTGTGCGGTCCGGCGAAGTGGGTGAAGTCGCTGACCGGCTCGCTGCGATTGTTGCGGTGATCGCTCAGCGGAACGGCCGGCTGAGGTAGGGCGATCCCCTGAGGCCGAAGCGCCAGGGCCGGTCGGCCGCCTTGGTGATGCCGATGCGCGGCCCGGCGACGATGTCGGGAGTGCCTTGGCGCGGGATCAGCTCGAAGGGTGGCGCATCGAGCGGCAATCCATCGTGGGCGATGGTGATGCCGAGCGCTTGGGTCAACCGGCCGGGGCCGGAAGCGAGAAGACGCGGTTCGGCGGTCCGTCGCCGCTCCGCCATCACGGCGAGGCCGTCGGTCGGCTCGATGGCCCTCAGCAGCACGGCGGCGCCGTGGCCCACCGGTCCGGTGACGATGTTGACGCACCAGTGCACGCCGTAGGAGCGATAGACATAGGCGGTCAGCGGCGGGCCGAACATCGCCCGGTTGCGCGGCCGCTGGCCAGTAAACGAGTGCGAGGCGGGATCGTCGGCCTCGTAGGCCTCGGTCTCGACGATGACGCCGCCGACGCCGTCGACCAGAAGGGTTGCGCCGATCAAAAGCGGCGCCAGTTCCACGGCGGGGAGAGGAGCGAGGGCGGCGATCACGTGGCCTTCCGGGTTTTGATGCGACGAGCAAGGCCGTCGGCCAGCCGATCGGCGACGAAGCGGATGCGGCGGCTCGGCTTGAGGTCTTCGTGGTAGGCGAGCCAGAGCGGCAGCGCAAAGCCGATGTCCTCGACCGGCAGCCGCACGACACGCGGCTCAGCTTCGGCGATCGGCACCTGGACGAAGCCGATACCGGCGCCGGCGATGACCATCTGCCAGCCGACGACGTGGTCGTCACAGCGGATGGGGAACCACTCGCGCGGCACCGGCAGGCCGGCGCGGGCAAAACCTTGCAGAAGGTCGTCGGCGCGGTCGAGGCCGATGATGTCGTGTTCGAGAAGGTCGGTCAGCCGGGCCGGCGTGCCGCGACGGGCGAGATAGGCGGGAGACGCGTAGACGGCTAGCGGAAGGTCGCCGATGCGCCTCCGGATCAGCTGGGGCTGGCGCGGCTCGTACATGCGCAGCGCGATGTCGGCGTCGCGGCGCAACAGGTTCTGCGTCTCGTCGCTGGCGACGATCTCGATGTCGACATCGGGCTCCTCGACATGCAGCGCCGCGACGATGTCGGGCAGCAGATAGGTGGCCACCATGCGGCTCGCCGTGACTCGCACCGTGCCGGCGAGCCTGTCGCCGGTGCCGCTTGCCTTGCGCTCCAGGGCGAGCGCCGCCTCGCCCATGCGGCGGGCATCCTCGACGAGGTCGAGGGCGGCCGGCGTCGGCTCCAGTCCGCGCGGCTGCCGGCGGAACAGCGGCGTGTCGAGCGTTTCCTCCAGCTCGCGGATATGCCGACCAACGGTCGGCTGGACGAGGCCGAGACGATCGGCGGCGGCCGACAGAGAGCCGGCGTCGACCACGGCAAGGAAGGAGCGAAGAAGGGTCCAGTCGAGCATTGTCATGCAAAAATGAATACGATTGCGACAGATATAGCGAATTGATGTGCGAATGGAAATACATCAATGATTGGATCAGAGGTTGCCGGTTCGTATACGGCGAACCCCTCTCCCTGGTCCCTCCCCCACAAGGGGGGAGGGGACGATTGGAGCTGCCTACCCATGTCCGAGGCAGGCCGGATCTTCCAGCAGGGGGTAGACCCAAGCTGCGTCCCCTCCCCCCTTGTGGGGGAGGGACCAGGGAGAGGGGGCGGCGGCCAACCGCAAGTTAATCAGTTGGAATATTTTACGTTTCGGGAGATTACGATGAGCGGACATGTTCTCGTCCTTGGCGCCCTTGGCGGCGTGAGCCGGGCGGTTGCCGAGGAGTTCCATCGCCAGGGCTGGCAGGTGTCGGGCCTCGTGCGTCGGGGACGGGCCGGCGAACTGCCGGACTGGGTTTGGCCGGTGGAGGCCGATCTCAACGATCCCGAGGTGGTGGCCAAGGCGGCGAGTTCGCCTGTTGACGTGGTCTTCGACGGTCTCAATGCGCCCTATCATCGCTGGGCCGAACTGGCGAAGCCGCTCTATGACGCAGCGCTCGCAATCGCCGAACGCCTCGGCGCGCTGCATCTCTGTCCCGGCAACGTCTACGGTTTCGGCGAGAGGATGCCCGATCGGCTGACGCCCGATCTCGTCGCGGCGCCGACCTCCGAGAAGGGGCGCATTCGCGTCGAGATCGAACGGGGTTTCGCCGAGGCGGCGCGCGCCGGTCGGGTTCGGACTTGCATCCTCCGGGCGGGCGATTTCTTCGGGCCGACGATCTCCGGCCAAAGCTGGTTGTCGGCGCTGATCGCCGCCAAGGCCGGGCAGGGCGTCATTCGCGCGCCCGGTCCGGAGAACGTGCCGCACGCCTGGGCCTATCTGCCCGACCTTGCGCGCGCCTTCGTGCGTTTGGCCGAACAACGCGATCGCCTTGGCCCGTTCGAGGTGTTTCACTTCGAAGGGCACACCGCGTCGATCGCCGATATCGCCGATGCGGCCGGCGTCGTCCACCATCGACCGATGCGGGTGCAACGCGTGCCGGGCTTCATGTTCACGCTGCTCGGCCTGTTCGACCCGGTGATCCGCGCCTCGCGCGAGATGGCCTACCTCTGGCGCGTGCCGCACCGGCTCGCCGACCGGCGCCTTGAAATGATCACGGGGCCGCTCGTGGCGAC
>JAUVXG010000051.1 GCA_030603685.1 Pleomorphomonas sp.
CGGCCGGCGACCGGCTCCAGCGGCAGGCCCTCGACGACGAGGCGGTGGAGCGCGGTGCCGGGTTTCGGCGGCACGAGATCGGTGGCGGCCATCAGCTTGTCCTCGCCGGTGGCGGCCGGGTCGTTCAGGACCAGGACAGGTCCGTCGCCGGAGATCTGCTGCATCAGGCTGGCCGTCTCGGCGGCGACATTGAGGACGGTGCCGAGGTTCTGCTGGACGTAGAAAGCCAGCTTGCGCGCGCCAGAGCGGGTGAAGCCGACGCCGTCCTTCAGGCGCAACTGCCGCACCTGTCCGTCAAGATCGGGGCCGCTGGCGACGAAGGCGCCGTTCTGCGAGAACGGCTCCCAGACGTCGATATAGGTCGCCCCCTTCTCGTTCGCTTCGACGCGGATGACGCCGTCGATGTAGGTGACGTCGTTGGTCGCCTGCTGGCTGGCAACCGGAACGAGGCCGACCCAGAGGAGCGGCACGGCGTGCTCGCGGGCGACGCGCGTCAGCTCGTTGAGGCGGGCCTTGTAGATGGTCTCCCACTCGGGAGAGGGGAATTCGACGGTGCGGTCGGGCAGGTCGATGGGGCGGCCATCGGCGCGGCCGATCATGGCGACCACCGCTGCCGGACGCGGCTTGTCGGTCAGGCGCGTCTCAAGGAACGCCTTCCAGTCGGTGTCGCCGGTGGTGGCGAGCCCGGCGTCGTCGACGGTCTTGGTCTCGATGCGCACGTCCGGCCGGTCGGCGTAGGCGACGTCGAGGCCGCGCCCGAGGTCGGCCGCCAGCCGGTCGCCAATCACCAGGACGACGCGCGCGTCGTCGTTCTTGGGGTTCTGCGGCTTGACGACGGCCGGAGGGCGGGCAGCCTTGCGCTGCTGGCCGGGTGGCGGCACCTTGATGATGCGGGCGCCCGGCGGCGGCTGCGCCGGCGGCGGTTCGCCCAACCCGAACAGGCGCATCAGGAACGGGCGGTTGTCGCGCGCTGGCTCGACGACCTCAACCTGGGTTCCGCGCTGCACCACGACCTGCTGGGCAAGCGCGGGCAGACCCGCGATCAGCGTGGCGAGGATGAGGACCGTCAGGGCCTTTGCCCGGCGGAACGGCATGTGACGAGCCTCCGACACCGTCGCTGTCGACCATCAGGCCGGCTTCAGCCGCCCCGAAGCAGCGTCAGCAGTTCGAGCGACGCGTGGCCGGTGACGGCGAGGCCGCGCTGCGCCTGATAGGCGCGGATGGCGGCGATGGTTTGAGGGCCGACCTTACCATCGATCTTCTCGAGAGGGAATCCGATCGCCTTGAGGCGGGCCTGCAACTCGGCTCGGCCGGCTTCGTCGAGCGGCGTGTAGCCGCGCGGCCAGGGCGTGATGAAGGGCGCGCCGCCGGCGAGGCGGTCGGCGAGGTGGCCGACGCCGAGGGCGTAGGCCGTGGCGTTGTTGTAGCGCTTGATCGCCTGGAAGTTCCTGAGCGTCAGGAAGGCCGGGCCGCCGGGACCGGCGGGAAGCAGCAGGGTGGCCTGATCGCCAGGGCGCGGGAAGGCGGCGCCGGAGGCGCGGGCGATTCCACGCGCCGTCCAGTCGGCGAGCGTTGCCGAGCGACCTTCCATCGAGGTGTCGAAGCCGGGCGGCAGGACCACTTCGTAGCCCCAGGTGGCGCCGGGTTGCCAGCCGGATTTCCGGAGATAGTTGGCGGTGGAGGCGAGGGCGTCCGGCACCGAGGTCCAGATGTTGCGCTTGCCGTCGCCGTCGAAGTCGACGGCATAGGCGAGATAGGTGGTGGGGATGAACTGGGTCTGGCCCATGGCGCCGGCCCAGGAGCCGGTCATGTGGCGGGCGTCGACGTCGTGGTGTTCCAGGATGCGCAAGACGGCGTTGAGCTGCTTCCGGCCATAGGCGGCGCGCGAACCGCCGCGCCAGCCGAGTGTCGCCAGCGCCCGCACGACGTTCTTCACCTTGGTCGGGTCGCGCAGGATGGCGCCGTAGCTGCTCTCCATGCCCCAGATGGCGACGACGACCTCGCGGTCGACGCCATAGGTCGCCTCGATGCGGTCGAGCAGCGCGCGGTGGCGGACCAGCATGTCGCGGCCGGTGGCGATGCGGCTTTCCGCCGCCATGTCGTCGAGGTAGTCCCAGATGGCGCGCGAGAACTCCGGCTGGCTGCTCGCCCTGGCGAGCACGTCGTTGTCGGGGCCGACGCCGCGGAAGGCGGCGTTGAAGGTGGCGCGCGAGACGCCGCGCGCCTCGGCGGCGGGCCACTGGCTCTCGACGAAGGCGGTGAAGGCCGGCGGT
This sequence comes from Pleomorphomonas sp., assembly GCA_030603685.1. Taxonomy (GTDB): domain Bacteria; phylum Pseudomonadota; class Alphaproteobacteria; order Rhizobiales; family Pleomorphomonadaceae; genus Pleomorphomonas. Next base: position 2,274 of record JAUVXG010000051.1, read on the forward strand.
ATCGGGCCATCGGCCAGCGGCGGCAGGCCGGTGCGATCGCCGGCGTCGAACTCGTTGCCGAGGATGGCGCAGGCGCCGAGGAGGGCGGCGAGCGTGAGGGCGGCGGCGCCCCGGATGGCCCGTGATACCTTCGTCATGACGCGCTCTCCTCTTCGACCGGTGTTGTCTTTTCAGAGACGGGACTTATGGTAAACGATAAGTTAAGTTCCGTATCGTCTGGTCCTGGTCGCTCGTATGCGGCCTTTCATGAGGGGAATTTTTTCAACCGAACCGACATTTCCAAAATTAAACATTTTTCCGCTATTGATGGTCCCGCCCACGCGGCAGACGTCCAGACGTTCGGACCGTCACCAAAGTTGCCGCTCAGGAGTGCTTCATGTCCAAACGTATTCGTAAAGCCGTCTTTCCCGTTGCCGGCCTCGGCACCCGTTTCCTTCCCGCCACCAAGGCCGTGCCGAAGGAGATGATGACCGTCGTCGACCGGCCGGCACTTCAGTATGTGGTCGACGAGGCCAAGGCGGCCGGCATCGAGCATTTCATTTTCGTCACCGGCCGCGGCAAGGAGGTGATCGAGAATCACTTCGACCTCGCCTACGAGCTTGAGGCGACGCTCGCCGCCCGCAACAAGACGGCCGCCCTCGAAGAGCTGCGCGCTGAGCGCCCGGCCGCCGGCACCACCTCCTTCACCCGCCAGCAGGAGCCGCTCGGCCTCGGCCATGCCGTCTGGTGCGCCCGCGACATCGTCGGCGATGAACCTTTCGCGGTGCTGTTGCCGGACATGCTGATGAAGCACACGACGCCGTGTCTGAAGAGCATGGTCGACGCCTACGAGGCGAGCGGCGCCAATGTCGTCAGCCTTGAGGAATGCGATCCGGCGCAGACCTCGTCCTACGGCATCGTCGCCCTCGGCAAGACGCTGTCGACCGACGTGTTCGAGGTCACCGACATGGTCGAGAAGCCGAAGCCGGCGGACGCGCCGTCCAACTTCTACATTTCCGGCCGCTACATCCTGCAGCCGCGCATCTTCGAGCTTCTGGGCAACCAGGAAACGGGCGCCGGCGGTGAGATCCAGCTCACCGACTCCATGCTGCGGCTGGCCAAGGAACAGCCGTTCTGCGGCGTGCGCTTCCGCGGCACGACCTTCGACACCGGCACCAAGCTCGGCTTCCTCAAGGCCAACATCGCCTATGGAAGCGAGCGCACCGATATCGATCCGAACATCGTCAACGAGCTGAAGAGCGTTCTGGGCTAGCCTCAGTCGCCGGCGGGCCTCCGGCCCTTAGGCTTCCGCATTCGAGGCGATTCTTGCCTCGAATGCCGCTCCGCGCGGGCGCCGCTTGGCGCCGGAAGCCGCTTTGCGGCTTGTTGTGTGGCGGACCAGAAGCCACCAAGAAAACCTGACCTGCGCGCTTGCCTTATAGCCGATCCTGTGGATTGCTCGATGTTCCGGTAGCTTGGAGCATGAGCATGTCCATCGAACTCTGGCTGGCTTTCGTCGCGGCATCGGCGGTCCTGCTGGCCATCCCGGGACCGACCGTTCTTCTGGTGATTTCCTATGCGCTCGGTCATGGCAAACGCGCCGCCGTGGCGACGGTGACGGGTGTCGCCCTCGGCGACTTCACCGCGATGACCGCTTCGATGCTCGGCCTCGGCGCGCTTCTCGCCGCGTCCGCCACCTTGTTCGTCGTCTTGAAATGGATCGGAGCGGCCTACCTGATCTACCTCGGCATCAAGCTCTGGCGCGCGCCGGTGGCCAGCGAGGCTTCGGCAGAGGCAGCATCGACCGAGAAGGAGCGGCCGCTCCGCATCTTCCTGCACGCCTATGCCGTCACCGCCCTTAATCCGAAAAGCATCATCTTCTTCGTGGCGTTCCTGCCGCAGTTCCTGAACCGCAATGAGCCCGTCGGCCTCCAGATGGCCGTCTTCGAAGCGACCTTCCTCGTGCTGGCGGCGGCCAACGCCGCGGCCTACGGCCTGTTGGCTTCCATGGCGCGCAAGACGATCCGCAAGCCGCGCGTCCAGCGGCTGGTCAACCGCATCGGCGGTTCTCTGATGATCGGCGCCGGCTTCCTCGCCGTGGGTTGGAAGCGGGCAGCTGCCTGATTCCGGTCGTTCGGTTTGGCGGGCTTGCTCTGGCGGCTTCACACCGGCCGTTGCGACAGGGCGAGACGCAGGCCGAAGCCGATCAGAAACGCGGCGAAGGTCCAGCGCTGGACGAACTGCGCCAGCGGATGGCGTCCGGCCCACCGGCTGAGCGTCGATCCGGCGCCGGCATAGACGACGTCGAACATGACGCCGATGGCAACGAGAATCGCTCCGAGCACCGCGAACTGCAGCGCCACGCTTCCATTGTCCGGTCGGACGAACTGCGGCAACAGAACCGAGCAGAACAGCAGCGCCTTGGGATTGAGAAGATTGGTCAGCAAGCCGCGAAGCATGGCGCTCGACCAGGATTGCCGGCGATCGTTCGTCTGGGGGGCGTCTTCCGGCGAGGAGGATGAAGATCTGAGGATGGCGAGGCCGAGCCACACGAGATAGGCCGCTCCGGCAAAACGTACGACTTCGAAGGCGGCGGGCACCGTATTGAGAAGCGCCGCCAATCCGGCCGCCGCCAAGAGCACGTGGGTTGCGCGGGCGGCGGCTAGCCCTGCCGCCACGGCGAGGGCCTGCGGTCTGCCCTTGAGCAGGCCAGTCTGCAACACCAGCACCATGTCGGGTCCGGGAACGAGATAGGCGACGACGAGCGCGCCGGCGAACATCCAGAAATCGATCATGCCCATGCGGTCTTCCTCGCTCTCTTTCGTTTGAAAGCTAGCGCTTGAGGTCGGGGCATGTCCTTGCGTGTTGCGCTTCGATCGGACCTCGGATTAGCATGTTGTGCCAAGGGGGATGGTGAGGGCTGCTCGAATATGCCAGCGATGAAGCTTGACGCCATTGACCGTCGGATTCTGGCCGCGCTCCAGCGGGACGCCCGCCTCACCAACGTGGAGCTGGCCGAGGAGGTCGGACTGTCGCCATCGCCCTGCCTGCGCCGGGTCCGGATTCTGGAGAAAGCCGGCGTGATCGGTGGCTATCACGCGGCCCTGGATCGCGGCGGTGTCGGCCTCGACCTGACGGTCTTCGTCGGCGTCAAGGTCGAGCGCCATCATGACGACTCGGCGGCGGCCTTCACGGAAGCCGTGCGCGCCTTGCCCGAGGTCGTCTCCTGCCATCTGGTCTCCGGCGAGTCCGACTTCCTGTTGCAGGTGGTTCTACCCAATCTCGCCGCCTACGAGCGCTTCCTGCTCGGCACGCTTCTCAAGTTGCCGGGGGTCATCGACATCCGCAGCAATTTCGCCATCCAGACCGTGAAGGCGCAGGCCTCGCTGCCGCTGGATCATCTGCCCAATGCGGACATGGCGTGACTGCAAAAGGCAAGGTATGAGCCAACCGCTCGAGTTGATGGAGGGGCTTCGATTTGCTCCTTCCTATCGAGTTGTCGTTTGAGTGAACCTGTCAATACTTCAGCGCCGCGTCCCGCGTGGGCAGCAACTTGAACAGATCCAGTAAAGGTTAATAGGCGCATAAGCGCAACCTGGGCAGTCTTATCATCAATTGATTCACATTTTCATGCGTAGGTTGTCGCTACGCCTGATTGAAGAGGCCGCGTACATGGACACTTTGGTTTCAGTCTGTCCCCCCAGCGTGGATGATGTTCCTCTGGTTGTCGATCTCGATGGTACGCTGATCCGTACCGATCTGCTCGTGGAGTCCAGCGCCGCCTATCTGGGCGCGACGCCGCTTATGACCGGGCACTTGTTGCGGGCTCTCTCTAGGGGCAAGGCATCTCTCAAAACACATGTTGCCGCTAGAGTTGCGATTGACGCGGCTAACCTTCCCTACAATCCATCCGTGATCGATCTGATCGAGACTGCTCGCTCCGAAGGACGACGCGTCTACTTGGCCTCCGCGAGCCACGAGAGCTACGTTAAGGCGATAGCGGAGCATCTCGGTCTATTCGACGGTTGGTTCGCCTCCGATGCGGGGATCAATCTGTCGTCAACGGCCAAAGCGGATTTGCTGGTCCATCACTTTGGCGAACGTGGCTTCGACTATATCGGCAATGATCGGGCGGATCTGGCGGTCTGGTCCAAAGCGAGACAGGCCATCGTCGTTGGGGCGACTTCAAAGATCGTCCGTGCGGCACGTGCCGTGCAGCCGTCGTCCGTCGTCGTCGTCGAGAGAGAGGAGAACCGGTGGAAATACTGGCGTAAGCTCCTCCGCCTTCATCAGTGGGCCAAGAATGGCCTTCTGTTCGTGCCGCTCCTCGCGGCCCAGCGCTTTGATATCGGATCCATTCTGCTGGCTATTGCCGCCTTCTTCGCTTTCTCGCTGACATCCTCAGCCATCTACGTGATCAACGACTTGGTCGATATCGATGCCGATCGTCGCCATCCGACCAAGAAGAATCGTCCGCTTGCGGCGGGAACAGTGCCGATACTCGAGGCGATCGTCGTGCCGCCTATCTTGATCACTGTCGCTCTCGGTGCAGGGTTCGCGATTTCTCTCTGGTTCGGGATAGCGCTCTGCGTCTATCTGGCGACGACTACCGCCTACACATTCTCACTGAAGAGAAAAATGGCCATCGACGTCGTCGTGTTGGCCGGGCTGTACACGTTGCGCGTCCTAGCCGGCGCGGCGGCGATTTCGGTGCCTGTCTCCGAGTGGCTCCTTGCCTTCTCGATGTTCATCTTTACCTCGCTCGCTCTCATCAAGCGCTACATAGAGCTCGCAGCGCGCATCGATGCGGATCTGCCCGACTCCACGAGTCGCGGCTATCGCAAGGCCGATCTCGATATTGTCGCGGCGCTGGCAGCGGCATCCGGCTTCAACGCGGTGACGGTGTTCGCACTATACATCTCGTCGAGCACGGTCCATCAGCTCTATAGCCGACCGCAGTTCCTTTGGCTGGTCTGCCCCATTTTGCTCTATTGGCTGGCGAGAGCGCTTATGCTTGCCCATCGGCGCCACATGGACGATGACCCCATCGCCTTCGCTCTTGGAGACAAGCACAGCTATGTTGCGCTCGGCTTGATAGTCGTCTTCTTCGCAGCTGCCATTTAAGGAAAACAGATGTCGGACATCGAGAGCCTCGACGAAGCGAGGCGGCTCTCAGGCCAGACAGTCTTCATCCGCTACGTTCTCTTTGCGGTCGTTGCCGGGTTTGCCAATCTTGCCGCGCAAGAAGCTGTGGTGCGTGTCATGCCCGCGCTTCCCTTGATGGTGGCAATTCTGACCGGTACCGTCGTCGGCTTCGTAAGCAAGTACATACTCGACAAGAAATGGATATTTCTCGACACATACGAAGGGCACGGCACTGAAGCTCGCAAAGTCGTTATTTATGGCTCTTCTTCGGTTGTGACGACCTTGTTGTTCTGGGCTGCGGAGCTGTTGTTCTGGCATGTGACCGGCTCCGTCGAGGGCAAGTACACAGGAGCTGTCCTTGGTCTCTCACTGGGGAATTTTGTCAAGTATAGGCTCGATCGTTACTTCGTATTCAATAAAGCCTCGTATCGGGGATGATGTCATGACCCGCTTTTCCGGCTGGAACCGCTACCCGGTTGTAGACCAGCCGCTCCACGCTGCTCGCGATCGCCGAGACGTACTATCCTTTTCCACCGCAGGCACCGGCCGGGTGGCCCGAGGAAACGGACGGTCCTACGGAGATGCTGCGATCGGTGTTTCCGAGACGCTGTCGACGCTGAAGCTCGACCGCATGAAGAGTTTCGACGCAGCGTCAGGATTGTTGACGGCCGAGGCGGGCGTTCTGCTTGCCGACATCATTGCCACTTTTCTGCCTCGCGGCTTCTTCCCGCGGGTCGTTCCTGGGACGCGATTCATTACGCTGGGTGGTGCTATCGCTTCGGATGTGCATGGCAAGAATCACCATCACGATGGGGCCTTCGGCAATCATGTCCAGGATCTGCTCATCGTGACTCCATGCGGCGAGCTGGTTCGCGCGTCGCGGAGCGAGAACGCCGAGCTGTTTCGCGCTACCATTGGGGGGCAGGGGCTGACGGGCACCATTATCGAGGCGACTCTTCGCCTTATGCCGGTCGAAACGGGTTGGATTCGGCAACGGACCATTGCTGCGTCCGACCTCGGCGAGGCGATGCGTACGTTGGAAGAAAACGACGGAGCAACTTACTCCGTTGCCTGGATCGATTGCTTGGCTCGTGGCGCGCATCTCGGCAGGTCGCTGGTCTTTCTCGGCGAGCATGCCAAGGTTGAAGAACTTGAAGGCGGTGCGCCGGACAAGCGATTCCCGAAGGTCGCGCCACCACTCCTCGGTGTGCCCTTCGACTTTCCGTCTCTGGCACTCAACAAACTGAGTGTTCGCCTCTTCAATGAGTTCTATTACCGTTGGGGCGCACGCCGAGTCGGCGGGCCTTTCCAAGTGGACATCGATCCTTACTTCTTTCCGCTCGACGGTATTTCCAACTGGAATCGAATCTACGGCCATCGTGGCTTCGTACAGCACCAGTGCGTCATCCCAACGGAAAGGGCGGCGAGTGTTCTGGCAGAAATGCTGGAGAGAATTACCCATTGGGGCAGTGCGTCGTTCCTTGCTGTGCTCAAGAAGTTCGGCGCGGCTTCGGACGGCCTTCTCTCATTCCCTCAGCCTGGATACACCTTGGCGCTCGATTTCCCCATGAGGCCTGGTCTCCTGGAGTTTCTCGAGGAACTCGACAAGTGTGTGATGGAAGCTGGTGGGCGTCTTTATCTCGCCAAGGATGCTCGACAGTCCCAGGCGACCTTTGAGGCCGGCTATGCCCAGACAGTGGGTGTTTTCCGTAGCCTTCGTCAGGCGCTGGATCCGGTAAGCCACGTTAAGTCGCGCCTAGCGGAGCGCCTAGGCTTGTGAGGATTGCAATGAGCGACACCCCAAAAACCCTTCTTGTTCTCGGTGCGACCTCCGACATTGGTCGCGCGACTGCCCATTGGTTTGCGAGAGCAGGTTGGAACGTCATGTTGGCTGGCCGGTCGCTCGATGCGCTGGGCCGAGAAGCGGACGACATCGCAACCCGATTCGGCGTTTCCGTCACGGCGCATGCCCTCGATATTCTGACGACGGGCAGCTTTGCCGACTTCCTTGATGGGCTTTATTGCTTGCCGGACGTAGTCGTTTCCGCTGTGGGCTTGCTCGGCGATCAGGGGCGGGCGGAAAGCGAACTGGCACATGCCGTTGAAGTTGTTCGGACGAACTTCGAAGGTCCAGCTTTGGTCTTCGACATGGTCGCCGCGCGAATGATCGCGCGCGGGTCGGGCACCCTTGTCGGCATTTCGTCGGTTGCGGGGGATCGAGGGCGCGCGTCGAACTACTCCTATGGCGCCGCCAAGGCCGGCTTTACCGCCTTTCTGTCCGGCCTGCGCAACCGGACGGCCGGCAAGGGAGTGCACGTCGTCACGTTGAAGCCGGGCTTCGTTCGCACGCGGATGACAGAGGGCATGCGATTGCCGGGCCTTCTGACCGCCGAGCCGGCAGAGGTGGCCAAGGCGATCTTCAAGGCGGTCGAAGCCAAGCGAGATATCGTCTATGTCCGCTCTGTGTGGTGGTTCGTGATGACAATTATTTGCGCCATCCCAGAAGGCCTATTCAAGAACCTCAAGCTTTGAACTGTCGTGCCCCAGCCTTGTGAAGCGAGATATTCAATGCGAACCGGTTCAATGCGTCTTAACGTAGTTTTTTCAGTTGTCTTTCTGGCCTTGATCATATTCGGTTATGCGGTTCAGATCGTGAACCATGGCGCTATTCTGCTTGAGGATGATGCCTATTATTACACGGTAATCGCTCACAATCTGGCGATTGACGGTCTGAGCGCCTTCGATGGTCAGACTTTGACGAATGGATACCATCCTCTTTGGCTTCTCATTGTCACGGGGCTGGCCGAGACGGTTGGCACGTCGCCGCTGGTTCTTGCCTCTGTCGAGGCGATTCTCGCAACCTTAGGTGTATTTTTCCTCCTGGCGGCACTTCGTTCTGAATCGCTGGCTCTTGCCGCGGCTTTCGTGGCGTTCGCCGCCATTCTGGCGACGCCGGTCGTCGGGCATGGCATGGAGATCTCGCTGCTGATTGCAGCGCTCGGCCTGTTTGTTCTGGCCGTCGTTCGCTACATTGAAGGTCGATGTGGCAGCTTATGGCTAGCTGTAGCCGCGGCGCTGGTAATCGGGGCACGCATCGACGCCGCTGTGTTCGTTCTTCCAACCCTGCTCCTGGCAACGCGCAACCTTCGCGCGGCCATTCCACCGCTCGCCTTCCTCACCCTTGGTGGAGTGGTCTACGCCGCGCTCAATCTGTATCTGTTCGGCATGCCCATGCCGGTATCCGGCTCCATCAAGTCGCTCGGGGGGCTCCAGATCAATCACATATTGCTCGATGCGACGCTCTCGCCCTTCGATGGCGGTTTCAGCTTGTCGTCCTTCTTGGTCTTCCTTCGCTCCGTCGAAGGCAAGTTGCTTGCGGTGTTCGTCATTGCCCTGCTTGTACTGCCCCTTGCTCGGCGTCGATCGGCGCCGGCTGTGCTGCTTGGTGGATTTGTTCTGGGGTTCCTGTTCTACGCTGCCAAATTGGCCCTCGGCTCGTCCTGGACGATCTGGATATGGTATGGTTTTCCTGTTTTCATTGGGCTTCACGCCATTCTTGCCTGCTTCGACGATCGCATTGCGGAGTTTGGTCTACGCCAGAGCCGGTCAGCTACATTGTTGGCATCGTTTGTTGCGCTGGTGCTGGTCGCCGGCGCGGGCGCTTGGATTGCGAAGTCAAACGGATTGGGTAAATCCCCGGTCACCACATTCGAGGCGATCAATCGCAAGGCCGCCGTTGACCTCGCGCCGGTGTTGGCGGGAGATCGCGTTGCCATGGGAGACCGAGCTGGATCTTTCGCCGACGCCTATCGGGGGTCTGTCACTCAGATCGAGGGACTGGTCAACGACCGCGTGTTCTACGAGACGCTTAAAGCGCATGGCGATCTGAAGGCGCTGCTCTGTCGTCGCGGTGTTCGCTACCTTCTCGCCTATATGCCCGATCTTGGGGCGTATGACAGCATTGATGTGCCAGCGATCCGGCCGGCGCTCAGCCAGTTCGATGGCCCAAAGGTAACCGTTTCCAAGGCGGACGAAGTCGGTCGTGTTGTCGACCTCAAGCTGTTCGGCGATCATAACAACGTGGATGGCGATCACTATCTCTACGCTTGGCGGCTGACCTCTTCGTGTCCTGATATGGCTTTGCCCGGAAATAGAGAGAGCTTCAACACAAGGTCTCTGAAATAGAAAAAGGGCGCCGAGTGACGCCCTTTCCGTGTCTCTGTTCCGTATGATCAGAACTTCAGCGCCTTGACCTGGCGGACCACCGGGATGGCCTTCACCTTGTCCAGCACGTCGGCCGGCACGTCGCCGTCCACCTCGACGAGGCAGATGGCGTCGGCGCCCAGCTCCAGGCGGCCGAGGGCGAAGGTGGCGATGTTGATGCCGGCATCGCCGAGAATGCCGGCGAACTTGCCGATAAAGCCCGGCTTGTCCTCGTTGGTGACGTAGATCATCGACGGCGCGAACTCGGCATCCATCTTGATGCCCTTGATCTCGACGATGCGCGGATGGCCGTCGGCGAAGACGGTGCCGGCGATCGAACGCTCCTGACGATCGGTGGTCAGCGTCAGGCGGATCAGGCTTTCGAAGTTGGCCGAGGCGTTGTTGCGCACCTCGGCGACGGCGATGCCGCGCTCCTTGGCCATCACCGGCGCCGACACCATGTTGACCGACTGCAGGAGCGGCTTCAGCACGCCGGTGATCGCGGCGGCGGAGAGCGCGCGGATGTTCATGCCGGCGACTTCGCCCTCATACTCGATGCGGATCGACTTGAGGCCGGTCTCGGTGAGCTGGCCGGCAAACGAGCCCAGAAGCTCGGCGAGCTTGACGAACGGGGTGAGGCGCGGGGCTTCCTCGGCGGTGATCGACGGCATGTTGAGGGCGTTGGAGACGGCGCCCTTCATCAGGTAGTCCGACATCTGCTCGGCGACCTGCAGGGCGACGTTCTCCTGCGCTTCCGTGGTGGAGGCGCCGAGATGCGGCGTGCAGACCACCTTGGGATGGCCGAACAGCGGGTGAGCGGTGGCCGGCTCGGTCTCGAACACGTCGAGCGCGGCGCCGGCGACATGGCCCGAATCGAGGGCGGCCTTCAGGTCGGCCTCGACGATCAGGCCACCACGGGCGCAGTTGATGATGCGCACGCCCTTCTTCATCTTCAGGATGGCGGAGATGTCGATGATGTTGCGCGTCTTCTCGATCAGCGGCACATGCAGCGTGATGAAGTCGGCGCGGCGGAACAACTCGTCGAGCTCGACCTTCTCGACGCCCAGTTCGACGGCGCGCTCGTTCGACAGGAACGGATCGTAGGCGATGACGCGCATCTTGAGGGCGACGGCGCGGTCGGCGACGATGGAGCCGATGTTGCCGCAGCCGATGACGCCGAGCGTCTTGTTGGTCAGCTCGACGCCCATGAAGCGGTTCTTCTCCCACTTGCCGGCGTGCGTCGAGGCGTTGGCTTCGGGAATGTCGCGGGCGAGGGCGAACATCAGGGCGATGGCGTGCTCGGCCGTGGTGATCGAGTTGCCGAAGGGCGTGTTCATGACGATGACGCCGCGCGCCGTGGCGGCGGGCACGTCGACGTTGTCGACGCCGATGCCGGCGCGGCCGATCACCTTGAGGTTCTTGGCGTTGGCGAGCAGCTTCTCGGTGACCTTGGTGGTCGAGCGGATGGCGAGGCCGTCGTAGTTGCCGATGATTTCGGCCAGCTTTTCCTTGTCCTTGCCGAGATCGGGCTGATAGTCGACCTCGACGCCATGGTCCTTGAAGATTTGGACGGCGGTGGCGGACAGCTTGTCGGAAATGAGAACGCGAGGAGCCATGATGTGTCCTTGCCTTTGGATTGCTGTGCCGAGTTACCCCTCTCCCTGTCCCTCCCCCACAAGGGGGGGAGGGGACGCGGTTGGTCCGGTAAGTCAGCTGGATGAGCCTACGATTTGTCGTTAGGGTCCCCTCCCCCTTGTGGGGGAGGGATAGGGAGAGGGGTAAGCCGAAGGCTCTGGCTCCCTCTCCGGCAACTATCCGTCAGGCGGCCTTCAGGCCGGCCAGCGCCTTGGCAAAGGCCCAGTCGATCCACGGGGTCAGGGCGGTGACGTCGGACGTCTCGACGGTGGCGCCGCACCAGATGCGGAGGCCCGGAGGGGCATCGCGGTAGGAGGCGATGTCGAAGGCGACGCCTTCCTTCTCCAGAAGGCCGGTCAGCGTCTTGACGAAGGCCTGCTGGCCAGCGACGTCGAGGGCTGCCACCTCGGGGTGGACGAAGGAGAGGCACACCGACGTATTGGAGCGGATCGCTTCGGTCTTGGCCAGGAAGGCGACGGCCGGCGTCCTGGCGACCCAGTCGGCGATGGCCTTGGTGTTGGCGTCGGCGCGGGCGATCAGCGCGTCGAGGCCGCCGATGGCGTCGGCCCATTTCAGCGCGTCGATGTAGTCCTCGACGCAGATCATCGAGGGCGTGTTGATGGTGTCGCCCTTGAAGATGCCTTCAATCAGCTTGCCGCCCGAGGTGAGGCGGAAGATCTTCGGCAGCGGCCAGGCCGGCTTGTAGCTCTCCAGGCGCTCGACGGCGCGCGGGGAGAGGATCAGCATTCCGTGGCCGCCTTCGCCGCCAAGAACCTTCTGCCAGGAGAAGGTGACGACGTCGAGCTTGTCGAAGGGCAGGGCCTGGGCGAAGGCAGCGGACGTGGCGTCGCAGATGGTGAGGCCCTGGCGGCTCGCCGGGATCTGATCGCCATTCGGTACGCGCACGCCGGAGGTGGTGCCGTTCCAGGTGAAGACCACGTCGCGGTCGAAATCGACCTTGGTGAAGTCGACGATGTCGCCATAGGGCGCTTCGAGGACGCGGGCGTCGAGCTTCAGCTGCTTGACGACGTCGGTCACCCAGCCGGAGCCGAAGGATTCCCAGGCCAGCATGTCGACCGGGCGGGCGCCGAGCAGCGACCATAGCGCCATTCCGACGGCGCCGGTATCGGAGGCGGGGACGATGCCGATGCGGTAGTCGGCGGGAACGCGCAGCACCTTGCGCGTGAGGTCAATGGCCTCGGCGAGCTTGGTCTTGCCGATCTTGGCGCGATGGGAGCGGCCGACCGGCGCTCCCGAGAGGGCCTCGACGGTCCAACCTGGGCGCTTGGCGCAGGGGCCGGAGGAAAAACGGGGATTAGCCGGCTTGAAAGCCGGCGCGGCGGTCGCGTCAGTCATGTAACTATCCTTTCAGATAGGCGCTCCTCGGTGGGGAGGAGTGTCCCGCCGCCTGAGCTATCGGAAAGGTCCTGCGCCGTCAAGCCGGGCCGTTGCGGCTCGACCAAAGGTGTTGCCAAAAAGACAAGCGGCGGGACATGAGCCCCGCCGCTTGCTTCAGACCGGTTCGTTGGGTTCAGTTGAGGTAGTAGCGCAGACCGACACGCACCTCGTGGGCGGTGATGTCCTTGTAATCGATGTGGGCCACGTTTCCGCTGCCGTCCGTGGCGCTGCCGGTCTGGGCGTCGCCAAGGTTGAGGTAACGATAGCCGAGATCGACGCTGAGGCGATCGCTGACCGGATACTCGACGCCGGCCATCAAGGCCCAAGCGAAGTTCCACTTGCCCTTGCTGTTGGGTGCGGTGCCGTCCGTATCGACCATGCCGGACTGGACCTGGCTTGTCCTGAGATAGGACGCGCCTGCACCGGCGCCGACATAGGGCTTGAACCCATGGAAGTCGCCAAGGTCGGCATAAACGTTGGCAAGCGCGCTGTAAGCCGTGATCTTGACGCGTTCGCTGTCGCGCCATTCGCCGGTACAGGGCGCGGAGGCGCAGTAGAACGAACCCTTGAACTTGGCGGGCGTCTCGTAGTCGAGGGTCAGGTCCGTGCGAAGATAGTCGTTGAACTTGTAGCCGACGCCGATACCGATGTCGGCCGCACCGAGCATCTTTTCGTAGCCCATCTGACCGCCGTTGCCGGTGGTGCCCCAGGGCATGCTGCTGAGCGAGCCTTTGGGCTTCTCATAGAGCTTGTAGCCGATATCGCCGCGGAGATACCAACCGCCGACGGCGGCCAGAGGCATCGGTTCGGGCGCTTCGATGATCGGCGGATATTCCACCGGCATGTCGGCCGCTCGGGCGGTGTTGGAAAAGGCTGCGAGGCCGAATGTCGCAGCCACGGCCAGTGAAAGGTTGATTGTGAGACTGCGCATGGGACGATCCTTCCGCTAAAGCATGATCGCAAGGCGGTGGGCCGCCGTTCATCATCGCTTTGAGAAGGATTTTTAGGGCAAGTCGGTTAATCTCGACTTAACTACGTTGCTTAACCTTGATGATCGATGAAAAAGATCAGTCGGCAGATAAATCCCACGAGAACGCCCCGGTCGCGTCGAGCGGCCGGGGCGTTTTCGAAGTGTCGGGGCCGAGGATCAGGCGGCGACGTTGCCGATGGCGTCGACGATGTCGCCAACGGCAGCCGCGACGAGATCGGCGTTGTCGCCTTCGCCCATGACGCGGATCAAAGGCTCGGTGCCCGAGGCGCGAACCAGAATGCGGCCGCCGGCGCCGAGCCGGCCTTCGGCGGCAATGATCGCCGCCTTGACGCCCTCGTCCTCCAGCGGCTTGCCGCCCTTGAAGCGGACGTTCTTCAGGAGCTGCGGCACCGGATCGAAGCGATGGCAGACCTCGCTCACCGGCTTGCCGGAGGCCTTGACGACGGCCAGCACCTGCAGCGCGGCGACGAGGCCGTCGCCGGTGGTGGCGTAGTCGGAGAGTACGATATGGCCGGACTGTTCGCCGCCGACATTGTAACCGCCGGCCCGCATGGCCTCGACGACATAGCGGTCGCCGACCTTAGTGCGGACGAGCTCGAGGCCGATGCCCTGGAGATAGCGCTCAAGGCCGAGGTTGGACATGACGGTGGCGACGATGCCCGGCCGGGCGAGGCGACCGTCGTCCTTGAACGAGGCGGCGACGACGGCCATCAACTGGTCGCCGTCGACCACCTGGCCCTTCTCGTCGATGATGATGACGCGGTCGGCGTCGCCGTCGAGCGCGATGCCGATGTCGGCCCGGACCTCGCGCACCTTTTCGGTGATGGCGGCGAGGCTGGTGGAGCCGCAGTCGCGATTGATGTTGAGGCCGTTGGGATCGACGCCCAGCGCCACCACTGCGGCGCCAAGCTCCCAGAGCACTTCCGGCGCGACCTTGTAGGCGGCGCCATTGGCGCAGTCGACCACGACGCGCAGACCCTCGAAGGAGATATGGCGGCTGAGCGTGCGCTTGGCGGATTCGACGTAGCGGGCGCGTTCGCCGTCGACGCGCTTGGCGCGGCCGAGATCGGCGGGGGCGGCGAGGCGGCCGGTGAAGTCGCTGTCCAGCATTTCCTCAATGGCCAGCTCCACCTCATCGCTGAGTTTGTAGCCGTCGGGTCCGAACAGTTTGATGCCGTTGTCGGCGAAGGGATTGTGCGAGGCGGAGATCATGACGCCGAGGTCGGCCCTGAGGCTGCGCGTCAGCATGGCGACGGCCGGCGTCGGCACCGGGCCGGTCAGGAAGACGTCGACGCCAACGGCGGTGAAGCCGGCGGTGAGCGCAGGTTCGATCATGTAGCCGGAGAGACGGGTGTCCTTGCCGATGACGACGCGATGGCGATGGTCGCCGCGATGGAAGGCGAGGCCGGCGGCCATGCCGACCTTGAGGGCGATCTCGGGGGTGATGGGCCAGGTGTTCGCCGTGCCGCGGATGCCGTCGGTTCCGAAAAATCTGCGTGCCATGTCGTTCGTCCGCGCTTTCCAGTCCTGCGCCGCTCTCGGGCGCCTCGCTCTTATCTGCGGCCCGGATGATAAACGGCCGGTGAACGGCAAAGAGTCAAAAATTGTGAACGACTGTTACGGCTTGGCAGAACAACCGAACGCCGTCAGCGCTCGGTCAGCTTCAGCTCGATGCGCCGGTTCTTGGCGTTGGCTTCCTCGCTGTTGCCCTCTTCGAGCGGCTGGAACTCGCCGAAGCCGGCGGCCACCAGATGGTTCGGCGAGATGCCCTTGCTGATCAGATACTTGACCACGGATATGGCGCGGGCGGACGAGAGCTCCCAGTTGTCGCGGAAGCGGCCGGTGCCCGACAGCGGCCGGGCGTCGGTATGGCCGTCGACGCGCAAGACCCAGGCGATTTCCGGCGGGATCTGTCCTTCGAGCTGCAGCACCGCCTCGGCCAGCTTGTCGAGTTCGCCCTGGCCGGCGGGGTTGATCTCGTCGTTGCCGGAATCGAACAGCACCTCCGACTGGAAGACGAAGCGGTCGCCGACGACGCGGATGTCGGACCGCTGCGACAGGATTTCCCTGAGGCGCCCGAAGAAGTCGGACCGATAGCGGGCCAGCTCCTGCACCCGCTGGGCCAGCGCCACGTTGAGGCGGCGGCCGAGGTCGGCGATCTTGGCCGAGCTTTCCCTGTCGCGCGATTCGGACGCGTCGAGGGCATCCTCAAGCGCGGCGATCTGACGGCGGAGCGCGGCGATCTGCTGGTTGAGCAGCTCCACCTGGGCCAGCGCCCGCTGGCTGACGCGCTTCTCGTCGGACAACTGCGAGGTCAGCGACTGGACCTTGCTGTCGGCGGCGTCGGCGGCGCCCGACTGGTTGGCGATCAGGCCCTGAAGGCTGTCGCGAGCGGCCAGCGCGTCCCGGAGGTTCGATTCCAGGAGCGACACGTTGTCCTGCAGGTCTCGGTTGGAGGCGCGGTCCATGGCGAGCAGTTCGGTCAGCTCGGCGATCTGGGCGTTGAGGCGGCCCAGCACGGTGTCCTTGTCGGTGATCTGCTGGCTCAGGAAGAACTGGGCCAGCGAGAAGACCGACAGCAGGAAGATGATCGACAGCACCAGCGTGGTGAGCATGTCGACAAAAGCCGGCCAGTAGTCCTGCTGGGTCGAAAACCTGCGGCGTCCGAGGGCCATGGAAGAACTCCGTTCAGCCGCGTTCCGACCGCTCGACGGCGCCGGTCAAGAGTTCGAGCAGCCGGCGGATTTCCTTTTGCTGCTCGCCCTGGCTCTCGGCCCAGGCGCGCACCAGCTGCTGTTCGGCGCGCATGTGCTGGACGAGGCCCTGAATGCCTTCGGCAAGATTGGCCATCGCCTGGCTGGACCGGCCGCCGGATCCACCCTCGTGGATCTGCTTGGAGAGGTGTTCGAGGGCGCCCCGGAGGTCGTCGAGGTTCTTGGCGTCGCGGATGCTGGCGCCGACGTCGCCGGCCGAATCGAGCTCGGCCTGGGTGGACAGCCAGTCTTCGAGGTCGAGGTAGAAACGGTTCTGCGCTTGGCCCGCCTGAAGGTCGAGGAAGCCGACGATCAACGAGCCGGCGAGGCCGAACAGCGAGGACGAGAACGCGGTGCCCATGCCGGAAAGAGGCGCCTGCAGGCCGCTCTTGAGGTCTTCGAAAATCACGCTGGCTGTGCCTGAGCCGACGTCGAGGTTCTGGATGGTGGAGCCGACCGAGTTCACGGTGGAGATCAGGCCGTAGAATGTGCCGAGCAGGCCGAGGAACACCAGGAGGCCGGTCATGTAGCGCGAGATGTCGCGCGCCTCGTCAAGGCGGGTGGCGATCGATTCGAGCAGCGAGCGCATGGCCGAGGCGGAAATCGCCCGCTGGCCCAGCCTGTCGCCCAGCAGCGTCGCCATGGGCGCGAGCAGCACCGGCTGCTTGCGCACTTCGAGGCCGGGCTCGCCGTAGCGGTAGGAGTTGACCCAGCGAACCTCGGGGAACAGACGGATCACCTGGCGGAAGATCAGCAGGATGCCGACCAGGGCCACCGAGAAGATCAGGCCGTTGAGGCCGGGGTTGGCCATGAAGGCGGTCTTGAGCTGCCGTGACAGCAAGAGGCCGACGAAGGCGGCTATGACCAGGAACACCGCCATTCGCCAGAGATACACCTGGGGGCTGGTGAGCTTTATACCGGACGCGTCTTTGGCCATGGCTCTATCGCTTGCTCTCTCTGATCGCGACATAGTAAACGCGATTTAAGGCAAAAAGAGCAAGGCGTACGGGCGGTTCCCCCGATTTTTTCGGGGGAAGCCGCCTGGCTCGGATCGTGTTGCGCCGTCAGGCCTTCTTGAGCGTGGCGAGAAGCTGGGCGTGGATCTGCTCGTTGCCGGCCACCAGGGTGCGGGAGGCGTGCATGTCGTCCTTGCCGGCCTTGTCGGTGATGAAGCCGCCGGCCTCCTTGATCATCAGCCAGCCGGCCGACGTATCCCACGGGTTGAGGTCGTCTTCCCAGAAACCGTCCAGCTTGCCGGCCGCGACGTAGCAGAGGTCGAGGGCGGCCGAACCGAGGCGACGGATGCCGGCGCAGTTGGCCATCACCTGCCTGAGTTCGTTGAGATAGCGCGGGTGGTTGCCGCGGCCGAGATGCGGCACGCCGGTGCCGATGACGCAGTCGGGCATGTCGCGACGGGCGGAGACGCGCAGGCGGCGGTCGTTGACGAAGGCGCCGGCGCCGCGCTCGGCGGTGTAGAGCTCGTCGGTGGCCGGGTTGAACACCACGCCGGCGATCGGCACGCCGTTCTTCTCAAGCGCTACCGAAATGGAGAAGATCGGGATCGAGTGCAGGAAATTGGCCGTGCCGTCGAGCGGATCGACCACCCAGCGGTGCTGTTCGTCCTCGCCGGCCACCTCGCCGCGCTCCTCCATCAGGAAGCCGTAGGTGGGACGCACCCGCTTCAGCTCCTCGAACAGCGTCTGCTCAGAGCGCTTGTCGGCGGCCGAGACGAAATCGCCAGGTCCTTTCATCGATACCTGCAGGTTCTCGACCTCGCCGAAATCGCGGGCAAGACCGCGTCCGGCCTTGCGGACGGCCTGGACCATGACGTTGAGGAGGGCGGAACGAGCCATTTTCGAGGGATCCTTCAGGAAAAACGTTGGCTGCGTAGCCATCACAAACGGCCGCCGAGCGCAAGTGTTGGTTTTGTTTTCTTGCCTCAATCGCCGGCGGACCTCCGGTCCTTAGGCTTTCGCTCCGCTAGATGCATTCGAGACGCTCCGTGTCTCGAATGCCGCTCCGCGCGGCGCCGCTTGGCGCCGGAAAGTGGAGTGTCGCATCAGTTGCCGGCGAGTTTCCGTTCGGCGTCGTTTGGCACCGGAAGCCGCCGATGGCGGCTTCCGGCTGGTTGGTCAGCGCGACATGCGCATGCGGGCGTTTTCGAACGGCAGGCCTTCGTCGTCTTCGGCTCGCCGGGATAGTTCAATGAAGCCTTGGCTCTTGTAGAAGCGGAAGGCTTGCGCGTTCTCGGTATAGACCTCCAGTTCGAGTTCGCCCTTGAGAGCCAGCGCGTGGGCGATGAGGGCTCGCCCGATGCCGTGGCCTTGCCGGTTCGGCGCGACGAACAGGCCGCCAACGAAGTTGGCGAGCAGGCTGATGAAGCCGATGGGCGCGCCTTCGAGACACGCGACCCAGGTCTCGGCGTTGGGAAGATACTTCTCCTCGATGAGGATGCGTTGCTCGCGTAAACGCTGCTCGCCGATGAAGGCGTGCGCGAGGCGTGAGGCTTCGAACCAGATGGTCGAGAGCGCGTGGAGATCCGTGGCCTCATCATAGGCGCGGATCGACAGGTTTTGGCTTTTCATGATGGATCCGGAGAAAATGCAACAAAGACAGCGCCGACGCGGGCGCTACGAAAACCGCCTTCGGCGGGTTCAACTGAAGTCTCTGCGCATCAATCTCCTTCTGTTGCGAGCGAGCATATGACAGGTGGCGGTTCGCTTCAATGATCGTCCGTCATCAGTTTCCAGCATCGACGCCGGGCAGGGCAGGCGGCTTCTCCGCCGTCTTTTGCGCTTCCGCGGAAAGCTCCTGTTCGAGCCAGTCGTCGACAAGGCCGGCACGCCTGGCATACCCATACCACTGGCGGGCCTTGTCCAGATCACGCGGCACGCCTTCACCGCTGGCGTAAAGGCGGGCAAGGCGGCTCTGGGCGACCGGGTTTCCAGCCTCTGCCGCCACCTTGAACCAGGCTGCCGCAGTCTTCTGGTTGCGGGCGACGCCGGTGCCGTTGAACATCATGATGGCGTATTCGACCTGGGCGGCGAGATGGCCTTCGCGCGCCGCCTCGCCCATCAGCCGGGCGGCCTCCGCTTCGTTCTTCACCACGCCCTGTCCCTCGCGGAAGAGCGCGGCGAGGGCGTAGGTGGCGTCGACGTTGCCCTCGTCGGCGGCGGCCCTGAACAGGGCGGCGGCGCGGGCGTAATCGAGGATGCCCGACGATGGGTCGATGCAGAGGAGGCCAAGCCAGTAGTTGGCCTCGACGACGCCCTTGCCGAGCGCTTCCTCCAGATAGGTGGCCGCCTTCTTCTTGTCGACCGGCATGCCGACGCCGAGTGCGGCGAGGTTGGCGAGTTCGACGAGCGCTTGCGGGTCGCCGTTCCTGGCGGCGAGCTGGTACCAGATGATCGCTTCCTCGGGCTTTTTCGGCAGGCCGAGGCCATTGGCATAGAGGTAGCCGATCAGGCTCTGCGCCTTGGCGTCGCCGAGCTTGGCGCGCTCGACGGCGATCTCGAAGGCGGTGAGGTAGTAGCCGCGCTGGAAGGCGCCGAAGGCATAGTCGATCTTGTCGTTGTCGGGCAGAGAGGCGAGCAGATCGGGAACGGCGTTGGTTTCGGTCGACGGCGGCTTCGGCGGGGTCGGCGCCGATTCCACTGCGGCGGCCGGAGCGGCAAGAACCGAAAGGCCGAACGCGGCGGCTAGGCAGGCGGCGCGGATCTCAGGCGGCATCGGCATCGCAGTCTCGGTTCGGCTGGAAACGTGCGGCAGGGTTACCGGCCAAGTTGGCCGGCAATGCGGCGACTACTCGGCGTCTGGCGATTCGAGCGCGACGCGGTCGAGGATGGCGTTGGCCTCGGCGATGGCGGCGGCCGGTCCGTCGGGGTGCTCCCAAATGGCGGTTCGGACGGCGACGAAGTCGGCGCCGGTGCGGGCACAGGTCTCGACGGACGCCATGGATCGGCCGGACAGCAGCACGCAGGGCGGCTCGAACAGCTGGGCCCACCAGGCGCCGAGGTCGATGGTCTTGCGGTGCGCATCCTCGCCTTCCTCAAGGTCGAGCAGGCCGAAGAAGATGTAGTCGGCCCCGGCCTCGCCGGCCTCCATCGCCTCATGACGGGCGCGCAGGTTGCCGGCTCCGACGATGGATTTCGGCTGCAACGCCTCGACCGCTTCCTTCAGCGCCTCTTCGCCGGCTTCAATGTGGATGCCGTCGGCGCGGGCGCGGCCCATGACGCGGCTGTTGCCGAGGACGAGCGCGGCGACGTCGTGCTTCTGGGCGATCGGCACCAGCACTTCGGCGATGGCCTGGAGGTCGTTCTCCGTGGCGGCTCCGGGGGCGATCAGCAGCGAGGCGACGTCGCCGGCGGCCAGCGCCGCTTCGAGCTGGGGCGCAAGGGCGGCGACATCGACGACGCGGGGCGTGATCAGGAACAGGCGGGCGCGCAAGGAAACCTCCGACAACAAAAAACCCCGTGCCCGGAAAGGGGCACGGGGCGCTTCATATCACAAAGACGCTCGGCGGGAACCATCAGTGCTCCCGAAGCCGCGCCAGCGGCTTCCGGCGCCAAGCGGCGCCCGCGCGGAGCGCGAAAGCCAAGGTGACGGATGTCACCGCCGTCGACTGAGGCCAGCCGAGATATTAGCCCTCAAGGGCCTTGACGCCCGGCAGCTCCTTGCCTTCCATCCACTCGAGGAAGGCACCGCCGGCCGTCGAGATGTAGGTGAAGGCTTCGGCGGCGCCGGCGTGGTTGAGCGCCGAGACGGTGTCGCCACCACCGGCGACCGTCAGGAGCTTGCCGGCCTTGGTGGCGGCGGCGGCATACTGGGCGGCGGCAACGGTGGCCTTGTCGAAGGGCTCGATCTCGAAGGCGCCGAGCGGGCCGTTCCAGACCAGCGTCTGGGCCTTGTCGATGGCGGCCTTGACGGCGTCGATCGACTTCGGACCGGCGTCGAGGATCATGGCGTCGGCCGGAACGGCGGAGACGGCCACGACCTCGTTGGCGGCGCCGGCCTTGAACTCACGGGCGACGACGGCGTCGACCGGCAGGACGATCTCGCATTTGGTTTCCTTGGCCTTGGCCAGGATGCGCTTGGCGGTCTCGGCGAGGTCGTGCTCGCAGAGCGACTTGCCGACGTTGACGCCCTGGGCGGCCAGGAAGGTGTTGGCCATGCCGCCGCCGATCACCAGGATGTCGACCTTGGCGACGAGGTTTTCGAGCAGGTCGATCTTGGTCGACACCTTGGCGCCGCCGACGACGGCGAGCACCGGACGCTTCGGCGTGCCGAGGGCGGCGCCGAGGGCGGTCAGCTCGGCCTGCATGGTGCGGCCGGCATAGGCCGGCAGCTTGTGGGCCAGGCCTTCGGTGGTGGCGTGGGCGCGGTGGGCGGCCGAGAAGGCGTCGTTGACGTAGATGTCGCCGAGCTTGGCGAGCGCGTCGACCAGCGCCGGGTCGTTCTTCTCTTCGCCCTTGTAGTAGCGGGTGTTCTCGAGCAGCAGGATCTCGCCGTTGGACAGGGCGGCGACGGCCTTCTCGGCCACGTCGCCGATGCAGTCGTCGGCGAAGGCGACCGGCTTGCCGATGGCCTTGGCCAGCGGGGCGACGATCGGCTTCAGGCTGTCCTCGGCCTTGCGCTCGCCCTTCGGGCGGCCGAAGTGGGCGAGGAGGACGACCTTGGCGCCCTTGTTGGCGAGGTCGAGAATGGTCGGGACGATACGATCGATGCGGGTGGTGTCGGTGACGACGCCATTTTCCATCGGAACGTTCAGGTCGACGCGGACGAGGGCGCGTTTGCCGGCGACGTCGGCGTCATCGATGGTCTTGAAGCTGCTCATGGCTTTGGTCCCAGGTTCGTGCGCCGCCGGGAGCCGGTGGTGTCTGTCGCGCGTTGTACCAACTCGCGAGGATGCTGGCGCATCCGCTCGTTGAGATACTCACGAATCTCTCATCTGCGTGAGAGGCCTGAGACATTCGTGAACGGAATACCATGCCTCATTTTCAATGCGCCATGGTATCGGCGACGAGGAACCGGACCGCAGGTCGGTCGCTGGATTGAGCGGTCGAGCCCGCCCCTCGAGACGGCCCCGTGGGGCCGACCGAAGAACGGGCTCGATCGTGTTGGATCGACCTCAGAGGGTCTTGGCGATGGCGACGGCGGTGTCGGCCATGCGGTTGGAGAAGCCCCACTCGTTATCGTACCAGGAGAGGATACGAACGAGGGTGCCGTCCATGACCTTGGTCTGGTCGAGGTGGAAGATCGATGAGTGGCTGTCGTGGTTGAAG
>JAUVXG010000287.1 GCA_030603685.1 Pleomorphomonas sp.
CGACGACGGAGTATTCCAGCACGCGGCCGCCGAGCTCCACCATGTCGTTGGCGCTGGCCCGGCCGCCGTCCGGCCGGCGCACCGCCGCCACCACGCCCGGCAGCGGGGCGGGCAGGTCGGCCACCGTCTTGGGGGTCGCCTCTCCAAGGCCGAGAAGCTTCATCGCCTCGCCGTTGATGCGCGTCAGGCCGTCGCGCTCGTCGATCAGGATGATGCCGTCGAAGCCGTCGTCGATCACCCGCTCCAGGAAGCGGCGGGTGTTGACGGTCTCGCGCCGCGCCACGGTCAGCATGGCGCAGCGCAACCCGTATTCGCGCAAGAGAACCATCGCCATCAGGCCGATGGCCGCCACATGCAGCATGGCCGTCGGCAGCACCAGCGCTTCCGATACCTGCAGCGCCACCGCCACCGCCTCGGTCAGCCCGGCCAACGCCACGAGCGCCACCAACGCCCGGCGCGGCCGCAGCAGCGACAGCCCGAGCGCCAGCGCCATCAGCGGCAGCGCCAGGGGCAGCGCCGGCAGGCGGGCAAGGTTGCGGCCCTGCGTCAGCGTTTCCGAGGCCAGCGCCACGATGTCGGCGCCGGTCACCATGCCCCAGCGCGGCACCAGGAACATGTCGTGCAGCTCCAGCGCCCGGGCGCCGATCAGCGCCGTCTTGCCGGCCACCGCCTCGGGCTTCACCCTGCCGTAGAGCACGTCGGAGGCGGAGACGTGCGGCAGCGCGCGCGCGTCGATGGAATAGTCGATGGCGATCGGTCCCGTGCCCTCGGCCGCCCCGGCCATCAGCGCCGGCAGGGCGTCGAACCGCTCGCCGTTCACCGTCATGTCCGAGGGGAAGCGCCGGACGCGGCCGTCCCGGTCCACCGGCACGTTGACCAGCGCCGGCCAGCCTTCGGCGGCCAGCACGTCGATCGGCCGGTTCAGCACGATGCTCGGGTCATCGGCCGCCTCGCCCTGGCGGAAGGCGGCCAGGAACACCGGCACCTCGGCCTCGGCGATCGCCTTGGCGAAGGCCTTGTCGGATCTCGGGTTGGAGCGGGCGCTGAAGTCGATATCGAAGGCGATCTGCCGGGCGCCGAGGTCCTCCAGCTGCTCGACGAGGCGGGCGTGGATCGTCCGGTCCCAGGGCCAGACGCCGACGGCGGCAAGGCTCCTGGCGTCGATGTCCACCAGAACCAGCGACGAACCGGGCGCCCGCGTGGCGACGCCGAAGCGCAGGTCGGCCAGCCGGTCGTCGAGCCTATCGAGCCAGCCGACGAGGCCGGCGGCGATCACCACGGCCGCCACCATGGCCGCCCGCATCGCCAGCTCGACGATGCGCGCCCGCGAAACGGCGCCGAACCGCGCCGCCGCCCAGACGATCGCCGCGTCGATCCGGCTCGCCATCACTTCGATTTCCCACCCGCGTTGCTGTTGCCGGAATTGCCGGCGCCATTGGAGTTGCCGCCGGCGTTGCTGGAGCCGGAATTGCCGCCGGCGTTGCTGTTGCCCGAGTTGCCGTTCCCGTTGCCGCCCGCGTTGCCGCCGGCCTTGCTGTTTTCCGAGTTGCCGGCCCCGTTGGCGTTGCCGCCGGCCCGGCTGGTCACCGTCTTGCCGGCGCCGTTGACCGATTCCGTCAGCGTGCCGTCGGCCGCCCGAGTCACCACCTTGCCCTTGAAGGGCTCGGGCGTGTCGAGCGCGCCGTCGCCGGAGAGCGACAGCGGCGTCGTCGGCCCGGCCTTGGCCGCCTGCCCGGCCGTCACCTCGGCCTCCAGCCGGTTGCGGGTGTCGATCACCGCCACGCGGCCGCGGGCCACCCTCGTCTCCGAATATCCCTGGAAGGTCGACACGGTGAACACCGTGCCCTTCACCACCGCCGCCATGTAGGGCGTCGCCACCGCCAAGCGGATGCGCCGCCTGGGGTCGACCTCCACCGCCGTGCTGCCAGCGGTCTGGATCACGTCGGTGAACTTGCCGTTCATGCGCTCTGCCAGTTGCACCCGGCTGTTGGGCGCGATGGTCACGGTGACGCCGCTCCGCGTCAGCGTCAGCGTGCCCGAGCCGAGCGTCTTCACCGTGTCGCCCACGGCGATCTCCTCGGCCGGCTTGACCGGCACCCACGACGCGCCCTCGAGACGGAAGGCCTTGCCGCTCACGCTCGCAATCTGCCAGTCCTCGGCCAGCGCCGGAGAGGCCAGCGCCACGCCACCCAGAAGCGCCAAAGCGCCGATTGTCCCGTGCCACCACATGGTTGCCCACTCCTTCAACCCGCCCAAAGCATCGCCCCCTTTGCCTTGCCCACTCGTTAACAAAAACAATCAAATAGCCTGGGACATTGGAGATTTGCCGGTTAACCAAGGGGGTAGAGCGGAGACGGCGATGGCTCGATAGCAACCCCCGCGCCTCGTCCGGCATGAGGCCCACCTTGCATTCGCAGAGGAGGACAACGTGATAGGAGCGGGAGCCTCACCCGGTCACCGAGTTGGCACCGGAAACACGCCGCAACTCCTTGCTTCATATCAATTAACCGTCATCCTGGCGAAGGCCAGGACCTCAGGACGAGATGGCACTGCGGCCCCTATCAAGCTCCCTGAAACAAGGGCGCCCGATATCAACCTCGCACCCTTTTCGGCCTGAGGTTCTGCGCCTACGCGCAGAATGACAATTTATATAGTCGGAACAGTTGGATAAGCCGCAAGCGAACTCAGAAACCTGATCGTATGCCACAATAGAAGGCGCAACCTCCATAACCCACACGAGACGCTTATCTCCTTGTTTCATATCTCTTTCCTGTCATCCTGCGCGAAGGCGCAGGACCTCAGGACGAGATGGCACTGCGGCCCCTATCAAGCTCCC
>JAUVXG010000115.1 GCA_030603685.1 Pleomorphomonas sp.
CAGCAGCGCGTGCCAGGGCGACGGAAAGCTTTGCCCGGCCGTTCCGCTCGCCAGCGCCAGTGACCACCAGCAGGGCAGGAGCAGTAGCCACCAGCCGATCGGCCGGTCCAGTCGAGCGAGCTGCGCATAGGGCTTGGCAGCGGCCGGCAGCAGGCGATCGACCCAGTTGCCGCGCTTGGCGTCGGGGATGACGATATCGTCGGAATCAGGTGCGTTCATGGAGCAAGTCTAGCCCCCATCCTGGTGGCGCGCGACAGCTTCCTCAAGGAAAACACCGGTCGCATCGCCTTCCGGCCTTTTGTTCCACGGCTCGCCATGGTAAGGCGCGCGGCATCGGCTCGGCGACGTTGGAGGCCCCAGATGCACGTGCTCCTTATCGGTTCTGGCGGGCGTGAACACGCCATCGCCGCCGCCCTTCGCTCTTCCCCGAAGCTGACCCGTCTGAGCTGCGCGCCCGGCAACGCGGGAATCGCCGAGATTGCCGAGCTCGTGGCCGTCGACCCTGCCGACCATGCGGCCGTCATCGCTTTCTGCAAGGCCGAAGGCGTGGATTTCGTGGTGATCGGACCTGAAGCGCCTCTGGTAGCCGGCCTCGTCGACGATCTTTCCGACGCCGGCATCAAGGCCTTCGGCCCCAAGAAGGAGCCGGCGCGTCTCGAAGGGTCCAAGGCCTTCACCAAGGAGCTCTGCACCGAAGCGGGCATCCCGACCGCCGCCTACGGCCGCTTCTCCGATGCCGAGGCTGCACGCGCCTACGTCCTCGATCGCGGCGCGCCGATCGTCGTCAAGGCCGATGGCCTGGCTGCCGGCAAAGGCGTCGTCGTGGCAACGTCGGTCGAGGAGGCGCTTGCCGCCGTCGATGCCTGCTTCTCCGGCGCATTCGGCGCGGCCGGCGCCGAGGTGGTGATCGAAGATTGCCTCGTCGGCGAGGAGGCGAGCTTCTTCGCCATCACCGACGGCATCGACGTGCTGCCGCTCGCCGCTGCTCAGGACCACAAGCGGGTGGGAGACGGCGACACGGGCCCCAACACCGGTGGCATGGGCGCCTACTCGCCGACGCCGGTGGTGGATGATGCGATGGAAATGCGCATCATGGACGAAATTATCGTCCCGACGGTGCGCTGCCTCGCCAAGCGTGGCACGCCCTTCGTCGGCGTGCTGTTCGCCGGCCTGATGATCGAAGCGGACGGTCCCAAGCTGATCGAATACAACGTCCGCTTCGGCGATCCGGAGACCGAGGTCCTGCTGCCGCGCCTCCGGTCCGATCTACTGGAGCTGATGCTGGCCTCCGCCGAGGGACGCCTGTCCGGCAATATCGCCAACTTCGACGAGCGCACGGCGCTGACGGTGGTCATGGCCGCCGAGGGCTACCCCGGCGGCTATCGCAAGGGCAGCCGCATCGACGGCCTCGACGAGGCCGCCGCGCTGCCGGACGTGTCGGTGTTTCACGCCGGTACCGCTGCCAGGGATGGCGCGATCATCTCCAACGGCGGCCGCGTTCTTGCCATTACGGCGCTCGGCGGCAGCGTTTCCCAAGCTCAGGCCAAGGCCTACGATGCCGTTGATCGCGTCCGCTGGCCGGATGGCTTTTGCCGCCGCGACATCGGCTGGCGCGCCGTGGCGCGGGAAAAGACCGGCGGCTGATCAGGCTCGGCCGCTGACCGGCGACAACGCGGCGAGATCGACGCCCAGCGTGGCGAGCGCCCGGCGATAGCGTTCGCCGTCTGCGGCCGAAAAGATGATGTCGGGATCGGAATCGGTGATGAGCCAGCCGTTGGCCTGGATCTCGCTCTCGAGTTGGCCCGGCGCCCAGCCGGCATAGCCCAGCGTCAGCAGCGAATGCTCTGGGCCGCGCCCTTCGGCGATCGCCTTCAGGATCTCCACCGTCGCAGTCAACGACAGCTCTTCGGAGATCGGCAGCGTCGACGCATCGAGATGGAAATCCGACGTGTGCAGCACGAAGCCTCGGCCGGTGTCGACAGGGCCGCCCTGATGAACCCGCATGGAGCGCGCCTCGGAGGGCAGGCGGATGCGTTTCTCGTCTGGAATGATTTCCAGCTGAACCAGGAGATCGGGGAAAGACAGATGATCGAGCGGCTTGTTGATCACAAGCCCCATCGCCCCCTCGGCCGAGTGGGCGCACATGTAGATCACGGAGCGCGCGAACTCACCATCGTCGAGCGCCGGCATCGCGATGAGGAACTTACCGTCGAGATAGGCTGCCTTGTCGGCCATGGCGCATCCGGGGGTTCGTGGGGTTCCGATTGACCAATATGAACCGCCATGACGATTATTCAAGGCATGAAAGCAGCGAAGGGAGGTGACGTTTGCCACCTCCCCTTGCAAAAAGCGCCGGATTGCCGGGTATCAGGCCGCCCGCAGCGTCACCAGAAAATCATCCATCGCGCGGCGGAGTTCACAAGCCTGTGCCGCGAGGTCGTCCGCTGCCGACAGCACCGTGGTGGACACGGCGCTGGTGTGCTCCGAAGCCTTTCGGATGACCTCGACGTTCTCCGATACGGCGGCTGTGCCGCGTGCTGCTTCGCTGACATTATGGGCGATTTCGCTCGCCGCGCCGGACTGCTGTTCCACGGCGCTGGCGATCGCTCCGGAGATATCGTTGAGACGATTGATGATCTCGGCGATCGCGCCGATCGAGGCGGCCGATGTGCCGGTCGACGACTGGATGCCGCCGATCTGGCGGCCGATCTGGGACGTGGCCTTCGATGTCTGGTCGGCGAGCTGCTTTACCTCGGCGGCGACGACCGCAAAGCCCTTGCCCGCTTCACCGGCCCGCGCTGCCTCGATGGTGGCGTTCAGAGCGAGGAGGTTGGTCTGCCCGGCGATGCTGTCGATCAGCTCGACGATGGTGCCGATCTGGTCGGCTGCGGTCTGTAGGCTGGCGATGTTCTCTCGTGTGGTGGCGGCCGTCTCCCGCGCTTCCGTTGTGACTGAGCCGGCTGCGGCGACGCGGGTGCCGATCTCGTTGATCGAGGACGACAGTTCTTCGGTGGCCCCGGCGACGGTCTGAACGTTGGCTGTAGCCTGATTGGCGGCGGCGGCGGCCGAGGCGGCCTGCATTGCCGTCTCCTCGGCGTTTCCGGTCAAGGTCTCGGCGGAGCTGTGCAGCAGGTCGATGGCGGCGATGACCCGCTGCAGGACGCCACCGACGGTGGTCTCGAAGGCGGCGGCGGTCTCGTCGCGCAGCCGCTGGCGTTCGGCGACTTCGCTTGCGTCGCGCTCGGCGGCTTCGCAAGCCATTTCGCCAACGCGAATGGCGTTGTTTCTGAACACTTCGACGGCGGCGGCCATCGCGCCGATCTCATCCTTGCGGCCAAGGCCCGGAATTTCCACCGTCGTGTCGTTGGCGGCGAGCCGGCTCATGGCAGCGGTCATCAAAGCCATGGGACGACCGAGGCGGACGCGGGTGATGACGGCGGCGGCGATCGACAGCAGTACGGTGGCGGCGAGCATGATGGCGTTGATGGCAAGTTGTCGCGTAGCTTCGGCCGAGTAGTCGTCCGCCTTGGCTCCGAGAGCTTCGATCGCAGTTCCGGCGACGTTGCCGACCGTCGAGGTCGCCTTGGCTCCGGCCTGCCGCCAGTCGTCAAGCTTGACGCTTGGCGGTTGCCAGGAGGTCATTTTCTTGATCTGCCCCTCGTAAAGCTTGCGGAACTCGCCAGTAAAGAAGGCATCGTCTCCCTCGCTGAAGGCCTGTCTGATCGTCTCGGGGATGCCGGGTGAGGCGACCATGTCGTGTACCAGCTCCCACAGCGACTGGGCCTGCTTGAGCGCGGCGTTGATCGGCGCGGCCTCGCCATCGCGGAAAGGCCTCTTTTCGGTAATCGCGGGCAACATTCCGATCACGGCGGTGCCGGCATAGCTGCGGGCGTTCCAGGCCAATGCCCGGACGTTCACCAGCGCGGCGAGCTCGGGGGCCATGGACTGCATGTTGACCTCGATGGCGCCCGTCGCCTTGTCCATGGCGGCGAGGATGTCTTCCCCCTCGGCGAGGTAGGTCTTGCCGATTTTCTTGTTCCGCTCTGCAAGCGGTTTGGCGAGTTCGGCGTCGGCGGCGGCCCGCAACGTCTGTAACGCGTCCCGGCGGGCCTTGAGGTCGTCCGCGGCTGGCTTCAACGCATCGCCACCGATCCGGTCGAGACCGGCGATCGTGGCATCGAGCCCGGCAGAGGTGGCTGCCCGGCGTTCGGCGATCGCCTTGATGGCGTCGCCGTTCTGCTCTTTCGGCATCGCCAGCGCGGACGGCGTATCGCCTCGTTCGATGCGGAAGGCGGACATCGCCTCGAACAGGCTGCGTTCAACCTCTGCGAGGCCTCGCAAGGTTTCCGCCGTCGACCACGCTCGGTAGGCGGTCCAGACGCCGTTGCCGGTCAGGGCCAGAAGGGCCAGGCTCAACGTCGAGACGAGCAGGATGATCGATTTCTGTATCGACAGGCGCATACTATCCTCAGGGCTCATACGAAAGGTGTAAGCATCAACCCCTTTGCCCCTTAAGAAACAGAAAACATTGCCGATTATGACGATGTCACTTGTTGCTGTAAAAACGCGTATGGGCACTATATTGTGATGTGCGACCGCTCGGCCCGTCGCTTTTTCGTGGGGCCGAGGGCGGGGGCGATGCTATTTAGTCGCGAACGTTTCCTAAACTCGAGATGACTGCGTTGAAGATGTCGGTCCTGCTGCGAATTGCTTGTCTGTTCTTTCTCCTTGCCGCCCCGGCTTCGGCATTTGACGTTCCGGCCGTGGAGGCCCGCCTCGTCGCGGCTGGCGGACTGGAGGATGGCGCCTACCGGACCGCGCTGGAACTCGACCTGCCCAAGGGCTGGCATACCTACTGGCGCAATCCGGGCGATGCCGGCATTCCGCCGATCTTCGATGTCGCCAAGAGCACCAATCTCAGGGATTTCAATGTCGGCTATCCGGTACCGGTCCGTCATACGGACGCTACCGGGACATCGATGATCTATGAAGGTCGTCTTCTGCTGCCGATCCGGGCAATGCCGGAACGGCCGAACAAGCCGGTAACGCTCGCCGTCCACGTGCTCTACGGTCTTTGTGCGGAGATCTGCGTACCGGCGGAAGCCGATGCGACCATCCGCCTCGATCCCGATGGCGCCGCCGATCCTGAGTCCTCGGCTGCCATCGCAGCTTCCGAAGCGCGCGTTCCCATCAGATCCGACGACGGTCGACTTGTGGTCGATCGTCTCGCCTTCGATACCAAGACGGCCAGGGGGAGCGTCGAGGTGTCTGTGGCCGATGACGGCCGCCTCGTCGATCTGTTCGTTACCGCTCCGGCCAAATGGTACGCCGCGCCCCCCGAATCCCTTGGCGCGGAAGATGGCCGCCGCCACTTCACCGTTGCGCTGGAAGGGCCGTCGAAAGCGACTGGCGTGGACGGCATCGAACTGAGTTTTGTGCTGGCCGAGAAAGACCGGGCCTACGAGATCATCCGTCGCCTCGACGCTGCGACCGAATAGGTATACTCCCTAAGGTCTAGCCTTTGAGAAGGGAGAGGTCATGATCAAGGTTGGAGACAAGCTGCCTGCGTTCACCTTTCTGACGCCGACCGCCGATGGCGGCCGGACGGAGATCACGACCGACGACGTGTTTGCCGGCAAGAAGGTGGTTCTGGTGGCTGTGCCCGGCGCCTTCACGCCGACTTGTTCCAAGAACCATGTTCCCGGCTTCATTCAGAAGTTCGATGAGATCAAGGCCAAGGGTGTCGACACCATCGCAGTCACCGCGGTCAACGATGCCTATGTGCTGGGCGCCTGGCGCGATGCGCTCGGTGCCGGCGACAAGATCGTCTTTCTCGCCGACGGGGCGGCCGCCTTTGCCAAGAGCGTTGGGCTCGATCTCGAACCTTCGCCCAGCATGGGCATTCGGTCCAGACGCTACGCCGCGATCGTAGAGGACGGCATCGTCAAGGAGCTGCAGGTCGAAGAAAAGGCGAGCGAGGCCACCTGTTCGGCGGCTCCGAGCATTCTCGAAAAGCTGTAGTCGCTCTCACAAGAGGCGCTGCGGTCGACGATGGCGTGGACGAGGCTCAGGGCGCCATGCAAGGCGACCGAGCGCCTCGTTCCGCCAGCCGGGTCTTGACCCAGAGGGCTGCCTGATCGAGCACCTCGGTCATGTGGTTCCGACCGTCCATATCGGTCATGCCGTGGTCGTAGCCCGTGAACTCCCAAAAGGTCAGGTTGCAACGCTTTGCATCGGCGAACCTGTCCAGCGTCGCGCGCGCCGAGGCGACCGGAACCGACGTGTCGGCGCTCCCATGGATCATCAGAATCGGACCGTCGAACCGGATGAGGTCATCGGCGGCCCGGTGGTCGACGCTGTCCGCCCAAAAGCGATAGCCGGATCCACCCCAGGCTTTGCCACTGCGCGGGGCGGACTTGGCCTCGGAAAAGACCGCGGCGAGGTCCGGCCACTGGTCCCGAGGCACGCCCTCGCGTATCATCTGTTGCTCGAAGGACCAGCGCACGTCCTCGCCGAAGGTGTAGCCGCCGCCGAGGGAAAGGACGACGGCCGCGTCCGCATGGGCCGGGACCGCGAGGCGGGAGGCGACATCGGCGCCTTCCGAACCGCCGAAGAGCACAAGGCGGCCGTTCCACCATGGTGAGTCGCGTAGCGTGGCGATGACGTCGAGATAGTCCGCGACGCGTTGCAAGACGCTGTGGTTTTTGTAGAACTCCGTCGAGCACGCCTCTCCGGCGGGGGCCGGGCCGGCCGATGGCTCAACCCCGTACTTCTCCACCGTCAACACCGCGAAGTCGGCAAAGGCAGCTCTTGCTTTGGCGAGATTGTCGCTGCTGTTCGAACTGGCGCAACCCGAGCCCTGCATCAGAACCAGCAGTCCGTTCGCGCCTGCATCCGGCCTGTCGAGCGACCAGTGGATCGTACTGCCGTCCGGTCTCGGCGTTTCAAAGCTCGCTGGGGCCGCCTGTAAGGGGGATGCCGACAAGATCAAGCAAGCGAATGTGACGGATGTTGATTGGGACATGATGCCTGCGCGCTTGGCTGAGCCCCACGCGGCGGAAAATGCCGGTGGATGCTATCGGACTATGCATCGAGCCCGTTCGCGGCGAGATTGTGGCTGCCATCCGTGTGCGAAAAACGCGAATGACGCGTTCACGCCAGAACGTCGATGATGCGTCCGGATCGCACCACCGCGTCTGTCGTCTCCATCCGGTCACCGTCGATCTGCATGCGGATGCCTTCGCCCGAGAAGCGGACCTCCGTGACTGGCCGGTCCTGAACCGTAGCCAACGTCTCCAAGCGGCCGAGCGCCAGAGCGGTGGCGGCGCGAAGCAGAGTTGCTGGCCGGTCGTCGGCGAGAGTCACCAGGCGAAGGCCGGGCTCGGTCGCCTTGGTGTGGCGCGTGATCGTCAGCGGACCGCCATAAAAGCGCGCCGTCGTCACCACGGCGATCCGGCACTTGATCGTCTCGCCGTCGGCGATAACGGTCACGTCTCGCCCCTTTTGGGCAAGCGCCAGTGTCAGGCCCCTCCAGCCATAGGCGAGCTTGCCCCAGCGCCGCTTGAAGGGCGCATCGACGGCGTGCACGACGTCGGCGTCGAAGCCGGCCGACACCATGAGCGCGAAGGGACGCTCGCCGACCATGCCGAGATGAAGCGGGGTCTTGCGTCCCGCTGCGATGCGCTCGGCGATTTTCTCAGGCGAAGATGGCAGCCCGAGCTCGTGCGCCAGCACGTTGGCGGTGCCGAACGGCAGGGTCGACAGGGCGGGGCCGTCGCCGCCTCGGCGGACGATGCCGGTGATCGCCTCGTTGATCGAGCCGTCGCCGCCACCGACCACCAGCGTACGCACCGAGGGCGATAGCTCCAAGGCAATGTCGGAAAGCTCGCCGGAGTAGCGGGTCAGCCAGATGTCGGACTTGAGACCGAGCCGATCGAGGCGCTCGGCCAATCGCATCAGGTGGCGATAGTTGAAGTTACCGGCCACCGGGTTGGCCACGACGAGGATTGGAGCTGCTTCATGCGGCATTTTCTCCCCCTCCGTCGGGCGGCATGTAGCCGGGTTTGAACGGCGCCATGCCCTGGCGGGCAAGCTCGTCGGCCCGTTCGTTCATGTCGTGGCCGGCATGGCCCTTCACCCAGTGCCAGTCGACGCTGTGGCGCTCGCGGGCCGCTTCGAGCCGCTGCCAGAGATCGGCGTTTTTCACCGGCTTCTTGTCGGCGGTCTTCCAGCCGTTCCTCTTCCAGCCGAAGATCCAGCCGGTGATGCCGCCCTTCACATACTGGCTGTCGGTATAGAGATCGACCGCACAGGACCGCGTCAGCGCTTCGAGCGCGGCGCACGCGGCTGTCAGCTCCATGCGGTTGTTGGTGGTCAACTGCTCCCCGCCGCAGAGCTCCTTGCTCTTGTCGCCATAGACGAGGATCGCCCCCCAGCCGCCGGGACCGGGATTTCCCGAGCAGGCGCCGTCGGTGTAGACGGTGACGCGCTTTCCCTCGCTCATGCGCCGGTCCCGGCAAGTTCGAGGCCATAGGCGTTCGCCGTCGGTGCCGTGCGGTGGAAGCGCAGCTTCTTGTAGTACTCGAGCGGGTCCTTTTTGCGAACGAGCGCACCGGGCGGCGTCATCAGCCAGTCGTAGAGGCGCGTCAGCAGGAAGCGCAGCGCCGCGCCCCGGCAGAGTATCGGCAGCGAGCCGATCTCCGCATCCGTCAGCGGCCGCCCACCGGTGTAGCCGGCGAGCATAGCCCGGCCCTTCGTGATATTGAACGAGCCGTCCGGCTCGAAGCACCAGGCATTGAGGCAGACCGCGAGGTCGTAGGCGAGGTAGTCGTTGCAGGCGAAATAGAAATCGATGAGGCCGGACAACTGCCCCTTCAGGAAGAAGACATTGTCCGGGAAAAGGTCGGCGTGGATGACGCCTTCAGGCAGATCCTTCGGCCAGTTCGCCGCGATGAAGGCCAGTTCGGCCTCTATCTCGCTGCCGAGGCCGGGGAGAACTTCGTCGGCTCGGTCAGCACTGCCTGCGTAAAGCGGCGGCCAGCCGTCCGGCCCAAGACCGTTGCGGCGGCGGATGGAGAACCCTTCGCCGGCCTTGTGCAGGCGGGCCAGCGCCTCGCCTACCTGGCCGCAGTGGCTCACCTCCGGCCGCTTCACCCACATACCGTCGAGAAAGCTGACGATCGTGGCTGGCCGCCCGGCAAGACGGCCCAGTGCCTGCCCCTGTCGGTCGCGCACCGGCTGCGGGCAGTTGATGCCCCGGCCGGCCAGGTGATCCATCAGCCCGAGGAAGAATGGCAGGTCGGCTTCGTTCACCCGCTTCTCGTAAAGCGTCAGGATGAAGCGTCCCGCCTCGGTGCCGAGCAGATAGTTGGAGTTCTCGACGCCCTCGGCGATCCCCTTGCAGGAGACCAGCGCGCCGATGTCGTAACGGGTCAGGAAGTCGGAAAGTTCCTCGTCGGAAACATCCGTGTAGACGGCCATATCAGAGCTCCGAGCCGCCCTTGTCGGCCGCGTGGTCGGTGATGTCGCGCAATGGACGCGGAAGGGTAAAGGCGATGGTCTCCTCGGCGGTCCGCACCGTCTCCACCGCCACATCGTAACGAGCGGCGAACGCGTCGATGATCTCTTCGACGAGCACTTCCGGCGCCGACGCGCCGGCCGTGATGCCGAGCGTGCCGATGCCGTCGAGTGCGTTCCAGTCGAGATCGGAGGCTCGCTGGATCAGAAAGGCCCGCTCGCAGCCCTCGCGGGCCGCGACCTCGCGCAGGCGCTGAGAGTTCGAGGAGTTGGGAGCGCCGACGACCAGCATGGCGTCGACCTTCGGGGCCACTTCGCGCACCGCCGCCTGCCGGTTGGTCGTGGCGTAGCAGATGTCGCTCTTGTGGGGGGGCACGATGTCCGGATAGCGGCGCGAAAGCGCCTCGACGATCATCCGCGTGTCATCGACGGACAGCGTGGTCTGCGACGTGTAGGAAAGCACCGTGCCAGTCGGAAAATCGAGCTTGCCGACGTCGTCCACGGTTTCGATCAGCGTCACCGAACCCTCGGGCAGCTGGCCCATGGTGCCGATCACTTCCGGATGGCCGGCGTGCCCGATCAGGATGACGTGACGACCCTTCTTGTGGTGGATCTCCGCCTCGCGATGCACCTTGGTGACCAGCGGACAGGTCGCATCGAGCTGGAAGAGGTTGCGGGCCGCCGCCGCCGCCGGCACCGAGCGCGGCACGCCATGCGCCGAGAAGATCACCGGTTGCTCGGTATCGGGAATCTCGTCGAGTTCCTCGACGAACACGGCACCCTTGGCCCGCAGCTCCTCGACCACGTATTTGTTGTGAACGATCTCATGCCGCACGTAGACAGGCGCGCCATAGCGGGCGAGCGCCAGATCGACGATCTGGATCGCCCGGTCGACGCCGGCGCAGAAGCCGCGCGGCGCGCAGAGCAGGATCTTGAGCTTCGGCAGCGTCAACCGTGGCACCTCTTGCTGGAGAAGCGGAATAGAAGTGTTTGCCTCCGCACTGTCAAGGGAAGGCCGTCATCCCGTGGGGTTCGAATGTCGGCAGAAGTCCTTTCTTCGTGTTGGTTCCCTCCCGACATGCCGGGGACTGGCATCGTTGATGAGCCGCATCGAACGAGTCGCCAAGGCTGGGACCGCATGCTATGGAAGCGGCGAAGCGGAGGTGACGCTCTCATGATGTCTGTCGGTTTCAGCGGTAAGATTTTGTCGGCGTTGGCGCTCGCTGTGACGCTTTCGGCCTGTTCTTCGGATAGTGGCCTCTCCCCGCGGTCGCTGGTCTCCGGTGGTCCGGACCCCAAGGCCGAGCAGGAAGCGCTGGAGCGATTCGCCGTGGTGGCGGTTTGCCCCGAGGTGCAGGTGCGCGACGGTACGCAGATGCTGGCCGTGTTCGAGAAGGGCAAGGAGGGCGACTATGGCGCCATCCGCTTCCAGGGCACCATCCGCAAGTTTGCCCGCGAGTGCCGCACGGACGCGTCGGGGACGACGACCATCAAGGTCGGCGTGGCCGGTCGCCTTCTGGCCGGGCCAAAGGGCGCGACCGGCGCCTCGACCTTGCCGGTGCGGGTCGTGATGGTCCGAAACGGCGACGAGGTGCTCTACTCCAAGCTCTATCCGGTGAATGTCACCATCGCACCAGGGACGGCCGCCGCCGATTGGGACTTCGTGGCGCCGGATCTGGTCGTGACGGGCGACAAGAGCCAGGGCAACTTCATCATTTATGTCGGCTTCGACGAGAGCGGGAAGAAGTAGGCCGCTTGAAAATGTGCCGCCGACAGGTCATGCTGTCGGCCGTTCGGGAAGGTCGTGCCCGGACACGGGGCTGCAAGGCTCCGAGACGCTGCGCGGGAGAGACCGACGGTGGTTACCGTCGGCGCCGAAGGAGCAACCGCCCCGGAAACTCTCAGGCAAAAGGACCGCTCGCAGCGGGCGACGCTCTGGAAAGCAGGCGAGGCGTGAGCCTCGACTCACCGAAGGAGTAACCTGGGCAAGGTGCCCCAGGGAAATCTCTCAGGTTACGTGACAGAGGGGGCGCGGACAGACGGATCCCGTCGTTCGCCCACCTCTATCCGGAGCTGACGCATGACGACACCCGTCCATGGCGACCATGACCCGCATTCCGCAGCGCCGCTCAAGACGCCGCTTTACGACGCCCACGTGGCGCTCGGCGCCCGCATGGTGCCGTTCGCCGGCTACTACATGCCGGTGCAATACGAGGGCATTCTCGCCGAACATGCCCACTGCCGCGCAGCGGCTGGGTTGTTCGACGTGTCGCACATGGGACAGGCGACCCTGCGCGGAGCCGACCATGCGACGGTCGCCGGTGCTCTCGAAAAACTGGTGCCGGCCGACGTCCTCGGTCTCGAGCCCGGCCGACAGCGCTATTCCCAGCTTCTCAACGAACGTGGTGGCATCCTCGACGACCTGATGGTGCATCGCGCACCGGGTGCAGACGGTACTCTCGGGCTCGTGGTCAACGCCGCCTGCAAGGTGGCGGACTACGCCCATATCGCGGCCCGCCTTCCGGGCGACGTACTGCTCGAAATCCACGAGGAGCGGGCGTTGCTTGCCCTGCAGGGACCTGAGGCGGTGAACGTCCTGCTTTCACTCGGCGCAGATGTTGCCGGTTGGGACTTCATGCAAGTCGGCCCGGCGAGCCTTGCCGGCATTCCGGTCTTCCTGTCCCGGTCCGGTTACACCGGCGAGGACGGCTTCGAGATCTCGGCTCACGCCGATACCGTTGCGGGCCTCTGGGAAATCCTCCTTCGTGATCCCCGCGTGAAGCCGATCGGCCTCGGCGCCCGCGACTCGCTTCGTCTTGAAGGTGGGCTCTGTCTGTATGGCCACGACATCGACGAGACGACGACGCCCGTCGAGGCCGGCCTGCTCTGGTCGATCCAGAAGCGCCGCCGCGTGGAAGGCGGCTTTCCCGGCGCCGATATCGTTCGCTCTCAGATCGCCGAGGGCGTTGCCCGCAAGCGCGTGGGCATCAAGCCGGACGGCCGAGCGCCCGCCCGCGATGGTACCGAGATCGTCGACGAGAACGGCGTCGCCATCGGCACCGTCACATCCGGTGGCTTCGGTCCGACAGTTGGCGGCCCGGTGGCGATGGGCTACGTCGCCGCCGTTCACGCTCGCCCCGGTACGCGGGTCGGTCTGGTGGTGCGCGGCAAGGCGCTGCCGGCTGAAATCGTTTCCCTTCCTTTCGTTCCGGCGCGCTTTCATCGCGCGCCCAAATAAGACCTCCAGAGACAACGGAACAAAACCATGACCAAGTACTACACCGAAGAGCACGAGTGGATCGCCGTCGAGGGCAAGGTCGCGACCCTCGGCATTACCGACTATGCGCAGGCCCAACTTGGCGACGTCGTGTTCGTCGAAGTGCCAACCGTCGGCCGCAAGGTGAAGAAGGGCGAGGAAACCGCCGTCGTCGAGAGCGTCAAGGCGGCCAGCGAGGTCTATTCGCCGGTTACCGGCACGGTTGTCGCAGCCAACGATCCGCTGGCCAACAGTCCGATCACCGTCAACGAGGATCCCGAGGGCGCCGGCTGGTTCTGCCGGATCGACATGTCCGATCCCGCCGAACTGGAAGTCCTGATGGACGAGGCCGCCTACAAGGCCTTCGTCGAGGGGCTGTAAGGCTCGATCGGCTTCTCCCGAGCCACTTTCGCTCTCTCCTCTCTCGATGGAACTCTGAGAGAGGAGGGAATGCGGCATTCCAGGTCTTGCACTGATTTCCGTCGTGCGTCCACGGAGCCAAGATCATGCGCTATCTTCCACTGTCCGATGTCGATCGGAGCGACATGCTGGCCGCCATTGGCGTTGCCTCTGTCGATGATCTTTTCGCCGATCTTCCCAAGGCAAAGCGTCTCGCGGCGCTACCGAAGCTGCCGCCGCATGCCGGCGAACAAGCAGTCGCCCGCCGGCTTGGCACCATGGCGGCGAAGAACACGGCGGCTGGCTCGGTGCCCTTCTTCGTTGGCGCTGGCGCCTATCGGCATCACGTCCCGGCCACCGTCGATCACCTAATCCAGCGTTCCGAATTTCTCACCAGCTACACCCCCTATCAGCCGGAAATCGCCCAGGGCACCCTGCAGGTCCTGTTCGAGTTCCAGACGCAGGTTGCCCGGCTCACCGGCATGGAGGTGGCCAACGCCTCGATGTACGACGGCTCGACCGCCCTGGCCGAAGCCGTTCTGATGGCCCACCGGATCACGAAGCGCGACCGGGCGGTACTGTCCGGCGGCGTCCATCCCCACTATCGTGGCGTGGTCGAAACGGTGACGCGCTTCCCCGGACACGTGGTGGAGAGCCTGCCGCCGGATCTTTCAGGGACCGAGGATATCCTCGCGGCCATCGACGACACGACCTCCTGCGTCGTGGTGCAGTCGCCGTCCTTCTACGGCCATCTCTACGACCTGAAACCGATCGCCGAGAAGGCGCACGCCGTCGGTGCCCTGCTGATCGCCGTCTTTACCGAAGTCGTCTCCCTGGGGCTGATCGAGCCTCCGGGTGCGCAAGGCGCCGACATCGTGGTGGGCGAAGGGCAGTCGCTTGGTAATCCGCTAAGCTTCGGCGGCCCCTATGTCGGTCTCTTTGCGACGCGCCAAAAGTACGTGCGGCAGATGCCCGGCCGCCTCTGTGGCGAAACGGTCGATGCCGATGGCAAGCGCTCCTTCGTGCTGACGCTGTCGACCCGCGAGCAGCATATCCGCCGCGAGAAGGCTACCTCCAACATCTGCACCAACGCCGGTCTTTGCGCTCTGGCCTTCTCGATCCACCTGACGCTGCTGGGCGGCGCGGGGTTGACGAAGCTTGCCCGCGTCAATCACGCCAACGCGGTTCGGCTTGCCGATGAGCTGGCCGGGATCCCCGGCGTCGAGCTGCTCAACCGGGCTCTCTTCAATGAGTTCACCCTTCGCTTGCCGAAAAGCGCCGCTGCCGTCGTCGAGACGCTGGCCGGGAAGGGTGTTCTGGCCGGCGTTCCCGCCAGCCGGCTTGAGCCGAACCGGCCCGAACTTTCGAACGTGCTGGTGGTGGCCGCCACCGAGGTCAACACGGACGAGGACAGGGCTGCTTTTGCGAGCGCCCTGCGGGAGGCGCTGGCATGACCGACAATCGCTCGTCGGATGGCGCCGAACCCTGGGGAATGGAAAAGTCCTCCGCGTCCCAACGCCGCTTTTTCAGCGACAGCCCGGCAAAGACGCCGAGCCGCTATCGCAGCTTCCTGCTTTCGACGCTGTTCACCTTCGGAGGTGACCGATGACCATGAATAACGTGGGCCGCCCGACTGCGCCCGTTACAACGGCAACCGGTGTCGCCGCGCCCACCTTCACCGGTAATCAGGCCCTTGCCATCGAAGAGCCCTTGCTGTTCGAGGTCGGACGCCTTGATGTCACTGGCGTCGACATCGACGATGTCGATGCGTTCGAACCGCGTCTGGGTGAGCTTGCCCGTACAGCGCCTGTCGATCTTCCCGGCCTGACCGAGCCGGAGACGATGCGCCACTACGTTCGCCTCAGCCGGCAGAACTACGCCATCGATCTCGGCCTCTATCCGCTCGGCTCCTGCACCATGAAGCATAACCCGCGTCTCAACGAGGCGATGGCGCGGCTGCCAGGCTTTGGCGACGTTCATCCGCTGCAGCCTTTGTCGACGGTGTCCGGCGCCGTCGAACTGGTGGCCGAACTCGGCCGTTGGCTCCTGGAACTGACGGGCATGGCGTCGGTCGCCATGAGCCCCAAGGCCGGAGCGCATGGCGAGATGTGCGGCATGGCGGCGATCAAGGCGGCGATCGTCGATCGCGGCGAGGCGCGCGACGTGGTGCTCGTGCCGGAGTCGGCGCACGGCACCAACCCGGCTACCGCCGCCCAGCTCGGCTTTAGAGTGGTGTCCGTACCGGCGCGCGCCGACGGCACGGTTGATCCGGAGGAGGTCAGGAAGCGTCTCGGCCCGGAGGTCGCGGCGATCATGCTGACCAATCCCAACACCTGCGGTCTGTTCGAGCGCGACATCGTCGAGATCGCCGAGGCGGTGCACGCGGCGGGCGCCTACTTCTATGCCGATGGCGCCAACTTCAACGCCATCGTTGGCAAGGTCAGGCCGGGCGATCTCGGCGTCGACGCCATGCACATCAACCTGCA
>JAUVXG010000178.1 GCA_030603685.1 Pleomorphomonas sp.
CGCGCCATCGACCTCTCCGGCTCGCTGAAACGGGCCTGGGCCGACATGACCGCGGCCGGCATCGCGCGCACCACGAGCGACCGGATCGTTTAGGATTGTTGCGGCGCCGAACGATCAAATTCTCGGATATTGCGGTTTTCGGGTGGACAGCGCCCCAACAATAGGTCATATACGCTGACCTATAAAGGTCAGCTATATTGACCTAAGGAAAGCTGGACATGACAACACCTCTTGCCGACTTCCGGGCCGGGCTGGTGGCGGTTTTTCCAACCGTTGCCGCCGCCGTGCCCTTCGCCCTCATCCTCGGCCAGCAGGCGACGGCCAAGGGCCTGACGCCGGCCGAGATGCTCGCCATGTCGTCGATCGTCTTCGCCGGGTCCTCGCAGCTGATCGCCGTGGGCCTATGGAGCACGCCGGCGCCGGTTGCCGCCCTGGCGCTGATGGCCTTCCTGGTCAATCTCCGCCATACGCTGATGGGCGCCTCGCTGTCCGGCAAGATCGCCCACTTCGGCCGCCTGCGTTGGGTCGCTGCCTTCCTGCTCACCGACGAGGCCTGGGCGCTCAGCGAGCGGCGTGCCATCGACCAGCCGATCAGCCGCACCTTCTACTTCACCGTAGCGCTGACCATGTTCTTCTTCTGGCAGACCGCCTCGGTGCTCGGCACGGTGTTCGGTACCTATCTCGAACACCCCGAGGCCTGGGGGCTCGACTTCGCTTTCCCGGCCATCTTCATCGCGCTGGCCCTCGGCTTCTGGAAGGGCGCCCGTCGCACCGGTCCGGTGCTGGTGGCGAGCGCCGTCGTGGCCGTCATCGTCCATGCCACGGTGCCGGGCGCCTGGTATGTCATCGCCGGCGCCATCGCCGGCATCGCTGCCGCCGTGATCACCGCGCCGCGTGAGCAGCCCGCCGAGGCCCTGGCCGGGGAGACGACGCGATGACGATCGATCCCGTCAACTTCGCCGCCATCCTGGCCATGGGCGCCCTCACCTACTTCACGCGCATCCTCGGCTTCCTGATTGCCGATCGGCTGCCGAAGTCGGGCCCGGTCCGCGTCGCCCTCGACGCGCTGCCGCCCGCCGTGCTGGTGGCCGTCATCGCCCCCATCGTCATGTCCGGCCCCATCGAGGCGGCGGCCGGTCTGGTGGTGCTCCTCCTGGCGCTGCGGCTGCCGTTGATCGCCACGGTCGCCGTCGGCGTCGCCGTCGCCGCGCTGCTGCGGTTGGCGTTTCTCTGACGCCCCGCAAATAGAAAGAGGCCCGCGAAGTCGCCTTCGCGGGCCCGTTGTCTTTTACGTTCCTGGCCGGATCACTTGCGGCGGAGGAACGCCGGGATCTCCATGTCGTCGTCGGCGGCGCGCGGCGCCGGCTGCGGCGCCATGCGGCCCTGCTGGTCGAGGCGGCCGGCGGCTCCCTGGACCGGCGCGACCGGACGCTTCACGAACTCGCTCGCCGCCGAGGGGCGCACGGCCGGCTGCGGGGCAGCGGCACGCGGCGCTTCGGACTGCGCCTCTTCCTCGCGACGGCCGAGGCCGACGGTGGCGAGACGGCGGAGCAGGCCGAGCGGACGGCGCTCTTCGTCGTGGTCTTCCGGGTGCACCTGCACCGAGGCGGCCTGACGCTGGGCGATCGGCGGGAACTCCTCGATCGACGGCACGCGGCTGCGCTGGGCGACGGCCGACGGACGCTCGGCCACCGGCGGCACGTAGGGCTGCTGGGCAGGCGCCGGCTCGGCGGCACGGACCGGCTGCGGCTGGGCGGCCGGCGCGGGCGCGTCGTAGTGGTTCATCGCCGGCTCGTAGGGCTCGATCGACACGCGCGGATCGTGCGGCGTCGTGACGGAGCGAACCGGTTCGGGCTCGATGGACGCCTCGGGCAGCGCCAGCGCCGCTTCGATGGCGTCGACGGAGACCTGCGCGGCAGCGGCGGCGGCCTGGGTGTAGTTCGGAACCGGCGCGGGCGCAGGGGCGATCGACGCGGCCGGGGCGGCCTCGCGGATCACCGCCGGGCGCACGGCCGGCTGGTTAAAAGGCTGCCGCACCTCCTGAGCCGCGACGGCGGCGGCAGCAGAGGTTGTCACCTGGACCGGACGGGTCGGCGCGGTACGGCCGATGGCGTCGGCGCTGTTGTTGCGGACGACCGACTCCTGACGGACGAGATCCGGCTCGATGCCGGTCGCGACCACGGACACGCGGATCATGCCTTCCATGGTGTCGTCGAAGGTGGCGCCGAGGATGATGTTGGCCTCGGAGTCCACTTCCTCACGGATGCGGGTGGCCGCTTCGTCGACCTCGAACAGCGTCAGGTCCTTGCCGCCGGTGATCGAGATCAGGAGGCCCTGCGCACCCTGCATCGACACTTCGTCGAGCAGCGGGTTGGCGATGGCGGCTTCGGCGGCCTGGATGGCGCGCTTCTCGCCGGAGGCCTCGCCGGTGCCCATCATCGCCTTGCCCATGCCGCGCATGATCGAGCGGACGTCGGCGAAGTCGAGGTTGATCAGGCCTTCCTTGACCATCAGGTCGGTGATGCAGGCAACGCCCGAGTAGAGCACCTGGTCGGCCATCGCGAAGGCGTCGGCGAAGGTGGTGCGCTCGTTGGCGATGCGGAACAGGTTCTGGTTGGGGATGCAGATCAGCGTGTCGACCGAGTTCTGCAGCTCCTGGATGCCGGCGTCGGCGATCTTCATGCGGCGGGCGCCTTCGAACTGGAAGGGCTTGGTGGTGACGCCGACGGTGAGG
Source organism: Pleomorphomonas sp. (assembly GCA_030603685.1). Classification (GTDB taxonomy): domain Bacteria; phylum Pseudomonadota; class Alphaproteobacteria; order Rhizobiales; family Pleomorphomonadaceae; genus Pleomorphomonas. The sequence goes on from JAUVXG010000178.1 coordinate 2,735, forward strand.
ATGCCGTGCTCGCGGGCCGCGCGGGCGATCACCGGCGCCGCGCCGGTACCCGTGCCGCCGCCCATGCCGCAGGTGATGAACACCATGTGGCTGCCGGCGAGGTGGTCGTTGATCTCGTCGATCACTTCCTCGGCGGCCGCGCGGCCGACTTCCGGCTGCGAACCGGCGCCAAGGCCTTCGGTGACCGCGACACCCATCTGGATGATGCGTTCAGCCCGGGAGGACGCCAGGGCCTGCGCATCGGTGTTCGCCACGACGAACTCGACGCCCTGAAGGCCGGACTGGATCATGTTGTTGACGGCGTTTCCGCCAGCACCGCCGACGCCGAAGACAGTTATTCTCGGCTTGAGCTCCGTGAGGTCGGGCATCTTTAGATTAATAGTCATGGTTGCCTCGTTATTCTGCAAGCGGCTCTCGCCGATACGTCCTCTGTCCTCAAATCAGCGGCCGCCGCTGCAACCGCACGCTACTTCCTACGCCTGTTACGCACCGATCCGCGCCGTTGCCGGCGCGGGTCAGAAACTCTCCCGGAACCACGCTCCCATGCGGGAAACGAAGCCGCCGTTGGCGGCCAGCGCCATGGATTTTCGCCGGCCGGAAAACTGTTCGATCTGCGCCACCTGCGGGTAGATCATCAGACCCACCGCCGTGGCGAAGGCTGCCCCGCGCGCCGCTTCCGGCAACCCGGCGACGCCGACCGGCCGACCGAGGCGGACGTTGCGGCCCAGCACCTTGCGGGCGAGTTCCGGCAGGCCGGTCAGTTGGCTGGCGCCACCGGTCAGCACGACGCGCCGGCCGACGCGACCCGCGAATCCCGAAGCATGCAACCGATCGCGCACCACCTCAAGAGTCTCTTCGACACGCGGGCGAATGATTTCGACCAGTTGCGCGCGAGTCACTTGATGGGCCACGTCGTCGTCGCCCACCGGCTCGACGGTGACCATGTCGCGCTCGTCGCTGTCGGTGGCGATCACCGAGCCGTAGAGCGCCTTGATGCGCTCGGCGTCGACGAGGCGGGCCGACAGCGCCCTGGCGAGATCCATGGTGACATGATGGCCGCCCAGGCCAAAGGCGTCGACATGGACGCACTGGCCGTCGGCGAAGACGGAAATCTTGGTGGTGCCGCCGCCGATGTCGACGCAGGCGACGCCCATCTGCGTCTCGTCGTCGACCAGCGTCGAAAGACCCGACGCGTAGGGAGTGGCGACCATGGTCTCGACTTCGAGATGCGCCCGGTTGACCGATATCTCGAGATTGCGCAGCGGCACGGCGTCGGCCGAGACGAGATGCGTGTCCACCGACAGCGACGATCCGATCATGCCGCGCGGGTCGCGGATGCCGCGGTTGTTGTCGAGCGCATAGCCGATCGGCAGCGCGTGGACGATGGTGCGGCCGTCCTTGACCTTGTAGGAGGCGCCGATCTCCAGCACGCGCTGGATATCGTTCTCGCTGACTTCCGAGCCGGACAGATCGTACTTGACCGAGAAGGTCTCCGAGCCGAGCCGCCCGCAGGACAGCGAGACGATCAGGGACTCGACGGTCAGGCCGGCCATGCGCTCGGCCGCGTCGACGGCAAGGCGGATCGCCTTCTCGGCCTGGTCGAGATCGACGACCGCGCCGGCCTTGATGCCGCGCGACCGTTGATAGCCGAAGCCGAGCACTTCGATGAGGTGGGTGCGACCGGGCAGGATGTCGCCGATCGGCCGCGGCGTCAGCCGGGCGATGACGCAGCAGATCTTGGAGGTGCCGACATCGAGCACCGAAACGATGACCGGGCGCTTCGGCGGCAGCGGCCGCATGCGCTGAACGCGGGCGTCTGATGCGTGCGTCATGCGCCCTGCTCCCGCTTCTTGAGGGCCTTGTTGCGCGCCGCCACCAGCTCGTCGCGGGCCTTGCGCGCCTCGTCGCTGAGGCGAACCACCAGCCGATCGGGCAGGCGCAGGTCGACGACGGTGATGTCGCGGTCGAGCAGGCCGGACTCCTTGTCGGTTGCCTGCAGCTCGGTCACCGCCTTCTGCGCATTCACTTCCGGCAGCATCACCTGCACGCCATTGTCGAGGAACAGGTCCCAGCGCCGGTCGGAGACCAGCATCGAGGCGCGCACCTTCTTCTGCAGGTCCGGCACGTCGTCGAGCAGCGAGGTGATCTCGGCGACCTTGAGCTGAGCGCCCTCGCCCACCACGCGCGGCAGGCGGGAATAGCGGGTTTCGAGACGGTCGGTGATGACCTTGCCGGCGCTGTCGATCACCACCACGGGCGCGTCGATCGTCGGCTGCCACAGGGCGGCCGGCACGCGCTCCTCGATGATCACCCGGAGCGTGCCGGGATAAAGCTTCATGACCGAGACGTCCTTCACCCAGGGAATGGATTGCAGGCGCTCGCGGGCGGCGGCGGCGTCATAGAAGAACAGCGACTGGCCCGAGTGGATCGACAGCGTGTCGAGCACATCGGCCTCGTCGATCTCGCGCTGGCCGGTGATACGGACGGCGGAGACGCGGAAGCCGAGCTCGGCGGTAGTGTCGTTCAGAACTTCGCCAGTGCGGTCCGACAGCACCATGCCATAGGCGCCCCAGGCGAGAAGATAGGCGACGGACATGGCGACGCCGGCGCCGCGCGGCAGCGCCGCGAGCAGGCCGGCCGGACGCCAGACGGGCTTGCGACGCAGGCGCGAAACACCGCGACGACCGAAGAGGCAGAACCTCTTTCGCCCCGCCGGCTTCGCCATGCCTGTCGTCATCGCCTGCAACTTGCGTCCTCCACCATCCAACTGACCAGCTCGCCGAAGCCGATGCCCGCGTAGGCGGCCATCTCCGGCACGAGCGAGGTCGCCGTCATTCCCGGTTGCGTGTTCACTTCGAGGCAGATCACCTGCCCCGTGCCGTCGCCCTTGTCATCGAAGCGGAAATCGGCCCGGCTGACGCCGCGGCAGCCGAGCGAACGGTGCGCTTCGAGGGCTAATGTTTGAATATTTTGGTAAATAAAGGGTGAAAGGTTGGCGGGCAGAACGTGTTTCGATCCACCTGGACGATACTTGGCGTCATAATCGTAGAAGGCATCGCCTTGCGGCAACACTTCGATGACGTCAAGGGCGCGATCGCCCATCACGCCGCAGGTAAGTTCCCGCCCCGGAACGTATTTTTCCACCATGACCATGTCTCCGAACCGCCAGTCGGGACGGGCGAGTTCCTGCGGCGGATGGGCCGCGCCGGCCGGAACGATGAGCACGCCGAAGCTCGAACCTTCGGCCGGCGGCTTGATCACATAGGGCGGTTCGAGCACGTGGGCGTTAACCACTTCGAGCCTGTGGACGAGCTTGTGCTCGGCCACGGGAATGCCGGCCGCCTTCATCACATGCTTGGCCTTGGGCTTGTTCATGGCCAGCGCCGAGGCCAGCACGCCCGAATGCGTGTAGGGAATGTCCATCACTTCGAGGATGCCCTGAACGGTGCCGTCCTCGCCGTAGATGCCGTGCAGCGCGTTGAAGCAGACGTCGGGCCGGAGCTCTTCCAGCACGGCGGCAATGGTCCGGTCGACGTCGACGCGGCTGACGCGGTAGCCGCGCGCTTCCAGCGCGTCGGCGCAGGCCTTGCCCGAGTTGAGGCTGACCGGCCGTTCCGACGACCAACCACCCATCAATACAGCCACATGCTTGGCCATCGCTCTGTCCCCCTTGCTGGCGGCCCGACGCGATACAGCCGCTCAAATCCCGCCGTGCGGATCACTTGCCGAGAAACGGCTCGACCTCTGCGCCGGGCACGAAGGCGCCCAGTCGCTTGATTTCCCAGTCGAGACGAATGCCGGCCGTCTCCAGCACGCGCGCGCGAACCGTCTCGCCGAGCAGCTCGACGTCGTGCGCGGTCGCCTCGCCGGTGTTGATCAGGAAGTTGCAGTGCATCTCGCTGACCTGCGCATCGCCGACCTTGAAACCTCGACAGCCGGCCGCGTCGATCAGCTTCCAGGCCGAATGGCCCGGCGGGTTCTTGAAGGTGGAGCCGCCGGTACGCGCCTTGATCGGCTGCGCCGCTTCGCGGTGCTCGGTCACCGCCTTCATCGCGGCCGAAATGCTCTCCTTGTCGGCAGGGATGCCTTCCAGCACCGCCGAGGTGAAGATGAAGCCCGGCGGCGGCGCCGAATGGCGATAGGAGTAGCCGAGATCGCCGACCGGCAGCGTGAGCAACTCGCCCTCGCGGGTGACGCCACGCACCTCGACCACCCGCACGGCGGTTTCCGAGCCATGGGCTCCGGCATTCATGGTCAGCGCGCCGCCGAGGCCGCCTGGAATGCCGTGGTAGAAGGCAAAGCCGGAGAGGCCGAGCTCCAGCGCCTTGGCGGCCAGGAACTTGTCGGGAATGGCGGCGCCGGCCCGGATGCGGGTGGGCGACAGCGCCTCGGTGCCGCCGAAACCGCGCACCGACAGGCGGATGACCACGCCGGAAATCCCGCCGTCGCGGATCAGGAGGTTGGAGCCGAGACCGATGACGGTCACCGGCACGTCTTCAGGCACGAGCTTCAGGAAGGCCTGGAGGTCGGCTTCGTCGGCCGGCTGGAACAGGATCTCCGCCGGACCGCCGACCCGGAACCACACAAGGTCCTTCAGCGACCGGTTGTCCTCGATCGGACCACGGATATGCGAGGTGTCGCCGAGGCGGTTGCACAACGAGACGGTCATGACTGAATACTCCGCTCGCGTTTGGAATGGGTTACCCCTCTCCCTGTCCCTCCCCCACAGGGGGGGAGGGGACGCGGCTGGTGCGATTTCGCCAATTGGAATACTCGGGGCGACTTCGGTGGGCTGATCATCGACCCCATCGTCCCCTCCCCCCCTGTGGGGGAGGGACAGGGAGAGGGGTATTCCCCAACCACCGCCAAACGGTCCGACGAAGAAAACACCGTCATCCCTCGCCCTCCGCCTGCGCCTTGAGCTGGTCGGGCAGCGCGTAGGCCCACTGGGTGATGTTGCCGGCGCCGAGGCAGACCACCATGTCGCCCGGCCGCGCGACCGAGGCGACGGTGGCCGCCAGCTTGTCCGGCCCTTCGAGGGCGCGAGCGTCGCGATGGCCGGCTGCCTTGATGCCGGAGACCAGATGATCCTTGTCGGCGCCCTCGATCGGCTGCTCGCCTGCCGGATAGACGTCGGCGATGATCACGGTGTCGGCGTCGTTGAACGCCTTACAGAAGTCGGGGAACAGCGACTGCAGGCGGCTGTAGCGGTGCGGCTGCATCACCGCCACCACCTTGCCGGTCGCACCCTCGCGCGCCGCCCGGAGCACCGCCATGATCTCCACCGGGTGGTGGCCGTAGTCGTCGTAGATGGTGACGCCGTTGAAAGCGCCGGTGCGGGTGAAGCGGCGCTTGACGCCGCCGAAGGCGCCGAGCCCCTTGCGGATCGCCTCGGCCGAGATGCCGAGCCGATGGGCGACGGCGATCGCCGCCGTGGCGTTGGAGACGTTGTGCCGGCCGGGCATCGGCAGCTCCAGTGCCGGAATGATGGTCTCGGCGCCGGTGACGCGGTCGCGGAGCTCCACCGAGAAGTGCGAATGGCCGCCCTCGATGCGGAGGTCGGTGAAGCGGACGTCGGCCTGCGGATTCTGCCCGTAGGTGATGATGCGCCGGTCCTCGATCTTGGACACCAGCGCCTGCACCTCCGGATGGTCGAGGCACATCACCGCGAAGCCGTAGAAGGGCACGTTCTCGATGAACTGCCGGAAGGCGGCGCGAGCGGCGTCGAAGGTGCCGTAGTGATCGAGGTGCTCGGGATCGATGTTGGTGACGATGGCGATGTCGGCCGGCAGCTTGACGAAGGTGCCGTCGCTCTCGTCGGCCTCCACCACCATCCAGTCGCCGGCGCCCATGCGGGCGTTGGTGCCATAGGCGTTGATGATGCCGCCGTTGATGACCGTGGGATCGAGACCGCCGGCATCGAGCAGGGCCGCCACCAGCGAGGTGGTCGTCGTCTTGCCATGGGTGCCGCCGATGGCGATCGCCTGCTTGAAGCGCATCAACTCGGCCAGCATCTCGGCGCGGCGGACGATCGGCAGGTGCCGCTCGCGGGCCGCCACCAGTTCGGGATTGTCGCGCTTGATGGCCGAGGAGACCACCAGCACTTCGGCCGCGCCGAGGTTCTCGGCCTTGTGGCCGACCGTCACCGGAATGCCCGAGGCGCGAAGGCGTTCGACGTTGGCATTCTCGGCCTGGTCGGAGCCCTGCACGCGGTAGCCGAGATCCTGCAGGACTTCGGCGATGCCGCTCATGCCGATACCGCCGATGCCGACGAAATGAACCGGCCCGATGTCGCGGGGCATTTTCATGGACGTAGTTCCCTGGAAGCAAAACTGGAAGCGAAATCGGCGGGCTTGCCGCCGGAAGCGATGAACTCGACGAGATCGGCCAGTCGTTCCACCGCGTCCGGACGTCCCTCGCCCCTGGCCGCGGCAGCCATGGCGGAAAGGCGCTCCGGCGCCCGAACGAGACCGGTGATGAGATCGGCCATCTTGGCTGGCGTCAGTGACGCCTGCTCGGCCATGATGGCGCCGCCCGCCCTTTCCAGGCCGAGGGCGTTGGTCTTCTGATCGTTGTCGAGCGCGTGCGGCAGCGGCACCAGGATGGAGGGCCGACCGATGACGGTCAGCTCGGCCACCGACGAGGCGCCCGACCGGCAGACGACGAGGTGAGCGTTGGCGATGCGGTCCGGCAGGTCGACGAAGAAGGGCGCGATTGCGTGCTCGATGCCGAGCCGGGCGTAGACGGCGCCGACACGCTCCATGTCCTCGGGTCGCACCTGCTGCACGAGGCGGAGCCGCGCCGCCACATCAGATGGC
>JAUVXG010000060.1 GCA_030603685.1 Pleomorphomonas sp.
CGCCCTCCTCGCCGACCCGGGCGATCACCGCATTGACCTTCACGCCCTCGGTGCCCTCGGCAACCAGGATTTCAAGCAGCTTGCCCTCGTCGACGGCTTCGATTTCCATCGTCGCCTTGTCGGTCTCGATCTCGGCGAGCACATCGCCGGATTTCACATCGTCACCCACCTTTTTCAGCCACTTGGTGAGCGTACCCTCTTCCATGGTCGGCGACAGCGCCGGCATCAGGATGTCGATTGCCATTTTGAAAAACCTTTCGGCGCTGTCAGCGAAGAATGTCGGTCCAGAGCTCGGACGGATCCGGCTCGGCGTCGGCGGAGGCGAAATCGGCCGCGTCGGTCACCACGGCACGCACCTTCTTGTCGATCTCCTTGAGATCGTCCTCGCTGGCCCAACCCTTCTCGACAAGGCGCTTCCTGACCTGCTCGATGGGATCGCGCTCGTCGCGCATCTTCTGCACTTCGTCCTTGGTCCGGTACTTGGCCGGATCGGACATGGAATGGCCGCGATAGCGGTAGGTCTGCATTTCCAGGATGTAAGGACCATTGCCGGCGCGCGCCCATTCGACGGCGCGATCGGCCGCCGCCTTGACGGCGCGGACGTCCATGCCGTCCACCTGCTCGCCGGGAATGTTGAAGCTCTCGCCGCGCTTGGCGAAATCGGTCTGCGCCGAGGACCGGCTGACCGAGGTGCCCATGGCGTAGCGGTTGTTCTCGATGACGAAGATCACCGGCAGCTTCCAGAGCTGCGCCATGTTGAAGGTCTCGTAGACCTGGCCCTGGTTGGCGGCGCCGTCGCCGAAATAGACCACCGACACATTGTCGGTGCCGCGATACTTGTCGGCGAAGGCCAGACCGGCGCCGATCGGCACCTGGGCGCCGACAATGCCGTGACCGCCGAAGAACTGCTTCTCGCGGCTGAACATGTGCATCGAGCCGCCCTTGCCGCGCGAATACCCGCCCTGGCGGCCGGTCAGCTCGGCCATGACGCCCTTGGGGTCCATGCCGCAGGCCAGCATGTGACCATGGTCGCGATAGGAGGTGGTGACCTGGTCCTCACCTTCGCGTAGCGCCTTCTGAATGCCGACGACCACCGCTTCCTGGCCGATGTAGAGATGGCAGAAGCCGCCGATCAGGCCCATGCCGTAGAGCTGACCGGCCTTCTCTTCGAAGCGGCGGATCAGCAGCATGTCGTGATAGGCCTTGAACTCGTCGTCCTTGTCGAACTCGGCGATCTGGTAGTTGATGGCAGAACTGGAGGCTTTGCCGGTTTTCTTCGTTGCGGAGGTCGGTGCCGAAGCGCGTGCGCGCTTCTCGGTCGCCGGTCGAACAGCCATTGCTTGCTCCTCCCGTATCGGGATTATTCCGTAGAGGCGCCGACGGAACCCCTTTCCGGCGAGCAAGTCAAGGTTTGCAACGCATGTCAATCATGCGAAAGCCGCATCACTGAGGCGGTAGATTAACTGAAATCAAGTTAATTCATGGAAAATATAGCAATATCAATTGCTTTTTGCCTGCGCCAGCTTGTCAAAATCCATGATGACCACTTCATTGGGATTGACCACCGACAGCTGGATGCGGGCGCGTTCGTCGACCATGTCCTGATCGAGGCTGGACGGGCGCAAGAGCCTGACGTGGGCCTCCAATGCGGCCTTTTCGGCATTGAGACGAGCCAGTTCGGCATTGAGTTCCTGGGTACGGCTCTCGAAGCGGGCGCGCCCCACCATGCCATACTCTCCGTTGACGGCATGATAGCCGAAATAGCCCAGGAAAACGGCGGTAACGGCCGGAAGGATCAGGCGACGCAGCCAAGACGGACGGTACTGGCGGGTAATCATACGCAACAAACTCATGCAGGCAGCGGGAACATCCTGGCCCCTTGCAGAGGAATCTGGACCAACGTGGTAAAAGGACGGTGAACGGGACGCCGTTCCCGTGCGAAATGAGTCTCGCAAGCCTCGCAATAGGCAAAAGGTGGCAAGCTTTCCACAGGCGTCGCCGATCACGACATCGTGCGCGCGGCGGCGCCGCCAAACCGCCATCAAGTCGAGACATGGAGAAAGAAAGAAGGTGGGAGGATCCGCTGTGAGGATAGCGCAGCCGCGGCCGGCAACAGTGCTGTCCGTTCTCGGTCATGCGCTGGTCATCACGCTCCTTGCCATCGAAGCGCCTCGCCATTTCACCTTCGCGCAACAGCCGGTGGCGGTCGACGTGGTCATGGTCCCGCCGGTGGAGGTCGTCCCCGACAGAGCCCCCTCCTCCGAGCCCGCCGCCACTCTACCCGAAGGCACCGCCAAGCCGTCGCCCCTTCCGGCCCGACCGGCCCGTCCGTCCACGGGCGGACAAGTAACGGCAACCGACTATTTCGCCGCCGCCGTCCTCGACGATCCGCGCAATCGCGAGACACGGGAGACGATCGCGACGCTCACCAGAGACGAACGACTGATCCAGCTCTGCAACATCGAAGCGATGGAACAGCTGAAGCACTGGAAGGCTGGCTTCGTGCCCAACAGCGTCGTTCCCTACGCGATGGCCGACCCGCTGTTGAAGGCCGCGTCCATGGAAGCGCCCGGCGCGGCCGTTCACGCTGGCGGCAAATGGTATCGGCTGTCGTTCACCTGCGGCGCGACGGCCGATCTTGCCCGCGTCGCCTCTTTCACCTTCAAGCTCGGGCGGCCCATTCCCCAACGGGAATGGGAACAGAACTCGCTGCCGGAGCTGGTCGAGGGCGAACCGACGGACTGAGCTCGCCTCACCCGGCGATGGCAAGGCTCTTGAGCTTGCGATGCAACGCCGAGCGCTCCATGCCGACAAACTCGGCAGTCCGCGAGATATTGCCACCGAAGCGATTGAGCTGGGCCTTGAGATACTCCCGCTCGAAGATCTCGCGCGCCTCCCTGAGCGGCAACGCCATCAGGTGCTCGCCGCCGGAACCGGACGGCAGCGACGGCAGCATGGTCCCGATCTCCGACGGCAACAGGTCGGCGGTGATCACCGCCTCCGGATCGCCGCGCGTCAGGATCATCAGGCGCTCGACGTTGTTGCGGAGCTGACGGAGGTTGCCCGGCCAGTCGTGCGACTGCAGCACGGCCATGGCGTCCTCGCCGATGCGCCGCACCGGCAGGCCGGTGGCCCGGGAGATCTGGTGCATCATCTGCTCGATGAGGAAGGGGATATCCTCGCGCCGTTCGGAAAGGCCCGGCACGCGCACGGGCACCACGGCAAGGCGATGGAACAGGTCCTCGCGGAAGTGCCCCTCCGCGATCTCGCGTTCGAGATCGCGCGCCGTCGACGACACGTAGCGCACGTCGACGTGCACCTTCTGCGTTCCACCGACACGCTCGAAGGCCTGTTCGACGAGGACGCGCACCATGCGGTTCTGCATGTCGCGCGGCATGTCGCCGATCTCGTCGAGATAGAGCGTGCCGCCGTGCGCCTCTTCAAGCGCGCCGACCTTGCGCTTGCCGTCGTCGTCGGACTCGCTGCCGAACAGTTCGATTTCCATCCGGTCGGGCGAGAAGGCGCCCGCGTTCAGCACCACGAACGGACCGGCCGCCCGGTGCGAACGCTCGTGGATGGCACGCGCCACCGACTCCTTGCCGGATCCGGACGGCCCCGAGATCAGCACGCGGCTGTTGGTCGGCGCGACGCGGTCGATGGTATTGCGAAGCTGATTGACCACGGACGAGCCGCCGACAATGCCCTCCTGGCGATCGGAGCGGATCTGCAACTCGCGGATTTCACGCTTGAGCCGCGATGATTCCAGCGCCCTTTCGGCGATCAGCACCAGCCGGTCGGCCTTGAACGGCTTCTCGATATAGTCGTAGGCGCCGCGCTTGATGGCGGAGACGGCCGTCTCGACATTGCCGTGGCCGGAGATCATCACCACCGGCACGTCGGGATTGCTGGACTTGATCTCGTCAAGGAGCTGCAGGCCGTCCATGCGGCTGCCCTGCAGCCAGATGTCCAGGAAAATCAGCTGCGGACGCCGTTCGGCAATGGCCTGGAGGGCCTTGTCGCAATCGCCGGCTGTCCGTGTGCCGTGACCCTCGTCTTCAAGGATGCCCGCCACGAGGTCGCGAATATCGGCCTCATCGTCAACGATCAGAATGTCGGTCGCCATTGTTTCCTGCGTATCCGTTCCGCCGCCGAGCGGCCGCCCTAAGCCCCGGCCGCTTCGGCAGTAACATAAATGTCACACGATCTGAAGCCCTATCGGTCGTAAACCACCGACATTCAGCCCGTTCTGTTCGGATCGACCGGCAGGCTGATCCGCACCATGGCGCCGTGCCCACCGTCGGCCACGGCCGGCGCATCCAGAAGGTCGATGCTGCCGCCGTGCTCCTCGACGATCTTGCGCCCGATGGCCAGTCCCAGGCCGGTGCCCTTCTCGCGCGTCGTCATGTAGGGCTCCAGCAACCGGTGCCGTTCGGTCGCCGGCAGGCCGATGCCGGTATCGACCACTTCGACGATGTTGAAGTCGCCGGCCTCGCGGCCATAGACATCGACGCGGGCTCCCTTGCGGTCGTCCTCCGGCAAGCCCTCGATCGCCTCGACGGCGTTCTTGACCAGATTGGCAACCGCCTGGCTGATCAACCGGTGATCGAAGCGCCCCTTGAGAGGCGTTTCCGGCAGATGCGCCTCGAAGGTGATCTCCGGATGGCCGACGCCGAGCAGGAACACCGCCTCGCGCACGCACTCGCTGAGGTCGCGCTCCTCGAAGGACGGCTTGGGCATGCGCGCGAACTGCGAGAACTCGTCGACCATGCGGCCGATGTCGCCAACCTGCCGGACGATTGTGTCGACGCACTGGTCGAATACCCGGCGGTCGTCGTCCACCACCAGCTTGCCGAACCGCCGCCGGATGCGTTCGGCACTGAGCTGGATCGGCGTCAGCGGGTTCTTGATCTCATGGGCGATGCGGCGGGCGACGTCCGCCCAGGCCGAGGTGCGCTGCGCCGACACCAGTTCGGAGATGTCGTCGAGCGTCACCACGTAACCATGCTCGCGGTCGAGCGAGCGGTCGGGCGTCACGCGGACCGACACCGTGCTCTTGTGGCCGCCACGCACCAGCGCGATGGTCGCCTGATGGGACCGTCCTTCGTCGTCGTCACGCAGGGCAGTCGACAGGAGGTGGGCCAGTTCGGGCACCTCGTCGACCAGCAGGCGGCCGACCAGATCGAAAAGCTCCACTCCGAGCAGCGACAGCGCCGACGCATTGGCGATGGTGACGTGACCGTCGTTGGAAATGCCGACGACGCCCGCCGACACGCCCGACAACACCGCTTCTGTGAACCGGCGCCGCCTCTCGGCTTCCTCGGACGCCGAGATCAGCTCTTGCCGCTGGCTCCTGAGCTCCACGGTCATCTTGTTGAAGGACGCCCCCAGGCTGGAGATGTCGTCGGTGGTGGCTCCGACGGGCACGGCGGCATTGAGATCGCCGTGCGCCACCCGATCGGCGGCATTGATCAGGTGCCGTATGGGCGCGACGAGATAGTTGGCGAACGACAGACCGATCCACATGGCGCCGAGCAGGAAGACGACCGACATGCCGCCGAAGATGATGGCAAACCCCATCTGCACGTCGGAACGGTTGTTCTCCAGCTCGCGGTACTCCATGGCGCTGTCGCGGGCGAGCTTCAGGTTGTCGAGCACCTGCTTGTCGAGAAGGCGAACGATGTAAAGATAGGTCTCGTCATAGCTCCTGAGCTTCAGGAGCCCACCCACCTGATTGGACTGTCCCGGCTGCAGGAGCACCGCCGTCTCCTTGCGCGCCTCGTCGATCGCCGCCGGCGTCGGCATGACCGTCTTGACGGTCGGGTCGACCTCCGTGCGCACGATCACGTTGCCGTTCTTGTCGAGCAGATAGGCGCTCTGCAAGCCATGCAGCGAGGCCTGCAATCGCATCAGGCTCTCGAACCGGGTCGGTTCGTAATCGTAAAGCGACTTGGCCGCATCGAGCGAACTGGCAATGCTGATGAGGTCGGCCCTGAGCACGCGGGCATGCTCCTGCATGTAGGCGCTCGCCACGGTCAGAACGTTGTCGACCACCTGCCGCGTCCGCGATTCGAACCAGTGATCGAAGCCTTGGTTGAGCGAGACGGTAAAGGCCACAGCCACCATCACCGCCGGCAAGGCGGCGATGAAGGCAAAGAGCGCCACCACGCGCAGGTGAAGCCGGGCCGCCGCCCGCCCCTCCAGCCAGGCGCGTCCAAGCTTCCATACCTCTTGGCCGACCATGAACAGAATGGCGAGGAGGAGAAGGCCATCGATGACCAACGCCCCGCGAAGAAGGTCGGTGGTCGGCGGAACGGGCAGCAGATTGGAGATCAGCGCGAAGGTGGTCAGCGAGAAAAGGGTGGCGACCGCCACAAGCACGAGACCGAGCAGCCGCCGCCCCCGCCCTTCGGCATAGACGTCCTTCATCGCCATCGGCCTTGCGGCAATCTCAGTCTGTCCGGCCGACAAGTCCGCCATCGTGCGCCTCCATTCATCACGCGAGCCGTCTATCACGATTGCGGCTTCTTGACGAAAACAACGTGCAAAAGCCGACTCTCCACCCCTTTTTGCCCCGCTGCCGCCACAAGGCCCGCTTTACATCCGCCCGCAATGAACTAACAAGACGGCTCGCGGAGCAAACTTGCCACTTGAACCCGGCGGCATCGGCCTTTCGATCAAGTGCCAGTTTTCCAAGCTTCGCGAGCAACAGAAGTCGCAAGTGGCTCTCATGATTCCGATATTTGCTCCGCGATCGTCTCGGGCAAAGACAAAGGTCGGGTCGAGCCACCGGCCCAGATATCGCGGATCCACGCCGACATGACCGACAGCCCCCTTCCGAAGCCCGCCCTCGCGGCAGCGCTGCACGCCATCGAAATCACCCGGACGGGCATCTCCGCCCTTGAGGAGGCAGCGCTTCACGGTCCGCTCGGCGAGGCGATCGACAAGGCCATCGGCATTGTCGCCGAAAGCAAGGGACGGCTGATCGTCACCGGCATCGGCAAGAGCGGCCACATCGCTCGCAAGCTTGCCGCGACATTCTCCTCCACGGGTACGCCCGCCTACTACGTCCATCCCACCGAGGCCGGCCACGGCGATCTCGGCATGGTCGACGGAACCGACGTCATCATGGCGCTGTCATGGTCGGGGGAGACTACCGAGCTCGCGGTGGTACTGGCTTTCGCCAAGCGCTTCAACGTGCCGGTGATCGCGCTCACCGCCGGCGCGGAGTCGACGCTGGCCGCCGCCGCCGACGTGGCCTTGACCCTGCCGCGCGTCAGGGAGGCCTGCCCGCACAATCTGGCCCCGACCACCTCGACGGTGCTGCAGCTCGCCATCGGCGACGCCATCGCCATGGGCGTCATGGTGCGAAAGGGCTTCTCGGAAAGCGACTTCCACATCGTCCACCCCGGCGGCAAGCTGGGCTCGCAGCTCCGGCGCGTGTCCGAAATCATGCACACCGAACGGCTTCCGCTGATCGATGCCGGCAGCCGGATGACGGAGGCCATCCTGGCGATCAGCTCGGGCGGTTTCGGCGTGGTCGGCGTCGTCGATGACGCCGGTCAACTGGTCGGCGTCGTCACCGACGGCGATCTGCGACGCTTCGTGCACTCCGATCTGGGACCGCAGTTGAGCGCCAGCAAACTGGAAACGCCCGTCGCCGAGGTCATGACGCGCGACCCGATCACCGTCGCGCCGCAAATCTTCGCTGCCGAAGCGCTCGATCTTCTGCAGAACCGCAAGATTTCCGTGTTGTTCGTCGTCGAGAACCGGAAGCCGACCGGTATCCTGCATACCCTCGACCTGCTGCGTATCGGCGTGGCCTGACGACCGCTCCGCCGCATGAACTGCCGTCACTCCCTGATGGGCTCCGGATGGCTGACGATGCGGCGGATCTCCGGAAAGGCGGCGCGCGCCATGCGTTCCACCGCATCGGCGCGGCGATGCACTTCGGCTGCGGAGAGCGACGCCGGGAAGCGGCAGTGGAAGGCAACGAACAGCCCTTCGTCGATCTCGCGGACACGCACATTGTGGACGTCCGACACACCGTGCTCCTCGGCCGCCGCCCTGAGCGTGGCCGCGTAGGCGGCGACCCGATCCTCGGGCAGGCGCTCGCCCGGGATCAGATCGGGGTAGAGAGGTTCGAGATGCGTCTCCACCTCGATCTCGGCGCCGATCTCGGCTCGTATGGCCGCCTCGAGGCGGCTCGCCACCTCATGCGCCTCGCCGAGCGGCATGTCACCCTCCACCTCGCAATCGAGCGACACCGAGAGACGGTCGCCGAGATGCTGGATGGTGATGTGGTGAACGGGAATGCGCTCGCGTGAGGCGGCGAGAAACACGCGCTCCCTGACGCTTTCGTCGTCGATCGGAACCGGCCGCAGGCTGACCGTCGCCTCGGCGTCGTCGATCTCTCTCAAGATGGCTGCCACCATCGCCCGCTTGACCGCTGCCGTCTCGTCGAAACTGAAGGTCCGGGGCACACCCGCGGAAATGTCGACGAAATGTCGGGGACCAACAGTGCGAACGCGAAGCTGATCGATGGCGACCACGCCCGGCAAATCCACAAGCAACCGGCGGAGCGTGCGCGCAATCGACGGAGGCACCCGATCGGTCAGCTCGTCGACCGTACGGCGGATCATCCTGAGGCCGAGCCAGCCGATGAACACGGCAATGGCTGCTGCGGTCACGGGGTCAGCCCAGTCGGCGCCATGGAGGGTCGCGATGAAGCCGACGATGACGATCACCGATGAGGCGACGTCGGACAGGAAATGCATGGCGTCGGCGGCCAGCGCGCGGCTGCCGGTTTCCTTCGCCGCCTTGTTCAGGGCGTGGGCGCGCCAGAGGTTGATGACGATCTCGGCGCCCAGCACGGCAAAGGCGATCGCGCCGACCGACGGCGGCGGCGCCTCGCCGGCAAAACGGTTCCAGGCCTCCACCGCGACGCCGCCGGCCAGCACAAGCAGCAGCGTCCCCTCCCCCAACGCGGCGAGGTCTTCGAACTTGCCATGGCCGTAAGGGTGGTCATCGTCGGCCGGCCGGTCGGCAAAGCGCACCGCCAGGAAGGTGACCAGCGTGGCGATGGCATCGGTACCCGAATGCAGCGCATCGGTCACGAGGGCCAGCGAGCCGATCATCAGGCCGATGGAGAGCTTGGCGACGGTGAGGCTGAGGCTGGCGATCAGCGATACCAGCGCCACCCGTTCCTTCCTGGTCATCGCATTCCCGCCTTCCGTAAATCGACGGAGAGGGGCATGCCCTTCCGGCCACCAAAAGGCAAGCTCGCTGACCGGCGCCCCGCGTTCATTCCACGAAAACGGTCACCCGGTCGGCCCTGCCTTCGCCATCGATGACCGAAAGCGTCACGAAGCCGACGCCCTTCGGAAAGTAGCTGAACTGCCGCGCCCACGGCTCTTGCGCCACCGGCGCCCCATCGGCGAGCCAGGTGAACGGGCCCTTGCCATTTCTGACCTTGAGAGCCAGCGGCTGTGGCGAGCCGGAGCGAAAGCCGAGATCGACGCGCGCACCGGAGGGCGGATAGGCGATCTCCGGCCCGGCATCCTTCAGCGCCACCGCCGCCCGTGCGCCGCGCAGCCGCTGCAGCGGAGGAGGCAGTTCGGCATTGGAGACCTTGAGCAGACCCGGCGGCTCCGGCGGCAGGCGCGTCGTCCCCCCGGCCCGGACGAAGGTGTCGGCCAGGATCGGCACAGCCACGTCGACACCCATCAGCCCGGGCATCGGCGCGCCATCCGGGCGTCCGACCCACACGCCGACGACATAACGACCGTCGTAGCCCATCGCCCAGGCGTCTCGGTAGCCGTAGGACGTTCCGGTCTTGATGGCGACGCGCACGTCGCCCCTGGCCGCGCCGAGCTGGCCGGCGAGGATGTCGGTGACATAGGCGGCAGCGCGTTCGTCCATCAGCGGCTTAGGCGGCTCGGCCGGTCCCACGGCATCGA
The DNA here is from genome assembly GCA_030603685.1 of Pleomorphomonas sp. GTDB lineage: Bacteria > Pseudomonadota > Alphaproteobacteria > Rhizobiales > Pleomorphomonadaceae > Pleomorphomonas. The sequence goes on from JAUVXG010000060.1 coordinate 9,957, forward strand.
CGCGCTCGCGCAACGCAATGGGGCGGCCGCCACGGGCCAGGGCCATGTAGAGCGTGGTCAGATCGTCAAGCGTCAGGCCGACGCCTCCCAGTCCGACCGCGAGGTTGGCGGACGCCATATCCGGCAGTTTTGCCTCGACGCCCGCCCGGCGGCACCGCGTGACCAGCCGCGCCGGCCCCACCAGCTCCAGCGTCTGGATGGCCGGCACGTTGAGACTGTCGGCAAGCGCCTGTCGCACGGTCACCGTGCCGCGGAAGGTCTTGTCGAAGTTGTTGGGCGTATAGCCCGCAAAGGCGGTCGGCCGATCCTCGACCAGCGTCTCGGGGTGGGCGATGCCGGCCTCGAAGGCCAGGCCATAGATGAAGGGCTTCAACGTCGAACCGGGCGAGCGGATCGCCCGGGTCATGTCGATCGAACCTGCCCGCTTCTGGTCGAACAGACCGGCCGACCCGACAGACGCCAGCACCTCGCCGCTCGCTTCCTCGGCCACCATGATGGCGACCGAGACGTTCGGACCGATGGCGCTTGCCCGCTCGGCGGCGAGCCCCTCGAGCGAAGCCTGCAGCTTGCCGTCGATGGTCAACCTGATTTCGCCGCGCTTGGGATCGGCCGCCACCGCCCGATCGGTGGCATGGGCGGCAAGCAGCGGAAAATCACGCCGCCGAGTCGGCACCGGCTCAGCAATGGCGGCGTCGGCGTCGGCGCGCGCCAACACGCCGCGCTCGGCAGCCCGCCTCAGAATTCGGTCTCGCGCAGCCTTGGCGGCCACCGGATCTCGGTCCGGGCGCCGTGCCTCCGGCGCCTGCGGCAGGGCGACCAGGAAAGCCGCTTCGGCCGGTGTGAGGCGCATCGGCTCCTTGCCGAACCAGGCGAGCGAAGCCGAGCGCACGCCTTCCAGATTGCCGCCGAAGGGGGCAAGGCTGAGGTAGGCGGCGAGAATGTCGTCCTTGCCAGCAAACCGTTCGAGCGCCAGCGCCTTGACGATCTGCCCGAACTTGCCGACCGGCGAGCGGGTATGCAGACGTTCGGAGAGGCGCACCACCTGCATGGTCAGCGTCGATCCTCCGGAAACGATGCGGCCATGCGTCACCAACTGCCAGCCGGCACGGAGCAACGCTCTCGGATCGACGCCATTGTGCTCACGGAAGCGTCCGTCCTCGGTGGCGAGAAGCAGCGCCACATAGCCGGGATCGACGCGTTCCGGATCGACCGGCAACCGCCAGAGCCCATTCCCCACCGTATAGGCACGCAATATGGCGCCGTCTCGTGCGGTCACGACCTGCGAGGTGGGAGCGAAGAGATCGACAGGCGGCGTCGCGTCAACGAGGGCGCGGAACTGGACGACAGCAGCCATGCCGGCGGCGATCACCACCGACAGAACGATCAGGCAGGCTGTGACCAGTCGACCGGGTGTTTTCATCCGATGGCGTCTTCCCGTGCTGACGTCGGTCGGTCATCTTGCGAAAGCGAGCGGCGTTCAAGGCCTGAGCAATGCCCGCCCGAGGTTGAAGCCCCGTACCAGAACCCTCGCCGTTTCTAGAAAAGCGCGATAGGGCAGCACCGTAAAGTACCTGTAGCGGGGCAGCTTGTACGAGTTGATGTTGATCTGGATCTGCGTTTCCATCTCGGTCAGCTGACTGGCCGGCTGGGGGAGGACGAAACAGGCCTTGAGCCCGCTCAGATACTCGAGATCGAAGGCGATGTCGTAGGACAGCCGCATGGGCACCAGTTTCTCGACCATCCAGGCCGCAGCCCGACGGTTGACGACATAGGCTCCGGCCCCCTTCTTTCGCGTCAGCGCCACCGCGAGCGATCGCGTCGCGGAAAGAGGCTTGAACTTGACGCCGCCTTCTCGATTGACGGTCGTCAAGCGCAGGACGTCCCAATGCCGCCCCTGGACACAGGCGAGATCGATGGCTTCGACGAAATCATCCGCGAAGCTGACGTCATCTTCGAGGATCAACGCGTAGTCGGCGTCCGATTGCAGAAACTGTTTCGCGCATTCAATGTGGCTGAGGTAACAGCCCACTTCGGCCGGAATGATCCGCCGGCCATGCAGGAGCTTGAAGGAAAGCTCGCGGAACTCGGGAATGGGAAACTGAAGACGCTTTCCATCCACCGCGCTGACGACCTCATGCTCCAGCCCAGCCGCCTTCAGCCGGTCGGCCATGAGGGCCCGTCGATCCACCGCGCGCTCAAGATTGATGAGATAGCAGGCCAGCCTGCTTCCGCTCCTAGGCAAGTGTGTCATCAATCCCCCGTCCGATGGTCGACGCCGGCGCTCGGCCCAGGTGGCCCGGCTCCCGATATCTGCAGTGGCACGGCGCGGGGCCCTGAGTAAACGCCAAAGCCGATGGTGTCACAGGCAAATGGCCGCGTTGGATGGCTTGGGGTGAAAGGTCCTGCCAATCCAGTCGCCGGGGGCAGGACACGGCAACGGGTATGCGCGGAAACCAGCCGATCGGAAAACAAGGCCACAGACCCTCGAGTCGGAGGGTTCGAGGCCCCTCCCGAAAATAAGTACGACAATATGACGAATACCAGAACACGCTCGCCCGATCGCAACAAGCGAACTGATCGAACGCCAAATATATCGCCATGCGGAAAAACCACTTCTTGGCTCGCCTTTGCCAGAAAAACTATCCAAGCTCGATACTAAACATTCTGAATAATGCACCATTAACGGTTACTGCGTAAAAATGCGAAAGGAGAGAAACGGGCGGACGCTGAATTCTGGAGGATGGAATGAAACTATTCGACAAGATACTGTCGAAGCGGACAAGCAGACCGCCACAAGACGGCACCATCACGACACCTGATGGCGCGGCTGAGCAAGAACTGTCCGGCTCATCCGCGTCGGTGACGGAGCCCCTCAGGATATTGCGAACGGATGCCTCGCTGTCCGGCATCGGCCCGAGCGACTTCCAGTTCGACGGCGATCCGGCCAGCCTGGTGCTCGCTTTCGTCTCGCCGAAGGTGGACTTCGCCAGCGTGACCCGCAAAATCAAGTCGCTCGCCCGCACCGCCGAGGTGGTGGCGACCACAACCGCCGGTGAGCTCTGTGCCAAAGGCGGAGAAAAGCTTTACTGCGAGACGGACGGCAGTTGGCAGAACGTTGTCTTGCAGGTCTTCTCGCCGGCCTTGATCGAGAAGGCCGAGGTCTTTTCGGTGCCGCTCTCCTCGCAGGATCTGCGGGCCGGAAAATCGTCGATGTCGCACGGGACCCGGATCTCCAAGATCGTCTCGGCGCTGAATGCCGTGAAGCCGGCCATGCACCTCGACGCCAAGACGACTTTCGCGCTGACCTTCGTCGACGGGCTTTCCATGTCGGAAAGCTACTTCATGGAGGCGGTCTACGAATCCGGGCGCTTCCCCTGCCTGTTCGTCGGCGGCTCCGCTGGCGATGCCCTGACCTTTACCGAAACGCTGCTGTTCGATGGCCGGCAGATCGTGAAGGACCACGCCATCGTTGCCTTCGTCAAGATGGCGCCGGGGCAACGTTACGGCGTCATGAAGAGCCAGAACTTCCGGAAGATCGGACCGAGTTTCGTCGTCGTCGAAGCCGATACCGACCGCCGCTCTGTGAGTGCTGTCATCGACGACAAGAGCGGCAAGGTGATCTCGCTGGTTCAGGCTCTGTCGACCGCCCTGAAAGTCGAGCCGGCCAACCTTGAAGCGGCTCTCAAGGGCAAGGCGTTCGGCGTCGAGCTGGGCAAGGAGCTGTTCGTCCGTTCGGTGGCGAAAATCGATCTCGAAAAGGAAGTGTTCTACTTCTATTGCGACATCGGCCCCGGCGACGAACTGACGCTGCTCGAACAGACCGACTTCCTCGAACAAACCCGCGCCGACGTCGAGCGCTACCTGCGCGGCAAGCCGAAGCCGGTCGGCGTTCTCATGAACGACTGCATCCTGCGCCGTCTGTCCAACGCCCAGGCGCTGTCGCGGACCGGCGGCATCTGGCCGGCGCCAGTGGCAGGTTTCTCGACTTACGGCGAGTTGTTCGGCATCAACATCAACCAGACGCTGTCGGCGATCGTCTTCTTCGCGAACGTCCAGACGGACTTTGCCGACGACTATCTCGACAACTTCGCCATCCACTACGCCAGCTTCGTCAATTACTTCACACGCAACCGACTGAAGCGCGTCGAAATCCTCAACCGCCTGAGAACCGGCGTCATCGACAAGATCTCCGACTATCTCGAAATGTCGTCGAAAATCGAGGGCACCCTTTCGGAGATTTCCGATGTCGGCGAGATCATGTCCGGCATCCGGGCCGCCATGGTCGGTTCTCGCCCGGAGCAGAGCGACAAGCCCTCCAACACGGAGGCGCTGGCCGCACGCTTCGGCGGCCTCAATGACGCGCTCTCCGCGTTGCGCCAGGTCGTCGCGGTCATCGACAACATTACCGGCCAGACCAACCTGCTTGCTCTCAATGCGACCATCGAGGCGGCGCGTGCCGGCGAGGCGGGCCGCGGCTTTGGCGTGGTGGCCGGCGAAGTGAAGAAGCTCGCCAACGACACCAAGTCGACGCTCGGTCACACGCAGACCGCCATCGCCAACATCGAGGAATCGCTTCGGGAGCTCGGCGTCATCATCGAAGCCACCAAGCAGGAGTTTTCCGAAGAAGGCGAGCGCAACAAGCAGATCGTCGGCACCGTGGAAGAAATCTTCGCCCAGAGCGGCCACTTCGAGCGGTCGATCGCCGGCCTCTCGTCGATCGTCGCCAGCCATCGGAGCAGCGTCGAGCAGGCCGTCAGCAGCATCGAGTTCCTGCATCGCCTCGACAAGAGCGACCGGGACGTCGCCTGATCGTTCTCGGTCCGAGCGCGATCCAAAACGAAGCCGCCGCGAGGGCATCCCCACGCGGCGGCTCTTTATTGCTGAGGACCGAAATCAGCCGTAGATCGGGAAGGCATCCGTCAGCGCCTTGACGCGCAACTTCACCGCCGCCTCGACACCGTCGTTCTTGTCCTCGCCGTTGACCTTCAGGCCATCGAGCACCTGCAGGATGAGATTGGCGATCTCCTTGAACTCACCGGCGCCGAAGCCACGCGAGGTGGCGGCCGGCGAGCCGAGGCGGATACCCGAGGTGATCGTCGGCTTCTCCGGATCGAACGGCACGCCGTTCTTGTTGCAGGTGATATCGGCGCGGCCGAGAGCCGCTTCCACGACCTTGCCGGTGAGCCCCTTCGGACGAAGGTCGACCAGCATGAGGTGGTTGTCGGTGCCGCCGGAGACGATGTCGACGCCGCCACGCTTCAGCTCGTCGGAGAGCACGCGGGCATTCTCGACCACAGCCTTGATGTAGGCCTTGTAGGCCGGCTGGGCCGCCTCGAGCAGCGCCACCGCTTTGCCGGCGATGACATGCATCAGCGGGCCGCCCTGCAGACCGGGGAACACCGCCGAGTTGATCTTCTTGGCGATGTCCTCGTCATTGGTCAGCACCATGCCGCCGCGCGGGCCGCGAAGCGTCTTGTGGGTGGTGGTGGTGACGACATGGGCATGCGGGAACGGCGAGGGATGCTCGCCCGCCGCCACGAGGCCCGCGAAGTGCGCCATGTCGACCATCAGGTAGGCGCCCACCTCGTCGGCGATGGCGCGGAAGGCGGCGAAGTCCCAGACGCGGCTATAGGCCGAGCCGCCGGCGATGATGATCTTCGGCTTGTGCTCCTTGGCCAGCGCGGCGAGCTGGTCCATGTCGATGCGGTGATCCTGGGCGCGGACACCATAGGTGATCGCGTTGAACCACTTGCCCGACATGTTGGGCCGAGCGCCGTGCGTCAGGTGTCCGCCCGAGGCGAGGTCGAGGCCGAGCACCGTGTCGCCCGGCTTGGCAAGCGCAAGGAACACCGCCTGGTTGGCCTGGCTGCCGGAGTTCGGCTGCACATTGGCGAACGTGCTGCCGAACAGCGCGTTGGCGCGCTCGATGGCCAGGTTCTCGGCGATGTCGACGTACTGGCAACCGCCATAATAGCGTTTACCTGGGTAACCCTCGGCATACTTGTTGGTCAGAACGGAACCCTGCGCCTCGAGAACCGCCTTGGAGACGATGTTCTCCGAAGCGATCAGTTCGATTTCATGCTGCTGACGACCGAGCTCCTTCGCCACGGCGGAGGCGATCGCAGGATCGGCCTCGGCGAGGGAGCGATGGAAAAAGTTGGCAAGCTCTGCGCTGGTCGTGTTGGACATTTGGGTTTCCGTTCCGTCAAGGGACGTTTCTTGGGCCGGACTGACCGGGACGAAATGCCCCGGCGCCACGCGCGCCCGTGACGGGCGTCGCTTATCATGGGCGGGGGGGTGCCAGCAACCGGAAGGCTGGCCATCAGGCGGCCGGCAGCCCAGCCTAAATCGAATATGCGATCGTCTCACGTCGGCATGGCATCGATCGCGGCAATCTTCGCGAGATCCTTCGGTCGCCCGGCCAGTGAGTAGAATCGCCGGAGATCGGCCAGCGAGGCCGCTCGGACCCGCCGTCCATTCGCAATGATCTCGATCATCTCCTCCACTTCATAGAGGGTCCAGCCATCCGAGGAGCCAATGTTCATCGCCGCCATCACGTCGATGACAAGGGGAGCGCCTTCGAGATGGAAATGCACGCGGGAACGGAACCTGTCGTTGCCACCCTCCCCGTCCGGCTCGACGCCGGCCACCGCCGCCAGAACTTCGGCGGCCTCGACGGAGACGATGACGTCCAGATCCGAGGCCTGAAAACCGCCGATACCGAGAAGCTCAAGAACAGCAGTTCCGAACAGGATCGGCTCCACCTGCGCTTCCTCGGCAAGATGTCCGAGAAAGGCACGCGACTGGGAAAGCTCAGGGCGCATCTAGACGGTGAAGCCTCCCCCGCGGGGGCCGGTGGCAAGGGGCGGCGCGTTTGTCTCGGCGAGCCGCTTGACGAGCTTGCGCAACGCCAGACGCTCCAGATCGTGACGAGCGGCGCCGGCCGGCCCGATCACCTGCACTTCCACGCCGGTAACGGAGCAAATGGCGGAGACGCGCACGGCGTTGCCGAGGGCGACAAACTCGAAATAGACTTCCCGCTCTTCAACGCTTCCAGCCATGCGGCACCACAAAACAGAGCCCGCCCGGAAAATCCGGACGGGCCCAAACTAACACGAAGCGCCTGTGAAATCAGCCGGCCTGGGCCTGGCTCTGCGCCTCGGGCGACATCGGAACGCCGAGACCATCGCGCTGATAGATGTCGTCACGGAACTCGACGGTATTGTTCGGCGTCGCCCAGGCGGTGATGTACTGGAAGTAGAGCGGGACGGGATCGGCCACCGGCGCATCGATGCGCTCGCCCGACGTCAGGGCCTCGGTGATGCGATCCTTCGGCCATTCCGGGGTGTTCTTCAGGATCCAGTAGACATACTCGCGAACGTTCTGAACGCGGACGCAACCCGAGGAATGGAAGCGATCGTTGCCGCCGAACAGGCCCTTGCTCGGCGTGTCGTGCATGTAGACGCCTTCCGGCGACGGGAAGTCGATCTTCACCGTTCCCATGGAGTTGAGATCGCCGGGCTCCTGGCGGAACATGTAGTTGACCGCCTGGTCGGTCCTCCAGTCGATCGTCTGCCAGGACACCTCGGTGCCCGACCGCGGGTCGAACACGTGGATCTTCTGCCGGTCAAGATAGGCCGGGTCCTTCTGCATCTGCGGGATCAGATCCTTGAGGATGATGCTCTTCGGGACCGTCCAGTAGGGGAAGAAGCGGATGATGGTGATCTTGGTGTTGAGCAGCGGCGTCTGCCGGTCGATCTTGCCGACCACGCCCCTATGGCGCGAATGGACGATGTCGCCATCGACGGTCTCGATCTCGGCGCCCGGGACGTTGACCATGACGTAACGGTCACTGCTGCCTCCGAGCGGCGTGGGCAGCGTCTGAAGGCGAACGAGATTGAGCTGAAGCTGCTGAATGCGCGTTTCGACCGGAACATTGAGCTGGCGCAGCGTTGCATCGTCGACGACGCCGTTGGCAATGATGCCGTGACGCTCCTGGAAGCGGCGAACGGCTCCGTCGACAAAAGTGTCGTAGGCCGTGGAGATACCGGCGCTCTGATCGAGATCGCCGGTGATCATCAGCCGCTGGCGCAACACGCCGACCACAGGGTTCTCCATGCCCAGACGAAGCTTGCCGGCTGCCGGAACCTGGGGCCACCCGCCCTGCGCGGCGATCGATGAATACTGGGAAATCGCCTGTTCGGTGTAGAAGCCCGACTGCCCCGAAATCGACGGGCGCGTCGGCTGTGCTGTCATGTCGGTGGGAGCGGAAACGTCGAAGCCTTCGGTCCATTCCGTCTGGGCCAGCAGCGTCTGGGCCTTCGAGGCGGAAGCCGCCAGCGCCGTCATTCCGGCGATGCCAGCCTTGAGCACCCCGCGGCGGCTTGCCGCCATCGACAAAAATGATCCCTTCACGACCGCACTCCAGATTGAACCGTTCGGACACCGGAAAATCGAACAAGACCCCGAAACCAGTGCCAGTGGACGAGGGCCTTGGTTAACGGAGCCTTTCCGGAAGATTCCCGCACAAATGAGCAGCCGACGAAGGATTCGCAAGACAGCTCCAATGGCTCGCCGTTTATCGGCAATTCATGGCAAAATCGAGGACTGCGAACTCCCTCCTTGCATGCAGGCCAGATCCGATCGGACGGCATGGCAACGGACGGACGAGAAAAGACCCTGAGCGCAGGGAGGGCGCTCAGGGCCAAGTTGCGCGTCTCGGGAGGAGTTGAGACGTTCGATGCATCCGGTCTGAGGAAAGGGGAGGAAGCATTCCAACCGACATGCTCGATACACTTAACATCTGACAGCAACTTATTAAAAAATGGTTAACGCAGCAGAAAAAGCGCTGTATCGGCGTTCACCCTATTCCTTTTGAGGCGCCAATACTCACTTTTGGAAAATGTCACTGTCAGTTTTGACAGAGGAACACGCGATATTATACCGAATGTCGACTTGGTTCTTCGTAACGATGGCGAGAAGCGATGGCCCGTCGTTGCAGAAGAAAAGCGGCCGCCGTGGGTAACGGCAGCCGCTTTGTGGCAGAGACGTGTGCGAAAGGGATCGCCTTGAACGTTCCGAAGAACGCCCTGCAGCCTTACAGCCGGTAGAGGATCTGGTCGGTCCAGAAGCGCTCCAGGCGCTGCAGCGACTTGTTGAGCACCTTGAAGTCGTCGCGGTTGATGCCGCCGACCGTCTCGATCGAGATGATGTGACGATTGTAGAGCTTGCCGACGATATCGGCGATGGCCTGGCCCTTGTCCGTCAGCTTGACGCGAACCGAGCGACGGTCCATGCGCGAACGCTGATGATGAATGTATCCCATCTCAACCAGCTTCTTGAGATTGTAGGACACATTGGAGCCGAGATAGTAGCCACGGGTCCGGAGCTCGCCGGCCGTCAGTTCGCTATCGCCGATGTTGAACAGAAGGAGCGCCTGGACGGCGTTGACGTCGGTGCGACCGGAACGGTCGAACTCGTCCTTGATGACGTCCAGCAGACGGCGGTGAAGACGCTCGACGAGGCGGAGCGCCTCGAGATAAAGCGGCTGGAGGCCCTGCTCTTCTTCGGGCTCGTTGGCGTAAAGGTCGTAGGCGCGCTTGGCGTTGGCCATGGTGGAATGCCTCTCTGTCGTACTTTTTGGATGCGGCTCTTTGTCCGCCTTGATCACGACAGTAGCCGAGAGCTTTGAAAATCGGCTTAAGGGGCAAGCTGAATATAAGTTTAACGCGATTCCAAACCCACCCGAGTCTTCGCTTTGGTAAAGCAGTACTTTACGACCCCAAAAGGTAAGCCAACCCAGGAATTTCAGCTAGATTCCGCAAAATTCGACCTAGTTTTCATCAATCCGACTCCGCCCGGAAAAGGCGGTTGAGACGAATTGCCAAATTTTACGTAATAACTCTTTGTTGACCCTCACAAACGATCGCGCGTCCGTTCGTAATAAGCCGAGAGCACCGCGTAGAGCATCACGGTGCCGATGTGGAAGATCATCAGCGGATAGTTGCGGCCGAACTGAGGATTGTAGGCACCGTAAAGAGCGGTCTCGGTCAGCGCGCTGATCATCCACACCACCGTGCCCCACGATGCGAGCAGCCAGAGGCCGACCGCCGCCACGAGATCGGCAACGGCAAAGAACAGCGTCGCCACGATGACCGGCGAGGATAGCGTCAGGAAATTGCCGCTCGGAACGCCGAAACCGAGAATCGTCGCCCAGCGCAAAAGGCCGGCGACCAGGAACACCGTCGAAAGGAAGCGGACGTAGATCACCAGCGTCAGGCGAGCGTCGAACCTGCTCCACAGGCTGGTTTCGAGCCCCTCGGACTGCCGCGTGTCGCCGTTGCCGCTCATCCGATGATCCTTTCAGTCTGCCCGGCTGCCTCAATTTTGCGCCGGAGTATCGATCAAATCGCGACCCGCGTATAGAGCCACAGGCTGAGCCGTGCTAAAGCGGCACCGCTTTCCGCAGGCAGGACCTCCCATAATGACCGCGAACAATTCTTTCTCCAAAGGCGCCGCCGCGCCCGACATGCGTTCCATTCTGAACGGACGCCGCATGCGCCGCCTGCGCCAGACCGACTGGTCGCGCCGCCTCGTGCGCGAGAACGGCATCACGGTCGACGACCTGATCTGGCCGATCTTCGTCATCGACGGCGTCGGCGTGCGCACGCCCATCGCCTCCATGCCCGGTGTCGAGCGACTATCGGTCGACGAGGCGGTGCGCGACGCCGCCGAGGCCGCCGCCCTCGGCATTCCGGCCATCGCCCTCTTTCCCTATACCGATCCCGTGAAGCGCGACGAGAACGGCAGTGAGGCGCTGTCGCCGGACAACCTCATCTGCCGCGCGCTCCGGGCCATCAAGACGGCCGTTCCGGACATCGGGCTGATGACCGACGTGGCCCTCGATCCCTACACCAGCCACGGCCACGACGGCCTTCTCGAAGGCGACGTCATCCTCAACGACGAGACGGTGGCCGTGCTCTGCGAGCAGGCGCTCAACCAGGCCCGGGCCGGCGCCGACATCATCGGCCCTTCCGACATGATGGACGGCCGCGTCGGCGCCATCCGCTCGGCGCTCGACGACGCCGGTTTCGAGCACGTGCAGATCATGGCCTACTCGGCCAAATACGCGTCCGCCTTCTACGGCCCGTTCCGCGACGCCATCGGCACCAGCAAGACCCTGCGCGGCGACAAACGCACCTACCAGATGGATCCCGGCAACTCAGACGAGGCGATCCAGGAGGCCGAACTCGACCTCGCCGAGGGCGCCGACATGATCATGGTCAAGCCGGGGATGCCCTATCTCGACATTCTCCGGCGCCTCAAGGACGAGTTCCAGGTACCGACCTTCGCCTATCAGGTGAGCGGCGAGTACGCGATGATCATGGCCGCCACGCGCAACGGCTGGCTGGACGGCGAGCGGGCGATGATGGAAAGCCTGGTCGCCTTCAAGCGCGCCGGCGCCGACGGCATACTCACCTATTTCGCCCGTGACGTGGCCCGCAAGCTGAAGGGCTGACGTGCGGCCGTCCCGCCTTCTCAAGATCGTCGCGGCCGCCGCCATTGGAGCGGTCGTCGCGACCGAAGCGTGGTGGCTGGCAAACGGCTATCGCGACGCTCGCGCCTGCCTGAACGCCCTGCCCGCTCTTGAGGAACGAGGTGATCTTGTCGTCGATGGCCTCAAGCGTTCAAGCGGACTCTTCGACGTGGTCGAGATCGGCTACTGGAAGATCGATGACGCCGGCGGCCGCCCCGGCCGGCTTCGCTGCGCCTTCGGCGAAGGATTGGACGGCGAACGGCGCCTTCTGGGAGCCGAAATCGGGGGACAACCGATCGGAGACGCCAGGCTCTATTTCCTGGAACGCTTCTGGCTGGGAGATGCGACGGCGGTAGAAAGCGGCGCCAAGCGCGTCAAGACCGAGGTGCCACCTCTCGTCTTCTTCGCCGCCATGATCGGGCGCCCCCATCCCTCTCTGATCGGCGCTCTCCTTTGCGCGCTCCTCGGCGTGGCGATGCTTGCGGCCAAGCGGTTCTCGACAAGCCTGCGTCGAAGCTGACGCCGCCCTTGTCTCGTCGCCATTCGAGGGATTAGGGTGTCGCCCCAAATGCCGGCCGATGGACCCCCGACCCGCAGCATTGCGTGCCGAGCCGAACGTTCGCCACGGCGAGGGACTCCAAGAGGCGATGAGGGAGAGACAGATGACCGAACAGACCCCCGGATTCTCGACGCTTGCCATCCATGCCGGCGCCGCTCCGGACCCGACCACCGGCGCCCGCATCACCCCCATTTACCAGACGGCCTCCTACGTCTTCGAGGATGTCGATCAGGCGGCCAAGCTGTTCGGCCTCGAAGCCTTCGGCAACATCTACGGCCGCCTCACCAACCCGACGCAGGCGGTGCTCGAAGAGCGCGTCGCCGCACTCGAGGGTGGCGTCGCGGCGCTCGCCGTCGCCTCCGGCCATGCCGCCCAGCTCCTCGTCTTCCACACGCTGCTGCAGCCCGGCGACGAGTTCATAGCCTCCAGGAAACTCTACGGCGGCTCGATCAACCAGTTCGCCAACGCCTTCAAGAATTTCGGCTGGAACGTCGTCTGGGCCGACCCGGCCGATCCCTCGTCCTTCGAAAAGGCGGTGACGCCGCGCACCAAGGCGATCTTCATCGAATCGATCGCCAACCCCGGCGGCATCGTCACCGACATCGCCGCCGTTGCTCACGTGGCCAAGCGGGCCGGCGTGCCGCTGATCGTCGACAACACGCTGGCGACGCCCTATCTCTGCCGCCCGATCGAACATGGCGCCGACATCGTCGTCCACTCGCTGACCAAGTTCCTGGCCGGACACGGAAACTCGCTCGGCGGCATCATCGTCGACGCCGGCAATTTCGATTGGTCGCGCGAGAACCGCTATCCGATGCTGTGCGAGCCGCGGCCCGAGTACAATGGCCTCGTCTTCCACCAGAATTTCGGCAACTTCGCCTTCGCCGTCGCCTGCCGGGCGCTGGGCCTGCGCGATCTCGGCCCCTGCATTTCGCCGTTCAACGCCTTCC
>JAUVXG010000046.1 GCA_030603685.1 Pleomorphomonas sp.
ATACGCCGCGCGTGCTGATCGAAGGGGCGCTGCGCAGCGAGTACCGCATCGCCTACGTTCCCACCGGCGAGATCCTCGGCAGCATCCCGCAGTGGCCGGCGGTGTTCCTGGGCCGTGGCCTCTGGGACATGGCCGGAGGCCTCGAAGGCGCGCTCGACGTCTACGACCGGGCAACCGGGCTGAAGGAGATCGTCGTGGTGCGCGGCCCGCACGCCGAAGGCGCGTACGGCCCTGAAAACGTCGCTCACCTGCAGGACCGCATCGTCGCCTTCTCCAAGGCCGTGATCCGTGGCGACAGCGAGGTGCCCGGCGCCGCCAAGGTGGCCAACCTCCGGGACCTCGTGCTGTCGGCGCCGCCGATCTGGGAAGAGTCGATGCGGCCGGCGAAGGACTGAGGGGCGGCTACTCGGCGGGCGCCGCCGCGGCCGGCGCCTGCCTCCGCCTCGCGGCCATCGCCCTCAGCTTCTCGCAGCCGATGAAGATCACCGGGGTGATGTAGAGGGTGAGGAACTGACTGACCACGAGGCCGCCGACGACGGCAACGCCGAGCGGCTGGCGCAGTTCGGCGCTGGCGCCGTGGCCGATGGCGATGGGCAGCGTGCCGAGCAGGGCGCAGAAGGTGGTCATCATGATCGGGCGGAAGCGCCGGGTCGCCGCCTCGTGGATGGCGTCCCTGGCCTTGGCGCCATCCTCGCGCATCAGCTGAAGCGCCACGTCGACCATCATGATGGCGTTCTTCTTGACGATGCCGATCAGCATCAGGATGCCGATCAGCGCGATGATCGAGAGGTCCATGCCGGTGAGCTTGAGGGCAAGGAGCGCGCCGAGGGCGGCCGACGGCAGGCCCGACAGGATGGTCAGCGGGTGGATGAAGCTCTCGTAGAGCACGCCGAGCACGACGTAGATGGTGAGGATGGCGGCGAGGATCAAAAGCGGCGTGTTGGCCGTCGAGTCGGCGAATACCTGCGCCGTGCCGGCAAACGAGGTGAACACGGTCGACGGCAGGCCGATCTCCTGCTTGAGGGTTTCGATGCGGGTGGTGGCGGTGCCGAGCGAGACGCCCTGCGGCAGGTTGAAGGAGACGGTGATCGAGGTGAGCTGCCCCGTCTGGTTGACGGTGACGGGGCCGGCCTTCCGTTCCACCGAGGCGAAGGCGGTGAGCGGCACCAGCGCGCCGGTGGTGGAGGAGCGGACGCGCAGCTCCGACAGGCGGTCGTTGCTCCAGGCGAGGTTGGGATCGTATTCTAGGATCACCGAATAGCTGTCGCCGGTCGACTGGATGTCGGCGACCGACTGCTCGCCGAAGCCCTCGCCCAGCGTCTTGCGCAGGGTGGCGGCGTTGATGCCGAGGCTTTCCGCCCGATCGCGGTCGATGACGATGCGGGCCTGCAACGCGTTGTTCTGCAAGTCGGTGGCGACGTCGGTGAAGGTGCCGGGCTCCGCTGCCATGGCCCCGCGCAGCCGTTCGGCCCAGTCGCCGAGCTCGGTGGCGTCGAGCGACTGCACGACGAGCTGGTACTGGCTCTGGCTGGAGCGGCCGCCGAGGCGCAGGCTCTGCGAGGGGGTGACGAAGCTCTGGAGGCCGACGACGCGGCCGAGCGACTGGCGCAGCCGGCCGACCACCGCATCCATGGCATCGCGCTCGTCACGCGGCTTCAGCTGCACGTTCATGTTGCCGGAGTTGAGCTGCGAGGTGCCGACCTGGGCGTTGACGTGAGCGACGGCCGGATCGCGGGCGACGACGTCGGCCGCCTGCCTCTGCAGCTTGGCCATGGCGTCATAGGAGATGTCCTGCCGGGCCTGGGTGGAGATGGAGAGCTGGCCGATGTCCTCCTGCGGCAGGAAGCTCTTGGGCAGGTCGGCAAACAGCCAGGCGGAACCGGCGAAGGTGGCGAGGAAGACCAGCGCCACGGGCAGCGGGTGGCCGAGCGTCCAGCCGACGCTTTTCGAATAGCCGGCGAGCACCCGCGCGAAGCCGGCGTCGAACAGGCCGGCGAGGCTGTAGCGGGCCGGCGGCTTGCCGATGCCGGCCGGCAGGCGGGCGGCCAGCGTCGGCGTCACGGTGAGGGAGACCAGCGCCGAGGCGGTGATGGCCAGCGACACCACCATGCCGAATTCGGTGAACAGGCGGCCGACCACGCCGCCCATCAGGAGGATGGGCAGGAAGACGGCGATCAGCGACAGCGACATGGAAATGATGGTGGAGGTGACCTCGGCGGCGCCCTTGAAGGCGGCGGCCATCGGCTTCTCGCCCTTTTCGATGTGGTGGACGATGTTCTCCAGCATGACGATGGCGTCGTCGACCACGAGGCCGACCGACAGCGTCAGGGCGAGCAGCGACATGTTGTCGATGGAATAGCCGAGCACGTACATCGCCCCGAAGGCGATCAGGATGGACAGCGGCACGGCGATGGCCGGGATGGCGGTGGTCAGAAGCTTGCCGAGGAACAGGTAGATCACCAGGATGACGAGACCGATGGTGAGCAGCAGCGTGAACTGCACGTCGGCGACGGCGGCGCGGATCGGCGCGGAGTTGTCGTTCATCAGCGACACGCTGACCGAGGCCGGCAGCTGGGCGGTGATGGCCGGCAGCGCCGCCTTGATGGCGTCGACCACCTCGACGGTGTTGGCGTCGGGCTGGCGCTGGACGGCCAGCGTGATGGCGCGCGTGCCGTCGTACCAGCTGGCGGAGTTGCGGTTTTCGACGCTGTCGATGACGGTGGAGACGTCGCCGAGGCGCACCGGGCCGGCGGAGCTGGACGCGACGATCAGCGTGCGAAAGCCATCGGCCGAGGTCAGCTGGGTCGGTGCGTCGAGCGTGATGGTCTGCGCGGCATTGTCCATGCTGCCGACCGGTGACTGGTTGTTGGCGTTGGCGATGGCGGTGGCGAGCTGGTCGAGGCCGATGCCGCGGGCGGCGAGGCGGTCGGGGTCGGCCTCGACGCGGACGGCGTATTTCTGCGAGCCGAAGATCTGCGCCTGGGCGACGCCGCTGATGGTGGAGATGGCTGGCGACAGCACGTTTTGGGCCAGCGAGTCGATCTCGGTGAGCGGCACCGTCGGCGAGGTGATCGACAACAGCAGGATCGGCATGTCGGCCGGGTTGACCTTCCGGTAGCTCGGGTCGGAGGTCATGTTGTCGGGCAGGCGGCGGCGGGCGACGTCGATGGCCGACTGCACGTCGGCGGCGGCGCTGTCGATGTCGCGCGTGAGCTCGAATTGCAGGGTGATGGAGGTGGAGCCGAGCGACGACCGGGCCGAGATGGTGTCGATGCCGTAAATCGTCTGGAACTGCTTGATCCGCGGCGTCGCCACCGCCGTCGCCATGGTTTCCGGCGAGGCGCCGGAGAGCTGGGCCGAGACGGTGATCGTCGGGAAATCGACGCGCGGCAGGGCGGCCACCGGCAAGAGGCGATAGGCGAAGAAGCCGGCGAGCGACAGGCCGAGCGCCAGGAGGATGGCGGCCACCGGCCGTCGGATGAACAGGGCCGGGAGGCTCATCATTGCGCCTCCGCCGTGCTGGTCGGCTTGCCGGCGCCGGGCTTGCCGTTGGCGGCGTCGGCCGAGGTGTCGATCACCTTCATGCCATCGGCAAGGCGCACCTGTCCTTCCACCACCACCCGGTCTCCGGCGTTTATGCCCGAGGACAGGCCGGAGCGGTCGCCGACGGAAAGCGCGACCGTCACCGGTTTCGCGGCCACCGTTCCATCGGCGCCGACGACATAGACGATGCTGCCCTGCTGCGTCGCCTGCAAGGCCACGGTCGGCACCGCCACGACGGGCATCGAGCCGATGGCCGCCTCGACGGCGATCGACTGGCCCGGCACCAGCCGGTCGGCGACGCCGTGAAGCGTCGCCCGGGCGAGGAAGGTGCCGGATGCGGCGTCGACGGCGTCGTCGACGAAATCGACGGTGCCGGTGAAGGCGTCGTTGGCGCCGAGCGGGGTGACGGACACCTCGATCGGCTTGCCGGCGGCGCGCGCCGACCGGACCAGAGCGGCGTCGCTTTCGGACAGTGCGAAGCTCGCATAGAGCGGGTCGAGACGGGTCAGGCGGACGATGGCCGTGCCCGGCTGCACGAGGCTGCCTTCCACGACGCCGACAGCGCCGAGGCGGCCGTCGAACGGGGCGCGGATGGTCTTCTGGTCGAGGGTGACGAGGTCGGACTTCAGGCTCGCCTGGTCGACGGCCACCGTCGCCTCGGCGGTCTTGACGGCGGCGTCGGCGTCTTCCAGCGACTGCTGAGATACCGCCTCGTTGCTGAGCAGCTTCTGCTGCCGGGCGGCGGTTTCCCGGGCGTGGTCGAGCGTCGCCTGGTCGCGGGCGAGCGCCGCCCGGTCCTTCTCGACGGTCGCCTCGGCGATGCGGCTGTCGAGACGGACCAGTACGTCGCCGGCCTTCACGTCGGCGCCGTCGGCGACCAGGATGTCGGTGACGAGGCCCGAGGTCTCGGTGGTCCCGGTGAGGTTGGCCGGCGAGGCGATGGCGCCGATGGTGCGGCGCTCGATCGGCATGTCCTCCGCCGTTGCCGCCACGGTGGCGACGCGCGTCGGGGCGGCGCCACGGCGATTGCCGGAGGTGGCTGGGGCGGCCTTTCCGTTGCTCGGGGCAACGGGCGTCGCGGTGGCCGACACGGCTGCGAACGCGCTGGAAACGTATGGCGTGGTGACGGCGACGAGGCCGTCGCGCCAGTAGAGGCCGGCCGCCGCGGTGGCGGCCAGAATGATTCCAAGCGTTCTTTTCATCGCCGATGGTCCGTTTCGTCTTGTCGGTCTGGATGGAGTCGCACACCGTCGTGGCGGGTGTCGCCAGCCTATGTCGACTTTGGTCGATGAGTGACGAAACAACTGTGGCAATTCATGGAAATCGCCGTCCACGTTACACATTGATGCAATTTTGTCGGCGGGGAACAAGCGGTCGTCGCGATCGCCCGGCCTCATCGGAAATCTCCACTTGTTTCTATACCGACTAGTTGGTATGTAGACTGCTAGGAGGCGAGGCGATGTTCAGGCTGGCCGCGAAGATGGATGCCCGTTCGAAGCTCCTGGATGCCGCGCTGTCGGTGATCCGCCACAAGGGCTATTCGGCGTCGACGGTCGACGAGCTCTGCGCGGCGGCCGGCGTCACCAAGGGCGCCTTCTTCCACCACTTCAGGAGCAAGGATGCGCTCGGCGTCGCCGCGGCGGACCACTGGTCGGAAACCACCTCGGCGCTGTTTGCCGAGGCGGCCTATCACCGGCACGCCGACCCGCTCGACCGCGTCCTCGCCTATGTCGACTTCCGCAAGAGCCTGCTGCAAGGCGGGGTGTCGGACTTCACCTGCCTCGTCGGCACCATGGTGCAGGAAACCTACGAGACGGCGCCGGAGATCCGCGACGCCTGCGATCGCAGCATCAGCGGCCACGCTGCGACGCTGGTGGCCGACATCGAGGCGGCGATGGCCGAGCGGGGCATGGTGGCGACCGGGTGGACGGCCCAGTCGCTGGCCCTCCACACGCAGGCGGTCCTGCAGGGCGCCTTCATCCTGGCCAAGGCCAAGGGTGGGGCCGAGGTGGCGGCTGACAGCGTCGACCATCTGAGGCGCTACATCGAACTGCTGTTCGGCCGGGTGCCGGCCAGCCAGCCGGCGCATACCTCGACGAGCGCCTGATAGGGGCCGAACTGCCCCGGTGTTTCATAACGTTTCGTGAATATATCTTGCCAGGTCGCACAGTAACCTTTTAATAGGTTACAGTAGCCATCTGGAAGCAAGGAGGCGCTCATGAAAGTCCATGGAACATTCCAAGTCAGCGATTTCAAACCCGCGTCCGTGGAGGCGGTTCCCCGGATCTCGACGGCCTTGCCGGTGGGCGTCTCCACGATGACGAAGACCTATGCGGGGGAGATCAGCGGTCAGTCGGCGACGCTGTTCACCTCGGCTTTCGACCCCGCCCAAGGCATCGGCTCCTATGTCGCCATGGAAAGCTTCGAAGGCAGCGTTGCCGGCCGCTCCGGCAGCTTCAACTTCCTGCATTCGGCCTCCACCAGCGGGCAGAACAGGGCCAGCGAGTTCTTCACTATCGTCGTGGGCAGCGGCACCGGCGACTTCAAGGGCCTGACCGGTACCGGCGGCATCGCCATCGACCCCGACGGCACGCACCGCATCTGGTTCGATTGCGAGTTTGCCCCGTGAGGCCGTCGGCGGCCATCCTGCGGACCGCGCGCTTGACGCTGGCGCCATGCCGTCCGGGCGATGCCGCCGACTTCATCGCCCTCGAGCTCGATGCGGAGGTGATGCGCTTCCTGAACGGCGGCGCCGTCGATCACGCTGCAACCGATCCGGAGAGAGCGGCGTTTCTGATGCCCAGGGGGACCGAGCCCTATGTCTGGACGGCGCGGCGGATCGCCGGAGATGCCTTCGTCGGCTGGTTCTGCCTCTATCCGGAGGACGAGACGCTGGCCGAACTCGGCTATCGCCTGCGTCGGTCGGACTGGGGGATGGGCCTCGCCTCGGAAGGGGCGCGGGCGCTCGTCGCCTGGGGGTTCGAACACGGCGGCTACGAGCGGATCGTGGCGTCTACCATGGCGGTCAACCTCGGCTCGCGCCGCGTGATGGAGAAGATCGGCATGAGGTACGCCCGCACCGACTTCATCGACTTCCCCGACCCCATTCCGGGCTCGGAGCACGGCGACGTTCGATACGAGATGACGCGAAGCGACTGGGCCGCCCGCACCCATTCATCCGCCGAAAGGACCTGTCAGTGACTGAAAAGACGACACCCGACCCGTTTTATCATGGAACCCGCGCCCAGCTGAACGTCGGCGACTTCATCAGCGTCGGGTTCGGCTCGAACTTCGGCACGGGGAAGCCGCTGTCCTGGGTCTACTTCAGCCAGACCCTGGAGGCTGCCATGTGGGGCGCCGAGCTGGCGGTGGGCGACGGACCGCAGCGGATCTACATCGTCGAGCCCACGGGCGACTTCGTCGACGATCCCAACCTGACCGACAAGAAGTTTCCCGGCAACCCGACCAAGTCCTACCGCTCGCGCGCGCCGCTTCGGATCGTCGGCGAAGTGACGGAGTGGCAGGGGCACACGGCCGAACGGTTGCAGGAGATGCGGGACGGTCTCGCGCGCCTCAAGGCGGAGGGGAAAGACATCATCATCGACTGACGGCGAACTGAGGAAGAGCCGACCCCGCTGGGCGGCGCAAGGAGGAGGGAACCATCATGACCGATCTCGTGACGTGCCTGTGGTTTGACCATGGCGAGGCCCGCAAGGCGGCGGAGTTCTATGCCGCGACCTTTCCCGACAGCCATGTGGGCCAGGCCAACGCCGCCCCCGGCGACTTTCCCGGCGGCAAGGCGGGCAATGAGTTGACGGTGGAGTTCACCGTTCTCGGCCGGAAGTTCGTCGGCCTCAACGGCGGCCCGGTGTTCAAGCCGAACGAGTCGGTGAGCTTCATGGTGGTCACCGAGACCCAGGAGGAGACGGACCGCTACTGGAACGCCGTCGTCGGCAACGGCGGCGCCGAGAGCGAGTGCGGCTGGTGCAAGGATCGCTGGGGCTTTTCCTGGCAGATCACGCCAAGGGTGTTGCTCGACCTGATGGCCGGTTCGGACGTTGCCAGGACCAAGCGGGTGTTCGACGCCATGATGACGATGCGGAAGATCGACATCGCCACGCTGGAACGGGCAGCGGCCAGCGCCTGAGGAGGCCGAGATGACCCCGACGATTACCGCCTTCGCGCGGTCGCCCGATGGCGGCCGAGGCCTGGCGCGCGACATGCGCGTGCGCTGGGCGCGGGAGGAGACGGGCCAGCCCTATGAGGTCAGGCTCGTGTCCTTCAAGGCCATGAAGGAGCCGGCGCACCTGGCGCTGCACCCCTTCGGCCAGATCCCGACCTACGAGGAGGGCGACCTCGCCCTCTTCGAAACAGGGGCGATCATCCTTCATATCGCCGAGGGTCACCCGGGCCTGCTGCCCGGGGAGACCAACGCTCGGGCGCGGGCGATCGCCTGGATGTTCGCCGCGCTCAACACGGTGGAGCCGCCCATCCTCGACCGGGAAACGACGGCGCTCAGCGAACGCGGCGAGACCTGGGGCGAGGCGCGCCTGCGGCTCACCGAGGACCGCATCCGCATTCGCCTCACCCAGCTCTCGGCCCGGCTCGGCGACGACGACTGGCTCGACGGCGCCTTCAGTGCCGGCGACCTCCTGATGGTGTCGGTGCTGATGCGCCTCGGCTCCCCCATCCTCGACGAGTTCCCGACCCTCGCGGCCTACGTGGCGCGCGGCCAGGCCCGCCCCGCCTACCGGCGGGCGTTCGAGGCGCAGCTCAGGGTGTTCCGGGAGGGGGCATGAGGAGCTTTGCGCGGCGGCAAATTTAGGATCATTCTGATGTTTGCGCCGCATGGCGAATAAACTTGACTCACCTTATCAACTTTGAGATTGGCGAGGGGGTGGCCCGCCGTGCCGGGCCGCGGTCGGCGCGTTGCCGACCGATGGTCAAGGGATAAGCGCGTGTTCTCCGTCTCCAAACTCGACGTCGCCATCGCGGGCACCCCACTTCTTCAGGATATCTCCGCCGCCTTCGCGCCGGGCGAGATGATCGGCCTGATCGGCCACAACGGCTCGGGCAAATCAACGCTGGTCAAGGTGCTGGCCCACCAGATCGCCCCGTCCGGGGGATCAGTGACCTATGGCGGCAGGCCGGTCGCTGCCATCGACCCGCGCGCCTTCGCCAAGGAGGTCGCCTATCTGCCGCAGCACAGCGGCGACACCGGACAGATGACGGTGCGCGAGCTGGTCGCCTGCGGCCGCTATCCCTGGCACGGCGCCCTCGGCCGGTTCAGCGAGGAGGACGCCCGGGCGGTCGAGGAGGCCATGGCGCGGACGCACGTCGACGGGCTCTCTGGCCGGATCGTCGGCACCATGTCGGGCGGCGAGCGCCAGCGCGTCTGGCTGGCCATGCTGGTGGCGCAGAACAGCCGCTTCCTGCTGCTCGACGAGCCGACGTCGGCCCTCGACATCGCCCATCAGGTGGAGGTGCTGACGCTGGTCCGGGCGCTCGCCCACGACAGCGGCCTCGGGGTGATCGTCGTGCTGCATGACGTCAACATGGCCGCCCGCTTCTGCGACCGCATCCTGGCGCTGAAGGGCGGCCGGCTGCTGATCGACGCCGCGTCGGACACCATCATGAATAGGGCGCTGCTCAAGGAGATCTACGGCGTGAGCATGGGCATCACCCGCCACCCCGAGCTCGACATGCCGCTCGCTTACGTCGGTTGATGAGGCTGGACATGCGATCCCTTTCACGACGGAGCTTGCTGGCGGCGGCCGGCGCGAGCTTGTGGACGCTGCCCGCCCGCGCCGATGCCAAAGCGCCGAGGATCGTCAGCCTCGACTACGGCCTCTCCTCGACGCTTCTGTCGCTGGGGCTGGCGCCGGTCGGCATCGCCGGCGTCGCCGACTGGGGCAAGTGGGTGGTGGAACCGCCGCTGCCGCCGGCGGTGGCCGATGTCGGCGACGCGCTGATGGTCAACCGGGAGGCGCTGACGGCGCTGGCGCCGACGCTGATCCTGTCGACGCCCTACCTCGACGGCCTCAAGCCGATGCTGGAGACGATCGCGCCGGTCCTCAGGCTCTCCATCTATGACGCGAGCGGCGGGCCGGTGCTGCCGAAGGCCGAGGCGGCAACGCGGCTTCTCGGCGACCATTTGGGACGGCGCGCCGAGGCCGAAGCGTTTCTCGAACGCGCCGACCGGCATTTCGATACGTGCCGCGAAGCGGTGCGGGCAGCCGGCGCGCCGCCAGTGGCGGTGATCAGCTTTCTCGACGCGCGGCACGCTCGCATCTACACGGCGCCCGGCCTGTTCGACGACACGCTCGGTCGCATCGGCATGCGCAACGCCTGGCCTCGCGCCGGGCAATACTGGGGCTTCGACACCATCGGCATCGAACGGCTGACCGAGATCGACGCGCCCGGCGCGCATCTGATCGCGCTCGAACCCCTGCCGCGCGAGGCGCTGCCGACGCTGAGCGACAGTCCCATCTGGTCGAGCCTCTCCTTCGTGCGGGAGAGACGCTTCGCCGTTCTGCCGATCACGCTGATGTTCGGCATGGTCAACGAGGCGATGCGCTTCGCCGGCCAGATGGCCGATTATGCAAGGCGGGTGACATGAGCGTTTCGGTTTCTCTCCCGCCGTTCCCATCCAGGCATCCGGCGCCCTTCGCCGCCCTTCTGCTGGCGCTGGCCGGATGGCTCGCCTGGCTCACGATGGCGCCGCTTCTCGCCGCGTCCGAGCCGGTCGACACTCTCCTTCTGATGAACTCGGCCTTGCCCAGGCTGGCGGTGGCCCTTCTCGCCGGGGCCGCGCTGGGGCTCTCCGGCGCGTTGTTCCAGTTCGTCCTGAAAAATCCGTTGGCCTCGCCCGCCACGCTCGGCGTGTCGGCGGGCGCCAATCTGGCGCTGGTCGTCGCCATGCTGTTCGCGCCGGCCCTGATGGGGCTCGGGCGCGACGTCGTGGCGCTGATCGGCAGCGGCATCGCGGCGGCCGTGGTGCTGCGCCTCGGCGCAAGGCGCGACTTCTCGCCCTTCGTGCTGATCCTCGCCGGCCTCATCGTGTCGCTGTGGTGCGGCGCGCTGGCCGCCATCCTGATCCTGATGAACGACCGCTATCTGGCGGGCCTGTTCATCTGGGGCGCCGGGTCGCTGTCGCAGCAGAGCTGGCAGCCGGTGCTGTCGCTCGCCCCGAAGCTCCTGGTCGCCGCCGTGCTCGCCGGGCTGATGCTGCGGCCACTGACGCTTCTGGAAGCGGGCGACGTGACGGCGTCGTCGCTGGGCGCCCGCGTGCCGCGCCTGCGTTTCATGGCCGTCGCCATCGCCGTGGTGCTGGCGGCGCTGGTGACCAGCACGGTGGGCGTGATCGGTTTCATCGGCCTCGTCGCGCCGGCCATCGCCCGCCTCACCGGCGCGCGTCGACCGGGGGCGATCCTGCTCTGGTCGGGCGTGTTCGGCGCCGGCCTGCTCTCGGCCACCGACGGGCTGGTGCAGTGGATGGCCGGCGGCATGAAGGACTTCCTGCCGACCGGCGCCGTCACCGCCGTCATCGGCGCGCCGCTTCTCCTGGCGCTGCTCGGCGGGCTGAAGGCGCGCCACCGGCCGCTGCCGGCCGCCCGCCCGCAGAGGATGGCGGCGAGCGTCGAGCGCTGGGACAGGGGGCGCTGGGTGGTCCTCGCCCTCGGCTTCCTCCTGCTGCTGGCCCTCGCGCTGTTCGTCGGCCGGGCGCCGCTCACCGGCGGCTGGAGCCTGCCGCCGTTCCCCGTGCTCGACGACATCCTGGCGCTGCGCCTGCCGCGCGTCGTCGCCGCGCTTTCGGCCGGGGCCATGCTGGCGGTGGCCGGCGTCATCCTGCAACGGCTGACCGGCAACGAACTCGCCAGCCCGGAAGTGCTGGGCATCAGCGCCGGGGCGACCGTCGGTGTCACCGTGCTGCTGTTCGTCGCCGCCGTGCCGACGCTGCCGCTCCAGCTTCTGGCGGCTTCGCTCGGCTCGCTCGCCGTGCTGGCCGCCATCTTCACGCTGGGCTTCGGAAAGCGCTTCGAGCCGGAGCGCCTCCTGATGGCCGGCGTGGCGCTGAGCGCGCTGGTCGACGCCATCTGCGGCGTCATCGCCGTCAACGGCGATCCCCGGGCGATGATCCTGTTGCGCTGGATGAGCGGCTCGACCTATTCGGCCGATCTGCCCTTGTCGCTCACGGTGCTCGGCAGCGGCCTCGGTCTGGCCGTCGCGGCGCTCGCCATGCGGCGCTGGCTCGACATCCTGCCGCTCGGAACCGAGACGGCGTCCGGCGTCGGCATCCACCTCGGCCGCGCCCGCCTGCTGCTGTTCCTGGTGGCCGGCATCCTCTCCGGCGCGGCGACGCTGGCGGCAGGTCCCCTCAGCTTCGCCGGGCTGATGGGGCCGCATATCGCCCGCGAGCTGGGGCTCAAGCGGGCCGGTTCGCAGATCGTCGGTGGGGCGCTGGCAGGCGCCGGCATCCTGGTGCTGGCCGACTGGGCCGGCCGCAACCTCGCCTTTCCCTACGAGATGCCGGCCGGCCTGGTGGCGGCGCTGATCGGCACGCCGCTGCTGCTGGCGCTGATAAGGCGTGGGTAATCAGCTCCGTCCCTGCGGCAGCGGGCAGGTTTCGCCGCAGCCGCCGATGCCCGGCAGCATGTAGCGCAGGCAGCAGACCTTGCGCTGCGACTGCACGCTATCGCCGACGGAAATGCGCTTGATCGAGCCGTGCAGCGGGTTGTCGCTGCCGTCGGCGAGCTTGTATTTGCCGAACAGCTGAAGCCCGCCGGCATCGTCGTCGCCGGGGTCGAGTTCCCTGGCGATCCAGTCGATGTAGCCGGCGGCGTTGCACCAGAGAAGGCGCGGCGACAGCCGGCAATGACCGCTCAGGAAGGCGATGGCCGGGTGGAGGTGATCCTCGATCATCGTCCCCAGGGCGTCACTGGCCTTGAGGCCGTGCGCGACGTGTCCGCGATGCGGCAGCACGAAGGCCTCCGGCAATCCCGTGTCGGGCGCGGCGATCATCCTGAGATCGCCGAGCGCCAGCGGCAGGACAAGGCCGAGCCGCCGCCACAGGACGACAGGGGCGATGGCGAGCGCTGAAAAATAGTAGAGCGACCACAGCGACGCCACCGCACGCCGGTCGCTGTCGGGGTAGCGGGCCAGGAGCGGAGCGAGCGCGCTGTCAAAACCTTCGGCGGTGAACAGGTCGCGGCAGGCGACCGCCCCGCCGCCCGGCGGGGCGGCGAGGCGCAGCTTGCCCGTGAGGTAGCCGGCCAGCGCCGGTTCGGCGCGGGCCAGAAGATCGTCCAACTCTCCAGTCATTACCAGGTGTATTTCAGCGTGCCGAAAATGGCGCGGCCGTCGCCGTAGTAGTCGGTGCCGTAGTAGGTGGTGGAGACGTACTCTTCGTCGAAGATGTTGGTGGCGTTGACCTGGAGGGTGACGTTGTCGGTCACCTTGTAGGCGGCCATGGCATCGAAGACGATGTGGGAGTCAACCTTGACGGTGTTCTCGGCGTCGCCCCAGGTCGAGCCGACGTAGCGAGCGCCGGCGCCCAGCGTCAGGTCGCCTAGGGTGCCGTTGCCGGGGATGGTGTAGTCGAGCCACACGGAAGCAAGGTGGCTGGGCACGCGCTCGGGCGTGTTGCCGACGAGGCCGCTGCTTCCGTCGCTGGTGATCTCGCCGTCCCAATAGGAGTAGGCGAGCGTGGCGTTGACGCGGTCGAACACCTCGAACTTGCCTTCCAGCTCGACGCCGCGCACCCGCACCTCGCCGATCTGCCGCTGCACCGTGTGGGCGTCGTTCCACGAGGGCACGTTGGTCTGGGTGAGGTCGAAGAAGGCCAGCGTGAACAGGCCCTTGAAGTCCTCCGGCTGGAATTTCAGGCCGACCTCGTATTGCGTGCCTTCCTGGGCCTTCAGCGATCCGTCGACGGCGTAGCCGTTGGCGGTGGGCGCCACCAGCGGCTGGAAGGACTCCGAATAGTTGGCATAGGCGGAGAGCCCCGGCGTCAACAGGTAGCTGGCGCCGAGCCGCTTGGTCAGGGCGTTTTCCGTGCCGTGGTCGCTGGTGCCGCTGTCGACATAGTCGGCGGTGCTGTCGACGTAGTCGTAGCGGAGGCCGCCGGTCAGCGTCAGCCGGTCGAACAGCGTCAGCTCGTCCTGCGCATAGACGCCGAGGGCGCTCTGCTTGACGCGCCAGTTCACGTAAGGGGCGGTGGTGATGCAGGAGAGGCCGCAATAGACGGGGTTGTAGATGTCGATCGGGCCGGCCGTGCCGGAGACGATGTCCTCGCGGGTGTTGTCATAGGTGAAATCGGTGCCGACCAGAAGCTTGTTCTCGGCGCCGCCGATGTCGTGGTCGTATTGCAGCTGGTTGTCGATGGCGAAGCGGTTGGAGCTGCCGTCGACGGCGAAGGAGGTGCGGTCGGCGGTGGGATCGGCGGTGGCGCCGTAGACCTCCCGGTAATCGAGGCCGGCGTGCGAGTAGCGGGCGTTCTGGCGGAAGGTGACGCCGTTGTCGAAGCGGTGCATGAACTCGTAGCCGGCGTCCGCCTGGGTGGTGTCGAACTTGTTGAAGTCGGGCTCGCCCAGGAAGGTGTCGATGTCGAAGCCCGTCACGCCGTGGGGAATGCCGCGGGCCGGCGAGCCGTTGCGCCGGGAGTAGTTGGTGAGAAGCGTCAGGCTGGTGGCGGCATCCGGGCTGTAGGTCAGGACCGGCGCGACATAGAGGCGGTCGTCCTTGGAATAGTCGTAGCTTCGGCCATCGGACTTCTGGCCCTTCATGGTGATGCGGTAGGCCCAGGGACTGTCGGGCGACAAGGGGCCGCCGATGTCGAGGCCGGTCTCGAAGTGGTTGTCGGTGCCGAGCGTGGTGTAGACCTCGCCGAAGGGCGTCGTGGTCGGCCTCTTGGTCACGGCGTTGATCAGGCCGCCGGGGCCGTTCAAGCCGAACAGCGTCGATGTCGAGCCCTTCAGCACCTCCACCCGCTCGAGACCGTAGGGTTCGAGCCGCGCGGCGGTGAACCAGGCGGGAATGCGGGCCGGCAGGCCGTCGCGGTAGGTGCCGAGCGAGGTCTGGTCGAAGCCCCGGATACGGTAGTAGTCGTAGCGGTCGTCGGAGCCGAACTCGTCGACCGACACGCCCGAGGTATAGGAGACGATCGCCTGTACCGATTGGGCGGCGCGCGTCTCGATCTCCTTCTCGGTGACGACGGAGACGGAGTTGGAGCTCCTCAGGATCGGCGTGTCGCTCTTGGTGGCGCTCTGCGACGTGGTCGAAACGATGGACGTCGCCGGGTTGTCGCCCGTTCCGGTCTCGACGACGATCGGTTCGAGACTGACGGCCGACGGATTGTCGGCGGACTGGGCGAGGGCCGGCGTCGCCGTGAACAGGGCGATGACGACGAGGCTCGATCCGGAGAACAGACCGGCGGCGCCACGGGCGGCGCCGGCCGACCGGGACGAGTGATTTGCAATGGCTCGGTGCACGGAGCCCCCCTTCAAGTTCCGAACATCCGCTTGCGGATGTGCAGTTAATATGAGTCTATGACTCAACTTAAAGGGGGCGGGGAAAGCCAGTCAACGCGAAAGCGCGACTTTGGAAGTGTTTTAACTTGGGGTCGGCTCTGTCCACAAATGTAGATTTAGACTAATTCAAATGACGAGTGGATTCTTGCAATAATTCTTACGTATCCATCAAGGATCAGATCCGGTGGACTGGCGATTGAGCCACGTGTGGCCATTGTGTATCTGGGTCGGCGTCTCGCCGCCTGAGAAATATTGTCGTCTTTCAGCCTCTGAACGGCGGCGAGGAAGGTTTCTTCTATCGGCGCGTGTTCGGGGCGAAGCTCACGGTGTTCAGGGGCGGGATGGGAGGGTTACAGAGTCTCCGGCCATTTTCGCGCCGTGTGCATCACCGTCAGGACTTCGATTGACGAAGTCTGGACCCGATAGGGCACGATATAGGGGATATCGGCAAAGACCAGTTCGCGCGTCTCTCTGATGCGTCCCACCCGGCCGATGGCTGGATGGTCTGCCAGACGTTCCACCCCGGTGAAGATCCGCGCGACCGCGCGGGCTGCGGCGGCGGGATCATCGGCGGTGATATGCGCTCCAATCTGGTCGAGGCGCCGAACCGCTCGCTTCGTCCAACGGATCTCGCGGCTCATGTCTTGCTGCCGGATCCCACGTATTTGGCGACGACAGCGGAAAGGTCGTCGGCTGTCGCAAACTCGCCCTGATCGGCTTCCGCCAAACCGGCTTCGATCTCGGCGATCTGCCATTCCTCGCGGGCGAGGAAGTCGTCTATGGCCTGAGCGGCCAGGTAGGACCGCGACCGGTCGAGCTTGATCGCCAACTGGTCCAGCTTGCGAGTCTTCTCGTCATCGAGGCGGACGGTGAACGCGGTCATGGAGTGTAACCTGTGTGGTTCAACATGGTTTGCTTCGATTATTCGCGCATCAACTCGGTTCGTCAATGATGGCCATGGCTGTCGGCCGCATGGAGCCGCCCCCTCCGTCTTGCCCTCATCCCCGCGCGGCCTTATTGCTGGGGGACCTACGAAACGGAGGAAGCCCATGTCGTTCCTGAAGAAACTGTTCGGCCTCGGTGACAGCGCGCCGGCGGCGGAAAAGCCGGCCGAGACGCAGGACTACAAGGGCTTCAAGATCGCCGCGACGCCGTTCAAGGACGGCGGGCAGTGGCAGCTCTGCGGCGTCGTCAGCCTGGAGGAGAACGGCGTCACCCGCGAGCACCGCTTCATCCGCGCCGACAAGTTCTCCGATGCCGATCAGGCCAAGGAGATGGCCTTCGAAAAGGGCCGGCTGATCGTCGATCAGCTCGGCAAGTCCGTCTTCAATTAACCCTTCGCCGGCTCCACCGCCTCCGCCTTCATGCGCAGCCGATGGCGCTGCGCCTTGACGCGGTTGCCGCAGGAGTCCATGGCGCACCAGCGGCGCTTCTGCGACCGGCTGGTATCGAGGAACACGCCGCCGCAGGGATCGGCCTCGCACATGCGCAGCGTGCCGGCGTGCGGCAGGGCCAGGAAGGCGCCGACGGCGAGCGCCGCCCGCGCGAGCGGCAGCGCCATGTCCGCCCCGGTGAGCGTGTCGGCCGGCAAGCCGGCGATGGCGAGGTCCGGCGGGCCGAGCGCCGTCGTGACCATGTGACGCAGCGCCTCGGGTGGCCGACGGGCGGGATTCAACGCCCGCGTCGCCTCGCCGAGATGGATCTTCCAGCTGTCGCGAAGGCGGATGGCGGCCGAGAAGACGTCGGCCGCCTGCAGGGGCATGAGCCCTTCGCCCTCGCTGAGGCGGTCGCCTTCGCTCTCCGCCAGCAGGCCGGCGACGATGGCCCAGTCGATCAGCGCCCGGTAGCCGGTCAGGAAGTCGATCTCCCGGCCGTCGCGCCAATGGCGGGTGTTGGCGAAGTCGAGCGCCGCATCGCCGCCCAGCATCCTGAGCCGCCCCAGTTCCGAGTAGTAGGCCGCGTCGTCCATTGATCGTTTCTGTGACATCATGTAACCTTTTATGGGGTTACTTAATCCCCGTATCGACTCTTCGCCAGTGTTGCCGCCCATATTAGTCGGGGTAAACCATGCGACGCACCCACTTGTTTCGTCCCATCGTCGTGATGCTGCTGGCGCTGGCCGGCCCGGCCGCCGCCTTCGAGCCCAGCGACATCTACACCGCTCAGGTGGTGGTGAGCGGGCAGGGCGAGGCCAACCGCCTGACCGGTTTCGGCATCTGCCTCGAACGGGTGCTGACGCGCGTCACCGGCGACGCCGCGCTGGCGGCCAAGCCCGAGGCCAAGGCGGCGATGGCTAGAGGGGCGGACTATGTCGCCGCCTACTCCTACCGCGACCGCCTCGAAGGCCGGCCCATCCACGACGAGCAGGGCACCTACGACCGGCCGCACAACCTCACCTGCCGCTTCAAGGCCGGCTCGCTCGACCGGCTGATCGCCGATCTCGGCGGCAAGCCGTGGCTGATGCGCCGGCCGGTGCTCGCCGTCTTTCTCGATGTCGAGAAGCCGGCCGCCCGCTACACGGTCGCCGCCAACAACCAGCGCGACCTCGCCATGCGCCAATCGTTCGGCAACGCCTCCGACCTGATCGCGCTCGACGTGGTGTTCCCGCCGGAGACGGCGGCGCTCAACCTCGATCCCGCCCATCTCGATCCGGCGTCATCGGTGCTGAAGGCGGCGGCCGAGGCGGCCGGCGGCGACCTGCCTCTGGCCGGACGGCTGGTCTGGAGCGACGCCGACCACGGCTGGGTGGCCGACTGGGCGCTGGAGGCGGGCGGGGCGGTTCACCACTGGCAGGTGCGCGGCGTCAGCTTCGACGACGCCTTCCGCGTGGCGCTCCGGGGCGCGGCGCGGCTTCTGTCGGGAAGCGGCGAGCCGCAGTGAGCCGGTTGTTGCGCGGCGTAGGTGGTTTGGCTTAGAACCGCTTCACGCGCTAACAAAATCGGGTCGGACCATCATGTCGGAAGAACCGCACGGCGAACTCACCATCCGCACCATCGCCATGCCGGCCGACACCACTGCCAACGGCGACATCTTCGGCGGCTGGCTGATGAGCCAGATGGATTCTGCCGGCGGCATGGCGGCGGTGCAGCGCTGCGGCGGCCGGGTGGTGACGGTGGCAGTCAACGCCATGGTGTTCCACAGGCCGGTGAAGGTGGGCGACATCCTCTGCGTCTACACCGACATTGTCCGCGTCGGCCGCAGCTCCATGCACATCCGCATCGAGGTCTGGGTGCGCCGCTTCATCACCGACCAGCACGAGAAGGTGACCGAGGGCGAGTTCACCTATGTGGCGATCGACGAGAACGGCCGCTCCCGGCCGGTCGATCCGGTGGCCTGACGGCAAAACGGCGGATCTCGGAAGACCCGCCGCCAGCTGCAACGAACCGAAGATGCCTGCTTACTTCGCCGCCGGCTCGATTTCCCACGTCATGTGAACGGTGGCGCGGATGTCCTGCTCGCCGGCCATGAAGGGAACGGCTTCGGCCTGAGGTGCGGCCTTGGCCATCATCATCGGCATCGGCGGCGTGTTCTCGCCGCCCTCGGAGATCGACAGGATGCGCTTCAGCGTGAAGCCGCCGGTCCTGGCGTAGAGTTCGGCGCGGGTTTCCAGCGTCTTCATCGCCTCGACGCGCGCCTCGTCCATCAGGCTGTCCTGGTCGTCGACGGTGAAGCTGACGCCGCGCACGTCGTTGGCGCCGACCCGGATCACCTTGTCGAGCAGGCCGCCGGCCTGGGTGATGTCGCGCAGCTTGACGGTGACGGCGTTGGAGACGCGGTAGCCGGTGATCTTCGGCGCATCCTGCGAACCGTCGTCCTTCTGCGGCGGGTAGACCATCACCGGGTCGATGGTGAAGGAGGAGGTGGCGATGTCCTTGTCGGCGACGCCGGCTTCCTTGAGGGCGGAGAGCGTTTCCTGCATCGCCTTGTTGTTGGCCGAGAGCGCCTCGTCGGCGGTGTCGGCCTCCTTGACCACGCCGAGCGACACGATGGCGGTGTCCGGCGTGGCGCTGACGACGCCGTCGGCCGAAAGCGTCAGCGTCGCGGTTGCCGGATCGGCGGCGAAGGCGGCGGCGGGCAGCAGCGCGAGGCCGGTGGCGACCAGCAGCGGGCGGGAAAAGGCGATCATCGTCAGTCTCTCCGTCTCTTTTTTCGGGGCCAGCCCCGATCGACGCTGACCTTCGCCCGGCAATGAGGCGGATTCGGGGTGACAGAAATACCGAAGGTCGCGGCGCGCTCATCGCTCAGGCCATCCGCGCCTCGGCCGTGGCGGCGTCGGCCAGCGCGTTGTACTCGCCGTCGATCAGGCGGAGGATCTCGCGTTCGGCGAGGTCGGCCAGCGTGCCGTCCGGTTCGCGGTTCCTGAGGCGCGCCACGTCGAAATCGTGGCCGGGGCCGCCGAACTCCGAGCGGTAGGCAACGGCCGCGATTTCCCAGTCGTCGCCGTCGTGCTCCAGCGTGACGGTGCAGTCGATGCCGCCGAGGAGCACGCCGGCCCGGCCGATCAGCTCCACATGGGCGGGCACCTCCGCCGTCCGGCCGGCGAGGTCGGGGGCGCCGAGGCGATCGGGATAGGCGGCGAGGCGGTTGGCCCAGATGGCGTCGGTGTTGAGCAAGGGGATCTCCATCGATGGGGCCGTCCGACGGGCGGAACGGCGGATGCGATGGGACCATAATGGGCAATAGCCTGTTTTCTCCCGTGGGCCGGAGTGGCGAGGCAATGGGCTGAGTTGCCCGGGCAGGCGGCGCAACCCTTTCAGCCCGCTGACAAACCGCCCATATGGTGCGAAGTTCGGGGACGGGAGGGGACATGCATACCGAGACATCGCTCGTATCGGATCTCGTCCGGCTGGGCATCCGGCCCGGCGATCTCGTGATGGTCCATGCCTCGCTGAAGGCGGTGGGCGCGGTCGATGGCGGCGCCAGGGCCGTGGTGGCCGCGCTGCGCGCCGCCGTCGGGCCGGAGGGCACGCTGATGGGCTATGCCTCGTGGGACCGCTCGCCCTATGAGGAGACGCTGAACGGCGCCCGCCTCGACGAGGACGAGCGGTGGGCATGGCCGCCCTTCGATCCGGCGACATCGGGGACCTATCGCGGCTTCGGTCTGCTCAACCAGTTTCTCGTGGAAACGCCGGGCGCCCGCCGCAGCGCCCATCCCGATGCTTCGATGGTGGCGGTCGGACCGCTGGCCGCGACACTTACCGAGCCGCATCGCCTCGGCGAGGCGCTCGGGAAGGGCTCGCCGCTCGAGCGCCTCGTGGAGAACCGCGGCCGGGTGTTGCTGCTGGGGGCGCCGCTCGATTCCGTCACCGTGCTGCACTATGCCGAGGCGATCGCCGACATTCCCGGCAAGCGCCGCGTCAGCTACGAGATGCCGATGCTCGACCCGGACGGGCAGGTCGTCTGGCAGCGGGCGGAAGACTTCGATTCCAACGGCATCCTCGACCGCTTCGCCGTCGACGGGCAGCCCGACGCCGTGGAAACGATCGCCACGGCCTATGTCGCTCTGGGGCGGCACCGCGAGGGCGTGGTCGGCGCGGCGCACTGCCACCTCATCGAGGCGCGGGACATCGTCGCCTTCGGCGTCGCCTATCTGGAGGCGCTGGACTGAGATTGGCGGCGAAGAGGTGGATAGAGGTGCATAGGGCGCCTGGTGAAGAGGAGCGCGATATCAACGTTGCGCTCCGTTCTGCCCGAGGTCCTCGCCTTTGCAAGGATGACAATCTATATTGTTGTTTTTAATATTTAATCCTGCCGTCCCCGAGTAGGCGCTATGGCGTGTACATCCGAAAGAGCACTCGTGGATGCAGCGCACAACGATAGGAACCTATGAAAGAGAGCACCTGATATCACTCCCTCGCCCAAGCAACTCCAGCAAAAGTGGGTACCGGTTTTGCGTCCGGAGTTGCGTGAAAACAAAGAGATAGAGCGTGTTGGCGAACCAAGGTTCGCCGGACAAGCTCTAGGTGGCCTGAGTTCCCCGCCTGCGCGGAGACGACAGGAATATGCAATAAAAGCATATATATAGATCGTCATCCTTGCGCAGGCGAGGACCTCAGGCCGGAAGGGGTGCAACGCTCATATAGAGCGCCCATGGATGCAGTGCGCAACGATGGGGACGTGGGAAGGCGACCTGATGTCACGCCTGCGCCCTTTGGTTTTCCCTGCACCAAGGATAGGCATATCCGAGACGTGTGCATGCCATAGCGCGCAGGCCGCTTGAATTCGCGCGCGAGTTCAGGGTGTACCTCAGGCAGGATAGAGCGAGGCGCCGATATGGGGCGCCGGCTCCGATACAGTCGCCTACTTCTTCTCGGCCTTCAGCACGGCCATGCGCATGCGGTGGAAGTAGAGGGCGCGGTCGGCGGCTTGCCGGTCGATTTCGGCATAGTTGGCAAGCCAGGCGTCGACGTCCGCCGCGCCTCGCTTCAGGTGGTCGGCCCTGAGCTCGGACAGCTTCAGGTAAGCCTTGTCGCCGATACCGAGGCTGCGGCAAACGACGGCGATGCCATAGCCGTTGTCGTGGTTGAGCACGTTGGCGATGTGCGATTCCTCAAGGCCGCTCACCTGCACGAGCAGTTCGGCGATCGCGTCGAGCCGGCCGCCCTTGGCGAAGACGTCGATGGCCTCGTCGAGCGTGCTGAGCCGCTGGCCGATCCGGCGCACGAGGGTGGTGATTTCCTGTTCGAGCTCCAGCTTCTGCCGGCGGGCGATGTCGGCCGCCTCGGTGACCAGCAGCGCCGCGAAGTCGGGCGACAGGGCCACGAGATTTTCGAGCTTGCCGCGCGCCTCGGCGTCGAAGGCGGCGACGGCCCGGGCCAGTCGCTCGGCGGGCATGTCGGCCCGCTTCGACAGCGCCCGCAGAACCTCGGGATGATCGAGGCTGCGCGTCGCCAGACGCTTGAGGCCGAAGTCGGAAAAGCGCGCCGTCTCGTTCCGGGTGACGCCTTCCAGCACCTCGGCGTTGCCGCGGTCGGCCAGCACCTCGGTCACCGTTTCGCTGAGGTTCTTGCGGCGGGTGATCGCCAGAAGATGACCCTGGGAGAGAGCACCGGCGATCTCCCGGAGGTCGGAGTCGGTGAGGACCTCGGACTGTTCCAGCATGACGCCGGACACGACGAGTTCCTCATCCTGGGCAAGGCGCAGCGCCACCGCGTGCGGCGTGCAGGAAAGCGGCGCCATCCGCTCGGAAAACTGGGCGCGCACATCGACGGAAACCTGATCGACGAGGCGGCAGAGAATGTCGCCGAACAGCCGGGTCTCGGCGTCGGTGTGGGTCTCCGCGCCGTCGGTGAACAGCTCGGAGATCAGGACAAGGAGATCGCGGCGCTTCTCGCGCGACTTTCCCTGGCTGAGAGCAATCAATCTGTCGAACATCATGTCCTGTCGCCCTTTCGGGGAGCCCTCGCCGGCCATGCGACCCGAAATGGTCGGCGGGCGACCGCTCCGGCATCCGAACGCCGCCTCTGCCTCGGGAGGTCGAGGTTTTCGGCTTCGACGAATGCCAACTACGCAAATACCAATACGGTAAACCTGGGCGCCTGGGATTAACGTGTGGTTGAACACCACCGATCCTGCAAATCAGCGTTACGAAAGTCTTTCGGGGAAAATTCAAAACTTACGCATTCGCCTGATACGCGTTTGGCTTGAGCTGAACGAGGCCGTCGGGGAGTCTGATAGTCCGATCTGCGCCTCTTTCTGCCTGAGATCCTCTGCGCAGGCAGAGGATCTCAGGCCGGATGGGGCGGGCGGTGTCTATGGGGCGCCCTACATGCGCGACCACTTGCCGATGACGAGCCCGATGACGCGGACCAGTTCGGCCGGGCGGCGCTTGGGCGGGATGGCGGCGTTTTCGGAGATGATGTCGACGGTGCGCGGATTGTCGTCGTGGTTGAGGCGCAGGCGCTTCACCGAGGGGCCGTCGCCCTCGTCGATGACGTAGATCTCGGCGTCCTTGATGTCGCTCACCGTGGTGTCGACGGCGACGACGTCGGACGGGTTGAGGATCGGCTGCATCGACGTGCCGATGACGGGAATGAAGATGACGCGGGCCGGATTGGTGCCGAGATGGGCGCGCGGCACCACCCATTCGCCGGTGACGAGGTGGCCGGACTGGATGCCGCCCGAGCGCAGCGTCAGCACCTGGCCCGACGAGCCGTCGCCGGCGCCGGCCCGCGCGTCGACCTCGGCCGAGCCGCCGGGCAGGCGGGCCTGCCAGCCTTCCGTCCAGCCGTTGTCGCTGTCCTCGTCGAAGGGCACATGCTCGGGCGCGTCGGCCTCGCGGAAGCCCCGATCCTCGTCCTCGCGGGTGACGGTGTAGGGCTCGTTCATGATCTCGTTGAGGCGGACGCCGAGCACCTCGGCCAGGGCGCGCATCTTCTCGACGCCGGGCTCGCGCCCGCGCTTCAGGATATCGCGCACGTAGGTTTCGCCGAGCTCGGCCTTGAGCGACAGCGACTTCATGTTGAAGCCCTTCTGGCGCATCAGAAGATCGAGGCGTGATTTCCAGGTCTGTTCCATAGTGGGATTATGCCCATTGTTTAGCGCCCCGTCAACGGGTTTATGCCCATTGACACGATGGGATTTTGACCATTACAATTTACGCATGAACCCGATAACCGATCTTCTCCTTCGCATTGAGCGACACTGTGCGGCACGCGGCATCAGCGAGAGCACCTTTGGCCGCTACGTCGTCAACGACGGCAAGTTCGTGGCGCGCCTCCGGGCCGGCCGCTCAATGACGCTCAAGACCATGGAGCGCGTCGAGGCGGCCCTCGCGCGGGACAGCGACCGGCCCGGCTGAACGGGCCGCATCACATCAGAATTCGACGGCCGACAGGCTCGTCGTGGGGCGGGGGAGGCTGACCTTTCCGGTCGAGCCTCCCCCATATTCCGCGCAACGGTCGGCAAGGACACCGCCATGACATCGCGCACAAGCCAATCGCTCGCCGACGCCGCGCCGGGCCTCCTCCCCAAGGGGGACTATCAGGCGAAGGTGGTGGACAGCGCCGTGGTGCCCACCGCGTCGGGCAGCGGCGAGATGCTGAAGCTGGTCTTCGAGGTGACGGCCGGCGATTTCCATCGCCGCCGCATCGTCGAGCGGCTCAACATCGTCAACGCCCACGCCACGGCGCAGCGCATCGCCCAGGAGATGCTGGCGCGCCTCTGCGCCGCCGCCGGTCTCGCCGGCATAGCCGACAGCGAGGAGTTGCACGGCATTACCGTCGTCATCCGCGTCGACATCCGGCCGGGCAGCGACGGCTACGGCGACCGCAACACCATCAAGGATTACCGCCCCGTCGCCGCGCCAATGCCGCCGCCGCGACGGGCGGCGAGCGCCCGCCGGCCGTGGGATTCCTGCCCGGGCTGAGGCGCACACCTTTCAAATCCCCGATCCACCCCACATCGCACGGAGGCGTGACGATGAACGCCGAACCCATGCCCGACGACAAGATCATGATCGCCCTGAAAGCCGCAGCCGGCGTGCTGGAAGCCATCCGGCCCTATTGCCTTCTGGAACTCACCACCCGCTTTACCGTGTCGCACGATGGCCACCGCCTCGGCGCCTTCACCATTGATGAAGCGCTGGACCTAGCCGACGCCGCCCTGGCCGGGGAGGCGCGTCGATGAACCATCCCTTGCGCGGCACCTTCGTGGGCAACTCCATCGTGCGCCTCGCCGACGAGGGCGTGCCGATCGGCGCGCTGAGCCGCACCTTCAAGATCCCCTACGACAGCGCCCACGGCATCGTGCGGCAGGCGCTGGAGGATGGGGTGATCGTGGACATGCCGCAGGCCGACTGGCCGGCCGGCTCGCGATTGCGCAAGCCGACGACGAAACCGATCCGCCTCGACGAGCGGCCGGACTTCCTCGCCGTCTGCAAGGCGACCTTCGGCCTTACCCCGGCCGAGAGCCGGCTGCTGCAATGCCTGTTGCGGGCGCGCGCCTGCACCCGGCCGCACCTC
The DNA here is from genome assembly GCA_030603685.1 of Pleomorphomonas sp. Lineage (GTDB taxonomy): Bacteria > Pseudomonadota > Alphaproteobacteria > Rhizobiales > Pleomorphomonadaceae > Pleomorphomonas. The sequence continues at coordinate 25,034 of JAUVXG010000046.1, forward strand.
CACGCCGTGGTGGCGCCGGAGGCCGAGCCGAAGATCGTCGACGTGTTCGTCTGCAAGATCCGGGGCAAGCTTCGGAAATATCAGGTGCGGATCGACACCATCTGGGGCCAGGGCTACGCCATGGGCGAGGACAGCAAGCGCCTGGTGCTGGCGCTGATCGGCGACCGGTCGTGATCGAGCTCGGGATCGCCTCAGGGCCAGCGAACCATGGGGTGGACCGCCCGGACCTCGTCGATGGCGCGCTGGATGGCGTGCCGGCGCGGATAGCTCAGAAGCTCCGGATCGGAGGGGGCGGCCTGGAAGGCCAGGTTCCAGTTGGCCACGTCGCGGGCGCTGTCGGGCAGCGGGACGAACTCGAAGTTGACGACGCCGATCGGCCCGAAACTGGCCTCCGCCAGCTTCTGAACGAGGCCGATGGCCTGGCGTGGCGTAACGACCTCCATGAGGTCGGGGAGCGGGCGGGTCTGAAAGCTGTCCATCACAAGATTTCCCTTGGTTGGACGAGGAAGCGAACGATGCCGTGGTCGGGGTCTGTTGCCGCGATTCTCACGCCGAGCCTGACGCCCTCGTGGTTGATGTTGATGCGCCCGCGGGCGCCGATCATCAGCGTCAAATCCTCTTCGGCGCTGGTCTTGCCTTCGACGATCAGGCTGCCGTCACTGCGGAACCAGGCGTCGGTTCGGAAAGCGAGCGGTATGGGGGAACGCCCATCGAGTTCGAGGCGGGCCCTTGGCTTGCGGACTGGCGATACAATCAGGGGTCGTTCTCCTTTCGGCTGTACGTTTGGCGCGACGGTAGGAACGACGATCGAAAAGCCGGCAAAACGCCGGGTTCTCTCTGGCCGGTTAATATTGTCTTACTTGTTCCAGAAATGGAAGCACAATTTTTGGTCGAGATTGTGGCTCCGCCTTCAGGGCGCGTCGACATGAGGGGGGCGGCGTCGCACCACTACGCCACGTGCGGCATCTGCGGCCGGCGGGCCGACGGCATCGGCCATGCGATTGACGGGCGAATGCCGGCCATCTGGGTCTGCAACGATTGCGGCCCGGAGCGCGCCCGACGGGCGGCGCGCATGCG
>JAUVXG010000073.1 GCA_030603685.1 Pleomorphomonas sp.
GCTACCAGGAGATCCTCACCGATCCCTCCTACGCCCGCCAGATCGTGACCCTGACCTATCCGCACATCGGCAACACCGGGACCAACCCGGACGACTACGAGGCGGACCGCGTCTACGCGGCCGGCCTGGTGATCCGCGACCTGCCGCCGCGCGCCAGCAACTACCGCGCCACCGAGACCCTCGGCGAGTTCCTGCGCCGCGAGGGCGTGGTGGCGATCAGCGATCTCGACACGCGCCGCCTGACCCGCCTGATCCGCGAGAAGGGCGCGCTGGCCGGCTGCATCCTCGCCGGCAGCGACGATGGCGCCGCGGCCGTCGAGAAGGCGCGGGGTTTCCCGGGCCTGAAGGGCATGGACCTGGCCAAGGTGGTGAGCGTTACCGCGCCCTACGACTGGACTGACGGCACCTGGCGGCACATCCAGGACACGGACGAACGCGGCCTGCACGCCGTGCACCGCGTGGTGGCCTACGATTTCGGCATCAAGCGCAACATCCTGCGGCTGCTGGTGGACGCCGGCTGCCATGTGACCGTGGTGCCGGCGCAACCCCCGGCCGCCGCGGTGCTGGCGATGCGACCCGACGGCGTGTTCCTGTCGAACGGCCCCGGCGACCCGGAGCCCTGCGATTACGCGATCACGGCCACGCGCGAGTGCATGGCGGCCGGCGTGCCCGTGTTCGGCATTTGCCTCGGCCACCAGATCCTGGGTCTCGCCAGCGGCGCGCGCACCGTGAAGATGAAGTTCGGCCATCACGGCGCCAACCACCCGGTGCAGGACCTGGACAGCGGCCAGGTGCTCATCACCAGCCAGAACCACGGTTTCGCGGTGGACGAGGCATCCCTGCCCGCCACCCTGCGGCCCACCCATCGCTCGCTGTTCGACGGCACCCTGCAGGGCATCGAGCGCACCGACTGCCCGGCGTTCTCCTTCCAGGGCCACCCGGAAGCGAGCCCCGGGCCCCACGACCTGAGACCCCTGTTCCAGCGCTTCACCGCCATGATGGCGCGGGCGCAGCGGGGATGAGCGACATGCGGATCCGGACGACGGCCGCCCACGGGGACGGACATGCCCAGGCGCACTGATATCCAAAGCATCATGATCATCGGCGCTGGCCCGATCGTCATCGGCCAGGCCTGCGAGTTCGACTACTCCGGCGCGCAGGCCTGCAAGGCGCTGCGCGAGGAGGGTTACCGGGTCATCCTGGTGAACTCCAACCCGGCCACCATCATGACCGACCCGGACACCGCCGATGCGGTGTACATCGAGCCGATCGACTGGCGGGTGCTGGAGCGCGTCATCGAGAAGGAGCGCCCGGATGCGCTACTGCCGACCATGGGCGGCCAAACGGCGCTGAACAGCGCGCTGGACCTGGTCAAGCACGGCGTGCTGGAACGCTACGGCGTGGAGCTCATCGGCGCTTCGCGCGAGGCCATCGACACCGCAGAGGACCGCGACCTGTTCCGCAAGGCCATGATCGAGATCGGCCTCGAGGTGCCGCGCTCGGCGGTGGCGCACTCCATGGACGAGGCCCGCGTCATCCAGGCCGAGATCGGGTTCCCGACCATCATCCGGCCGAGCTTCACGCTCGGCGGCTCCGGCGGCGGCATCGCCTACAACGCGGACGAGTTCGAGGCCATCGTCGAGCGCGGGCTGGACCTCTCGCCGACCCACGAGGTGCTGCTCGAGGAGTCGGTGCTCGGCTGGAAAGAGTTCGAGATGGAGGTGGTGCGGGACCGCAAGGATAACTGCATCATCATCTGCTCCATCGAGAACTTCGACCCGATGGGCGTGCACACCGGCGACTCCATCACCGTAGCGCCGGCGCAGACGCTCACCGACAAGGAATACCAGCGCATGCGCGACGCCTCGATCGCGGTGCTGCGCCGGATCGGCGTCGAGACCGGCGGCTCGAACGTGCAGTTCGCGGTCAACCCGGCGGACGGCCGGCTCATCGTCATCGAGATGAACCCGCGCGTGTCGCGCTCCTCGGCGCTGGCCTCCAAGGCCACCGGCTTCCCGATCGCCAAGGTCGCCGCCCGCCTCGCCGTCGGCTACACGCTCGATGAACTCGCCAACGACATCACCGGCGGCGCCACGCCGGCTGCCTTCGAGCCGACCATCGACTACGTCGTCACCAAGATCCCGCGCTTCGCCTTCGAGAAGTTCCCCGGCGCCGAGCCCAACCTCACCACCGCCATGAAGTCGGTCGGCGAGGTGATGGCCATTGGCCGCACTTTCCAGGAATCGCTGCAGAAGGCCCTGCGCGGCCTCGAAACCGGCCTCACCGGCCTCAACGAGATCGAGATCCCCGGCGCGCCTGAGGACGAGCGCAACGCCATCCGCGCCGCCCTTGGCACGCCGACGCCCGACCGCCTGCGCCACGTGGCCGAGGCGATGCGCCGCGGCTTCACGCTCGACGAGATCTACGACATCTCCCACATCGACCCGTGGTTCCTGCGCGAAATCCACGGCATCGTCGAAACCGAGGCCAAGATCCGCGCGAGCGGCCTGCCCGAGACCGCCGGCTGGCTGACGCGGCTCAAGGCCATGGGTTTCTCCGACGCCCGCCTCGCCGAGCTCGCCCACAAGCCGGTCGAGGAGGTGATGGCGCTGCGCGACAGCCTTGCCGTCCACCCGGTCTACAAGCGCATCGACACCTGCGCCGCCGAGTTTGCCTCGCCGACCGCCTACATGTATTCGACCTACGAGATGCCTTTCGCCGGCGCCCCGGCCGACGAGGCGCAGCCCTCCGACAAGAAGAAGGTGGTCATCCTCGGCGGCGGTCCCAACCGCATCGGTCAGGGCATCGAGTTCGACTATTGCTGCTGTCACGCCTGCTTCGCGCTCAGCGACGCCGGCTTTGAGACCATCATGGTCAACTGCAATCCGGAGACCGTCTCCACCGACTACGACACCTCCGACCGCCTCTACTTCGAGCCGCTGACCGGCGAGGACGTGCTGGAGATCCTGCGCGTCGAGCAGCAGAAGGGCACGCTGGCCGGCGTCATCGTCCAGTTCGGCGGCCAGACGCCGCTGAAGCTGGCCGATACCCTGGAGCGCGCCGGCATTCCCATCCTCGGCACGTCGCCCGACGCCATCGACCTTGCCGAGGACCGCGACCGCTTCAAGCGCCTTCTCGACAAACTCGGCCTCAAGCAGCCCAAGAACGGCATCGCCTATTCCATCGAGCAGGCGCGCCTGGTGGCTGGCGAGTTGAAGTTCCCGCTGGTGGTCCGCCCCTCCTACGTGCTGGGCGGCCGCGCCATGGAAATCATCCGCGACGAAGCGGGCTTTGACGCCTATCTCTCCGGCACGCTGCCGGCACTGGTGCCGGCCGACGTCAAGGCGCAGTACCCCAACGACAAGACCGGCCAGATCAACATGGTGCTCGGCAAGAGCCCGCTGCTGTTCGACCGCTACCTCTCCGACGCCATCGAGGTGGACGTCGACGCTCTCTCCGACGGCAAGGACGTGTTCGTCGCCGGTGTCATGGAGCATATCGAGGAGGCCGGCATCCACTCGGGCGACTCGGCCTGCTCGCTGCCGACCTACTCGCTGCCGGCCGCCACCGTCGAGGAGCTGAAGCGCCAGACCCGCAAGCTCGCCCTGGCGCTCGACGTCGTCGGCCTGATGAACGTCCAGTATGCGGTCAAGGACGGCGCCATCTACATCCTCGAAGTGAACCCGCGCGCCTCGCGCACGGTGCCCTTCGTCGCCAAGACCATCGGCAAGCCGGTGGCCAAGATCGCCGCCCGCGTCATGGCCGGCGAAACGCTCGACGGCTTCTCCCTCAGCGAGGAGAAGCTCGGCCACGTAGCGGTGAAGGAAGCCGTGTTCCCCTTCGCCCGCTTCCCCGGCGTCGACACCGTGCTCGGCCCGGAGATGCGCTCGACCGGAGAGGTCATGGGCCTCGACCGCAACTTCTCGGTCGCCTTCGCCAAGGCGCAGCTCGGCTCGGGCACCAAGGTGCCGACCGCCGGCACGCTGTTCGTTTCCATGCGCGACGCGGACAAGCCGCGCATCCTCGATTCGGTGCGCGGGCTCGTCGAGATCGGCTTCAAGGTGATCGCCACCTCCGGCACCCACGAGTATCTGGTCGAGCACGGCATTCCCGCCATTCTCACCAAGAAGGTGCGCGAGGGTCGCCCCCATTGCGTCGACGCCATCAACAATGGCGAGGTGCAGCTCGTCTTCAACACGACCGACGGCGCCCAGGCGCTCGCCGATAGTCGTTCATTGCGCCGTGCTGCCCTCTTGCAGAAAGTCCCGTATTATACCACCTTGGCCGGGTCGATCGCGGCGGCGCGCGGCATCGGGGCTTGGTCCTCCGGCGTTCGCGAGGTTCGCCCGCTGCAATCCTACTTCGGCCAGGCCGGGTAGGACGGAATTGGCGTGTCGTTGAGCGCCCGCTCGAAGAGTTGCAGACTTTTCGAAAAGCGGTTGCGTGAAGGCGGCATGCCCGTGTCACAGAGTTGCCGACAGGGTTCCGGGAGGAGCTTCACCACGGCGACACAGGAAACATCGCGGCCCGGTGCCTTTGGCGCCGGGCGCTGTGATTTTTTGAAAGGCCTTGAGACCGATGGACAAGATCCCGATGACCGCCGGAGGGCACGCCGCTCTGGAGAGCGAGCTGCAGCGGCGCAAATCCGAGGAACGGCCTCGCATCATCGCGGCGATCGCCGAAGCGCGCGCCCATGGCGACCTCTCCGAAAACGCCGAGTATCACGCCGCCAAGGAGCAGCAGAGCCACAACGAAGGCCGCATCTCCGAGCTCGAGGACATGTTGTCGCGCGCCGAGATCATCGACGTCGCCAAGCTCACCGGCAAGACGGTGAAGTTCGGCGCAACCGTCAAGCTCGTCGACGAAGACACCGAGGAAGAAAAGACCTACCAGATCGTCGGCGACGCCGAAGCCGACGTGAAGGGCGGCCGCATCTCCATCTCCTCCCCCATCGCCCGCGCCCTGATCGGCAAGTCGGTGGGCGATCAGGTCGAAGTCGCCGCCCCCGGCGGCGCGAGAGGCTATGAGATCCTGGACGTGGTTTTCCGCTGACGAGACAGGCGCGTCCTCCACGCAATCGTTGGGACGCGCCACTTTTCCACCGCTCCGAAGGAGGGGCGTGCAAACGCCGGACGCCTCAGCTATGGTCGACCATACCGCCACAAGGGGCGTCTGGGGTGGCCGTGCGAAACCTGACCGTTTGCATCACCGCGATCACGCGGCCCGAAGTGCTGAAACTGACCTTGCGCAGTTTCGCCAGACATTGCTTCCGTGGGTATGACGGCGTCCACATCATCGGCAACGTCGACCCGCTCGGCTCGGATACCGCTTCGCGCGACGATGTCGTGCGGCTTCTCAACGCCCATGACAGCCGTGGCCAGGCGCAGATCAACATGCCGGAGACCGGCGGTTTCGCCCGTGCGGTGAAGTGGGTGTGGAGCCAGGTCGACGCGCCCTACTTCCTGCATCTTGAGGACGACTGGTTCCTGAACCGGCCGATCGACGTCAACCGCGTCTCCCGCCTGATCCTGGGCGGCGAGGCAGACATCGTTCGCCTCTACCTGCGGCGCTATTCGCCGCCGCCGTCCACCGGCGAGTTCTCGCTCAACCCGTTCTTCATGACGTCGACCACCGCCCATGATCTCGTGAGCCGGATGAACGACCAGGCCGACCCGGAAAAGCAGATTCGCGGGCTCTTCTTCGCCGGAGCCGACAAGCTGCCGAGGATCGCCTTCCACGGCCAACCCGGCGACCCGGCCGACGTCACCGATATCGGCACGCTCTGGCGCAAGTCGCAGTGCCTCAAGAAGAGTTACGTCAAGGCCAGCGACGACAGCGGCGCGCTGTCGGTGTGGCAGAAGACGGCCGCCACGAACTTGCGCAGCCGCCTGTCGGACCTCTCCTATGCGACGCGCTTCAACCTCTCCATGCTCCGCTACCGTCTGCGGCTCATGGGCGACTGATCCCAATCAAACAATCAGGCCAGCCGCCTCGGCAAGCGGACGCACCGGATCGGCCGTCGGCGCGAGGCGCAGGCCGATGTAGGCAGGCGCAGGCGAGAACAGGTGCGACACCCCCGCGCCGATCGCCGCCTGGAAATCGGTATCCCGGTCGCCGACCATGATCGACCGCCCGAAATCGAGCCCCGTCAGCCGCCCCGCCTCAACGAACATGCCGGAGTTGGGCTTGCGCATGGGGTGATCGGCGACGTCGAGCGGCGGCTTGCCCTTGCCGTAATAGCCGCAGCCCAGCACCAGATCGAGCCGCGCACCGCGCGCCGCCAGTTCCGCGTCAATGTGCTCGGTGACGTCGGCGAAATCGTCCCAGGCGAACAGCCCCTGCGCCACGCCCGACTGGTTGGTGACCACCACCACCGGCCATCCGCAAGCGTTGGCACGCCGGATCGGCTCGGCAATGTCCTCAAGAATGCGGATATGCTCGGGCCGCGAGGGATAGCCGGTATCCTCGTTGATGACCCCATCGCGGTCGAGAAACAGCGCCGGACGGCCGGCAAAGCGCGCCGCGTCCTCCACCGCCTCGACCCAGAGGCCCGGATCGTCGCCCGGACGACGCGGATCGTTGACCGCCCTGCGGCTCATGCCGCCCCCGCGAGACGATCCTCGATGGCGCCGCAGAGATAGTGATAGAGGCAGAGATGGCCCTGCTGGATCACCGGCGTGAAGCGCGAGGGCACGTCGAGCAGCACGTCGGTGAGCGGCGCGAGCTTGCCGCCGCCCTCGCCGGTCAGCGCGATCACCGTCATGCCCTGCTGATGCGCCACCTCGGCGGCGGCCAGCACGTTCTTCGAGTTGCCCGACGTCGAGATGGCGAGCAACACCGCGCCTTCACGGCCATGGGCCTCCACCTGGCGGGCGAACAGGCTTTCGAAGGAATAGTCGTTGCTCCAGGCCGTCACCACCGAGGTGTCGGTGCCGAGCGCGATGACGTTGTAGGCCTTGCGCTCCTTCAGGAAACGACCGACCAGCTCGCCGGCGATGTGCTGGGCGTCGGCGGCCGAGCCGCCATTGCCGCACACCAGCATCGGCTTGCCGGCGGAAAGCGCCGCGACGATGATGTCGACGGCCCGCTCGATGGCGCCGGAAAGATCGTGATCCCGCAGGGTGGCCAGTCCGTCGATGGACGTCTGAAGGTAATCTTGCAGTCCGGCCATGCCTTTCCCCTTTTCCGTTATCCGAGCGAAACGATCTTCTTCAGCGTCGCCGTGGTCGAGCGCCCGGCGACGATGGGCGACAGATGTACTTCGCCGCCTCGGCCCAGCACGAAATCGGCGCCCACCACCCGGTCGATCGTATAGTCGGCGCCCTTCACCAGCAGGTCCGGCATCACCGCCTTGATGAGATCGAGCGGCGTCTCCTCGTCGAACAGCACCACGGCGTCCACCGCTTTCAGCGCCAGGAGCAGCCGCGCCCGGTCATCCTCGCTGTTGACGGGCCGGCCCTCGCCCTTGTTGCGCTTCACCGAGGCGTCGGTGTTGAGGCCGACGATCAGCCGGTCGCAGCGCGACTTGGCATCTTCGAGCTGGGCGACATGGCCGACGTGCAGGATGTCGAAGCAGCCGTTGGTGAAGCCGACCTTGAGCCCTTCTGCCCGCCAGGCCGCCGCAAGGCGCGCAATGCCTTGGCGATCGGCCGGCCCGTCGGAACGGCCGGCCGCCGCCAGGCTGCCGAGCAGCTCGTCGGGATCGGTCTGGGCCGTGCCCGGCTTGCCAACGACGATGCCGGCCGCCGCATTGGCGATCTCGGCCGCCATGCCGGTCGCGCAACCGGCGGCGAGTGCCAGAGCGAAGGTGGCGATCACCGTGTCGCCAGCGCCGGAGACGTCGAACACCGCCCGCGCCTTGGTCGGCATGTGCAGCGTCCGCTCCGCCTCGACGACGCTCATGCCCTCCTCGCTGCGGGTGGCGAGCACGAAATCGAGCACGCAGGTCTCGCGCAACAGACGCCCGGCCGCTTCGACCTCGGCATCCGAGCCGGTCGGCAGGCCGGTGGCCTCGCCAAGTTCCTTGCGGTTGGGCGTCACCGCCGTGGCGCCGCGATAGATGCCGTAGTCCGTGCCCTTGGGGTCGACCAGCACCGGCTTGCCGGCGGCACGGCAGAGCTCGATCAGCTCGGCGGCGACGCCGTCCGAGAAGGCGCCCTTGCCGTAGTCGGAGAGGATGACGATGTCGGCATTCGGCAGTTCGGCGGCGAAGGCGGCGACCAGCGCCTGCCGGTCGGCCTTGGCGAGCGGGGCCACCACTTCCTCGTCGAAGCGGAGGAGCTGCTGCTGCTGCGCCACGAAGCGCGTCTTGCGCGTGGTGCTGCGCGCGGCGCTGGAAATGATCCTGTCGTGACCGACGCAGCGAGCTTCGAACAGGCGCCTGAGCTGCGCTCCGGCCTCGTCGTCGCCGATCACCGTCACCGGCACGGCCCGGCCGCCAAGCGAGGCGACGTTGGCCACCACGTTGCCGGCCCCGCCGAGCATGACATCGTCGCGGCCGTGGCTCAGCACCGGAATGGGCGCCTCCGGCGACACGCGGTTGACCTTGCCGTGAACGAAGCGGTCGAGCATGAAGTCGCCGGCCACCAGCACGGTCAGCTCGGAAAACTTCGATACGGCGGCATGATAGGAAAGACCAGCGTCGGGCATTTCAGCGCGTGCAAGGCTCCTCTTGGGGACAGTGGCACTCCTTCTAGAGCATCGGACCGAAAAGTGTTACCAGATTTTCCGACCGCGCCCCTCGGGGCCGCCATGCTGAGGACAACCGCATGATCATCGTCACCGGCGGCGCCGGAATGATCGGCAGCAACATCGTTGCCGCTCTCAATGCCGAGGGACGGAGCGACATTCTCGTCGTCGACGACCTGACCGACGGCACCAAGTTCCGCAATCTCGCCGACCTCGCCATCGCCGACTACGAGGACAAGGACACCTTCCTCGCCCGCGTCGAGCGCGACGAAGTGATCGAGATCGATGCCATCTTCCATCAGGGCGCCTGCTCGGCGACCACCGAGTGGAACGGCAAATACGTGATGGAAGTGAACTACGCCTACTCCAAGGCGCTGCTCCATTACTCGCTGCGCAACAAGATCCCCTTTCTCTACGCCTCCTCGGCGGCCACCTATGGCGGCGGCGACACCTTCCGCGAAGAGCCGGAGTTCGAGCGGACGCTCAACGTCTACGGCTATTCCAAGAAGCTGTTCGACGATTACGTGCGGCGCAACGTGTTCACCGCCGCCGAGCATTCGCCGGTGGTCGGCCTGCGCTATTTCAACGTCTATGGGCCGCGCGAGGGCCACAAGGGCAGCATGGCCTCGGTGGCCTTCCACCTGTTCAACCAGGTACGGGCCGGCGAAAACCCCAAGCTGTTCGACGCCTATGGCGGCTACGGCCCCGGCGAGCAGCGGCGCGACTTCGTCCATGTGGCCGACGTCGCCGACGTCAATCTCTGGTGCTGGAAGCGCGGCGTGTCGGGCATCTTCAACTGCGGCACCGGCCGCGCCGAGCCCTTCCGGGCCGTCGCCGAGGCGGTAATCGGATCACTCGGCCAGGGCGCCATCGAGTTCATTCCCTTCCCCGAGCACCTCAAGGGGCGCTACCAGAGCTTCACCGAGGCCGACCTCAGCCGGCTGCGCGGGGTGGGCTACAATGGCGCCTTCCGCGACGTGGCGACCGGGGTGAAAGAGTATATGGAATGGCTGAAGGCATCCTCGTAATCGGGCCGCGCTGGGTCGGCGACATGGTCATGGCCCAGTGCCTTCTGTCGGCACTGAAAGAGCTCTACCCGGCCGCGCCGATCGACGTGATGGCGCCGGCCTGGGCGGCGCCGCTGATCAGCCGCATGCCGGAAGCGCACGACCGCATCGACGCGCCCTTCAAGCCCGGCGAGTTCGGCCTGGCCGACCGCTTCAAGGTCGGCCGGTCCCTCAGAGGCCGCTACGGGCGCGCCTATGTGCTGCCCGGCAGCTGGACATCGGCGCTGGTGCCCTTCTGCGCCGGCTTTCCCACCCGCGGCGGCTTCCTGCGCGAGATGCGCTACGGCCTTCTCAACGCCATCGTGCCGCTGCCCAAAGAGCGCAAGCGGCGCACGGCGGAGATGTTCCACCTCCTGGCCGGCGGCGGCGCGTTTCGGCAGCCCCATCTTTCCGTCGACACAGCCAATCAGGCCGCCCTGTTCGCCAGCCACGGCCTTGAAGCCGGCGGCTACGCAGCGTTGATGCCGGGCGCCGAGTTCGGCCCGGCCAAGCGCTGGCCGGAGAACAAATACGCCGGCCTCGCCCGCCACTTCGCCGACCGCGGCCTCAAGACCATCCTGCTCGGTTCCGCCAAGGACCGGGAGGTGGGCGCGGCGATCACCGCGCTGGTGCCCGAAGCGATCGACCTCACCGGCCAGACCCGGCTCGAGGACGCCATCGACCTCCTGGGCGCCGCCCGCATCGCGGTTGCCAACGACAGCGGCCTGATGCACGTCGCCGCCGCCGTCGGCGTGCCGGTGGTCGGCGTCTATGGCTCCACCTCCTACGAGAACACGCCGCCGCTCACCGACCGGCGCGAGCTCATCTCGCTGCACCTTGCCTGCTCGCCCTGTCACAAGCGGGAATGTCCGCTCGGCCACCTCGACTGCCTGAAAAAGCTCGACCTCGCGTTGGTCTCGGATGCCGTCGACCGCCTGCTGGCGCAACCCGCATGAAGGTGCTGATCGTCAAGATGTCGTCGATGGGCGACGTCGTCCACGCCCTGCCGGCGCTGACCGATGCGCTGAAGGCACGGCCGGATATCGTCGTCGACTGGTGCGTCGAGGCGGCCTTTGCGCCGCTGGTTCGCCTGCATCCCGGCGTTCGCCGCGTCCACGAGATCCGCCTGCGCGCCTGGCGCAAGGCGCCGTTCAAGGCCGACAGCTGGCGCGCCGCCCGCGCGCTGATCGGCGCGCTCCGGGCCGAGCGCTACGACCTCGTCATCGACGCCCAGGGCCTCATCAAGAGCGCGCTGGTCGCCCGCATCGCCGGTGCGAAAGTCGCCGGGCTCGACGCGGCAAGCGCCCGCGAGCCGCTGGCCGCCCGCTTCTACGGCGAGCGCCACGCCATTGCCCGCGACCGCCACGCCATCGACCGCCTGCGCCTGCTGTTCGGCGCCATTCTCGGCTATACGCCCGACCTTGCCAGCCTCGACTATGGCATCAACAGTGGGGCCAGCGCGCCTGACCCCACCGTCGTTCTGCTGCACGGCACCACATGGGCGAGCAAGCGCTGGTCGACGGACAGCTGGATCGCCCTCGCCAAGGCCTTGCTCGCCGAAGGGCTGCGGCCGCAGGTGACCTATGCCGACGCCGCCGAGGAGGCCACCGCCCGCGCCATTGTCGCCGGTGCGCCGGGCACCGAGCTGATCCCGCGCGCGCCGCTCGGCGAAGTGGCCGGCCTGATCGGCCGCGCCACGGCCGTGGTCGGCTGCGACACCGGCCTCACCCACCTCGCCGCCGCGCTCGACCGGCCGACGGTCGCCCTGTTCCTCAGCACCAAGCCGGGCCTCACCGGCGTTGCCGGCCGCCGGGCCACCGTGCTGGAAGCCGCCATCAACTGCGCGCCTTGCCGCAAGCGCGATTGCCCGCGCGTTCCCCCCGGCACCGTGCAGCCCTGCGTCGACAGCCTGCCGCCGACACGCGTGCTGCAAAGCCTTCACAGTCTCCTGGGAGACGCGCCATGACCGCTCCCCGCCTCAGCGCCATCCTGATCGTCAAGGACGAAGCGCGCGACCTGCCGGACTGCCTCGCCTCACTCGCCTTCTGCCAGGAGATCGTGGTGGTGGATTCGGGCAGCCGCGACGGCACGCAGGAGATCGTCCGCGCCGCCGGCGCCACGCTGCTGGAGACCCCCGACTTCCCCGGCTTCGGACCGCAGAAGCAGCGGGCGCTCGACCTCGCCACCGGCGACTGGGTGCTGTCGATCGACGCCGACGAGCGCATTCCGCCCCCGCTTGCCGCCGAAATCCGCGCCGTCCTCGCCGCGCCGGTCGCCGACGGCTACCGCATCGACCGCCGCAGCCAGTTTCTCGGTCGCGTCATGCGCCATGGCGGCTGGTCACCCGACCGGGTGCTGCGCCTTGCCCGCCGCGACCGCGCCCGCTTCTCGACCGATATCGTCCACGAGAGCCTGATCGTCGACGGCAAGGTGGCCGACCTCGCTGCCGCCATGGATCACCTCAGCTATCGCAGCATCGACGAGGTGCTCGACAAGCAGCGCCGCTATGCGCTGGCTTCGGCCAGCGTGCGCCGGGCCCGTGGCAAGCGCGGCGGCCTTGGCGCGGCCATCGGGCACGGCGGCTTCACCTTCTTCAAGCATTACATCCTGCAGGCCGGCTTTCTCGATGGCGCCCATGGCTTCGTTGCCGCCGCCGCCAAGGCGCAGGAAAGCTTCTGGCGCTATCTCGCCGTCGGCTGGGAGCGCTGAGCGATGCGTCTCGCCATCATCCGCAAGCGATTCGATCCCCACGGTGGCGCCGAGCGCTTCATCCTGACCGCCGCCGGCGCTCTGATTTCGGCCGGCGAAAGCGTGACGGTGATCGCCGAAGACTGGGCCGGCGGCGACGCGCCCGGCCTCGACCGCAGGCTGGTGGCGCGCGGCGGCTTCACCCGCGCCGGCCGCAACCGGCACTTTCAGACAGCGGTGGCCGACCTCATCGCCGCCAACAGCTTTGACCTCGTGCAGAGCCACGAACGGCTGGTGGGCGCCGACATCGTCCGCGCCGGCGATGGCGTCCTCGCCGCCTGGGTCGACCGGCTCGGCCGCGAGCGCGGCTTTCTTGGCGCACTCGCCCTCAAGTTCGACCCGATGCACCGCCTGGTGATGGACACCGAGCGCCGCATGGTGGCCGACGGACGCACGCTGTTCGTCGCCAACAGCGAGCTGGTCGCCGACGAGTTGCGCGCGTGGCTGAAGGTCCCAGAGCAGCGCCTCCGCGTCATCGAGAACGGTGTCGACCTCGCCCGCTTCCGCCCGGCCACCGCCGAGGAAAAGACCACCGCGCGCCAGAACTTCGGCCTGCCGGACGACGCTCCGGTGATCGCTTTCGTCGGCTCCGGCTTCGAGCGCAAGGGCGCCTTCCAACTCGTCGAGGCGCTACGCGCGCCTAGCCTCGCCGACGCGCACCTGTTGATCGCCGGCCGCGACCGCCGGACCAAGGCGCTAGCCGAGCGCATCGACCGGCTCGGCCTCGCCAAACGCGTCCGCCTCCTCGGCGGCCTTGACGACGTCAGCCCAGTCTACGCCGCCGCCGACCTCTTCGCCCTGCCATCGCTCTACGACCCGATGCCCACCGCGGCGCTGGAGGCCCTCGCCTCGGGGCTGCCGGCCGTGGTAACGCCCGACACCGGCATCGCCGGGCATATCGCGGCCACCGGCGCCGGCGCCGTCGCCAGCCGCCACCCCGACGATCTGTCCGCCGCGCTCGCCTCGGTGATCGCCGACCTGCCGGCCCGCGCCGACAAGGCACGGACGCTCGCCCCCCGCTTCGACCTCACCGCCGCCACGAACCGCTGGCGCGACCTCTACCGGGATTTCCAATGACCGACGGACCGCTCACCATCCTGCACACCGAGGCGTCCGAAGGCTGGGGCGGGCAGGAAATTCGCGTGCTGACCGAAGCGGCAGTATTCATCAAGCACGGCCACAAGGTGACGATCGCCGCCAATGCCGCCTCCGAGATCCTGAAGGCGGCGCCCGCCTACGGCGTGCCGGCCATCGCCATGCCGCTTCGGAGCAAGGGGCTCGGCGCCGTGCGCGCCATGCGCCGCCTTCTCGCCGACATGCGGCCGGACGTCGTCAACACCCACTCGTCGATCGATTCCTGGGTGGTGGCGCTGGCCCGCCTCGGCCTCAAGCCCCGGCCGCGCGTGGTACGTACCCGGCACATCTCGGCCAACGTGCCGCGCAATTTCGCCAGCCGCTGGATCTACCGCCACGGCTGCGACTTCGTGATGACCACCGGCGAGGCCATCGTCGAGCAGCTCACCGCCGACGGCTTCCTGCCGAGGGAGCGCGTCGCCTCGGTGCCGACCGGCATCGACACCGACCGCTTCTCGCCCGGCGACAAACACGAGGCCCGCCGCGCCCTCGGCCTGCCGGACGACGCCTTCATCTTCGGCATCGTCGCCACGCTGCGCTCCTGGAAAGGCCACGCCTACCTTCTCGACGCCTTCGCGACCGCAAGCATGCCCAACAGCCGCTTGGTCATCGTCGGCGACGGCCCGCAGGAATCAAACCTCAAGGCCCGAATCGCCGAACTGAACCTCGCCGACCGCGTCACCATGGCCGGCCGCCAGTCCGACGTCGTCCCCTGGCTGCGCGCCCTCGACACCTTCGTCCTGCCAAGCTACGCCAACGAAGGCATCCCCCAAGCCGTCCTCCAGGCCATGGCCGTCGACCTCCCCATCATCTCCTGCCCCATCGGCGGCATCCCCGAATGCACGGCCGGGCTGGAAGGGGTTACGCTGGTGGAGCCGAAGGATGCGGGGGAGCTGGCGAAGGCGCTGGCGGCGGCGCCTGAAGTCGCGCAGACGCCGGGCGGGCGGCGCGATCGGGCGGTCGAGAGGCACTCGCTGGAGGGGATGTATCGGGCGGTGGGGGACTTCTTCCGCCGCTGATCAGCCGTCGATCGCCCGCTTCAGCGCCTCGACCACCTGATCCTGCATGGCCTCGGTGAGGCCGGGATAGAGGGGCAACGTCAGTGCCCGCTCGTAATAGCGCTCGGCGGCGGGAAAATCGCCGGGCTTGAAGCCCAGCCCGCGATACACCGGCTGCAAATGCACCGGGATATAGTGCACGTTGACGAAAATGCCCTGCTCCCGCATCGAGCGGAACACGTCCCGCCGCGTCCGCTTCACGTCATCCGTCAGCTCGACGACGTAGAGATGCAGCGCCGAGTAGGTGTCGTCCGGCACGAACTGGCGGATCACCGGCAGGTCTCGGAGGATATGGTGATAGCGCGCCGCGATCTCCTGCCGCCGGGCGAGGAAGTGCGATAGTCGCCTGAGCTGGCTGGTGCCGAGCGCCGCCTGAAAGTCGGTCATCCGGTAGTTGTTGCCGATGTCGATCTGCTCGTAATACCAAGGCTCGTTGGCGGCATGGGGATTGACGCCGCTCATGGCGGCAGCATCCCGCGTGATGCCGTGGCTGCGCAACACCCGCATGCGTGTCGCCAGTTCCTCGGATCGCGTCGACGCCGCGCCGCCCTCGCCCGTGGTGACGATCTTCACCGGATGGAAGCTGAACACACTGATGTCAGCTAGTTCGCCGTCGCCGACCGGATGGTTGCGATAGCGGCCGCCCACAGCGTGCGAGGCGTCTTCCAGGATGCTGAAGCCATATTCGTTGGCCAGCGACCGGATGGCCTGGAGATCGACCGAGGTGCCGGCGAAGTCCACCGGGATCACCACGCGCGGCAAGCTGCCGGTCTGCCGGGCAGCCTCCAGCTTGTCGGCAAGCGCCGGCACCGACATGTTGCGCGTCAGCGGATCGATATCGACGAAATCCACCTCGGCGCCGCAGTAAAGCCCGCAGTTGGCCGAGGCGACGAAGGTGTTGGGAACCGTCCAGAGACGTTCGCCCGGTCCGAGACCAAGGGCGAGGGCCGCGATATGCAAGGCCGCCGTCGCGCTCGATGTCGCAACGACATGCGGGGCGCCGCAGACCTCGCCGAGGGCGACTTCGAAACGCGGAACGGCCGGCCCTTGCGTCAACCAGTCCGACTTCAGAGCCTCGGAGACGGCGTCGATGTCGTCCTGGTTGATGTCCTGCCGACCGTAGGGGATCATTTCTTGGCTCTCTCGTTGAACGCCTTGATCTCCTCGATGGAGAGAAAGTTCGGGTTGGTCCCCGAGTTGTACTCGAAACCGCGCGCCACCGGTTTGCCCTGTTCGCCGAGGCGGTTGACCTCGTACTTCTGGTCACGATGGAAGAAAACGATCGACGGCTGGATGACGAAATGGTCGTGGAACTCCAGCGTCCGATGACTGTCGTCTGCCGGGCACATCACCTCGTGCACCTTTTCACCGGGACGAATGCCGATGATCTCCTGCGGCAGGCTGGGCGCCATGGCCGCCGCGAGATCGACCACGCGGATCGACGGCAGCTTCGGAACGAAGATCTCGCCGCCCGTCATGCGCTCGAAGTTTTTGAGCACAAAGTCGACGCCTTCCTGGAGAGTGATCCAGAAACGGGTCATCTCAGGGTCGGTGATCGGCAGGGAAGTTGCTCCCTCGGCGATCAACTTCTCGAAGAAGGGCACCACCGACCCGCGCGAACCGGCTACGTTGCCATAGCGCACCACCGAGAAGCTTGTCTTTCTCCCACCGGCGATGTTGTTGGCGGCGACGAACAGCTTGTCGGAGGCGAGCTTGGTCGCACCGTAGAGGTTGATCGGGTTGGCCGCCTTGTCGGTCGACAGCGCAATCACCCGCTCAACGCCGCATTCAAGCGCGGCGGCGATGACATTCTCGGCGCCGTTGATGTTGGTGCGGATGCACTCCATCGGATTGTATTCGGCGGCCGGCACCTGCTTCATGGCGGCGGCATGGATCACGAAATCGATGCCACGCATCGCTTCCATCAGCCTAACGCGATCGCGCACGTCGCCGATGAAATAGCGCATTGCCGGCGCGTTCAGCTCCTGCTGCATCTCGAACTGCTTCAGCTCGTCGCGCGAGAAGATCACGAGGCGCTTGAGATCGTAGCGATCCAGAAGAGTACGCGCGTACTTGCGCCCAAACGAACCGGTGCCGCCGGTGATCAGAACGCTTTTGCCGTTGAACAAGGGAGCCTCATATGTCCGGAGCGAGGGAGCGACATGACGGCTTCCCCGGCACGAAAGATGCTGGTGTCATAAAGGCCGGGCACCCAAGAATCAACTCAACTCCGCCCCAGTGCGGACGCTATACCCGCCCGAAACAGCGACAGCGCCGCCGATATTCCGAAGGTCTCGCGAACGCGTTGCCGGCTGGCGTCGATCTCAGGTCGCAGAGCGTCCCAGACCGCCGGCAGGCCGGCGAGTGCGGCGGCGAGCCCTTCGACATCGGCCGGTGCGAACAGAAGGCGCGGATCTCCGACGATAGGTCCGATCACCCCCGTACGCGACGAGATCAGCATGCGGCCAGCCGCCAATGCTTCAAGCGCCGCCATGCCGAAGGTCTCGCGGCGGGAGGCGTTTATGACGAGGTCATAGCCGGCGAGCCGCGCCGCGAAATCGTCCGTACGCTCCAGGAAGCGGCAAAGCGACAGATCGAACCGATCGAGTCCGAGGCCGGCACGCTCGGCGTCGGTCGGCACCGCCGTGAAATCGAGACGGAGGCGGCGGGCGGGCGCATCCGTCGGCAGCCGTTCGAGAGCCTGTAACAGGTCGCCCCAGCCCTTGTCGGGATGCGGCGTACCCAGGACGAGCGCGCGGTCGGGAAAAGTCGTCGACAATGGCGGCGCGGCAAGGAAATCCTCCTCGGCAAGCCCATCGGCAAGCGGCAAGGCTTTCTCGCCACCGGGAAAGGCGCGGACGCGACCAAGGAAGTTATCGCCGATCGCGAAGATGGCGGCGTGACGGCCGCACTCGTATTTCGTGAAATCACGCGCCGTCATCCCGGACGAGCGAAGAATGATGCCACTAGGAACGCCGAGCGCCCCGGCCAGCGCACGCGTCAGCAGCGACTCCTGATGGTCATTGCCGATGACGATGTCCGGCGCCCATCCATCCCCCCTGAGGCGTGAAACAAGCCGCCGAGCCCACAGCCGATTGCCCCAGAGCCGTCCGGTCAACGCGCGCGATGAGGGAAACGGCAACGTCTCGACGGGAATGGACGTGGCGGCGCAGGCCTCGGTCAGCCAGCCCGACGCAGCCGCGACGACCATCGGCCGGCCACCATCGGCCTGATGGGCGCGCGCCAGCCGGAACAGGCAGGTCTGCGCGCCTGCACGCCCAGCTCGACGCTGAAGAAACAGCACGCGATCGCCACCGGCCATTTCGCTCCCCTACAGCCCTCTTCACCAACCAATTAGCGCGCCATTGCATCCTCGACCAGCCCAATCACGGCTGCGCGATAGCGTTCCGCCTCCTCACTGCGTCGATATGAGCCGCCACCGTAATGCACGAGGCAGTCGCTGATGCAGGCCGGCTTGTAGACGTGCTTGCCATCGGGGCTGGTGATGGGCTTCGGTCCAAACTTGACAAGGTTGAGGGCGCTTTCGTCTAGATGACGGAAAAGCACGGTCCAAAGACGGCCGCCGGTGTCGAGGCGCAGATGCTGATCGTGGTTGAAGTCCAACTTCAATCCCTCGACCATGGCGAAGTTGAAGAACAAGCAGCCAGCCCACATGTACCATGCGTTCTCCGCGAAGCGCGGCCGGATGATAGGGCCATCAACCGGCTGGTTCTTCAGGTGCTCCAGGAAGGGCGTGGCAGCGATCGGGAAACAATCGTGATCGATGAAGCCAAACCTGTGAGGACGCAGCGCTCGGACGATATTGTGCCACGTCCAGTTGAGCGCCAATCCGTGCGACCGATTGGGGCTCCATTCCGGATTCTTCGGTAGTCCGAGATAGGGCAGCCCGTAGCTCCGCGCCACTTCCGCGATCGCCGCCCGTTCAGACGGCTCCTTGGAGTTATCGATGACCACCAGTGTCCATTCGGGCATGTGCCGGGCGGCGGCCCGCGCGAGGAGGTCGATCATCCACGTCTCGCGGAATGCGATGGTGAACATCAGGTTCTTATCGGACACATCCCCGAGTCCTTCGAGAAAAGCCTTGAGTTCAGGCACTTCACGGCGACAGAACCAGTAGCTGACAAGAGCATTCCGGTAGCGCTTGAGGCGGTTCTGACCCCCTTTCAACAGCAGCCGCTCCTTCATTGTGTAGAGGCGTCTGGCCTTGATCGGTGCAGCCATGGGAACAAATCCAGTGAGTGAAAGGGGAGCGGAACACTGTTCCCGCCAAGAGGGGGTCAGCTATCCTTGCGGCTGGGACACTGTCAACCGCGGACGACAAGACCGATGGCAGTCACATGAGCCGGTACCGTCCGAGAGCGACCTCAAGCTCTCCGGATCTCGGGCTGTTTCACGATCAAACGAGCGGCTTTGTGCGACATGGCGATCGCCCAGTCGTCGACGAACGAGAACAGGTGAGCGGCGACGAAGGAAGCGAGCACCGTAGCCCCACCGGAAAGCAGGATGACTTCATGAGGCGGCAACCGTTCCGTTAGGCTAAGGAACAGGTAGCTCTGTAGGGAAATGACGATCGGCATATGGACAAGATACAGGGAGAAGGACACCTTTCCCAAGTAACGAAAAATCCGTGACGAGAATAATGTTCTCACTGGCTTACCGTATAGGCCGCAAAAGACAAAAACCGAACAATAAATCGTTTGTGACCAAGTATGCTTTATTTCAGGACAAAATAACACAACGATAAAAACAATCATCAATACTCTCTGCCAACGGTCAGCAGACCACCCTCTCACATAAATGTCCGCCAACGCGATACCCGCGAAGAAAAACCCATACATCGAATCAAACACAGAGAAGAATGCAATGCTCCCAAGGCACATATATAGGCGCATACGCGCGGCACCAAACAGGGCCAGGAATATAAACACCATATACGATGCGGGAAACTCTACAGACATAGTCCACAGATTCGTATTAAAGTAGAATTTTTTGTATTCAACAAACGGAATGAACGTCGTTGGAAAGAAGATATCAAAAAACGAGAATCTCATGAGATCGCGAAAAGAGGGATCACGGCTAGTGTAAGCCCAACTCCACCATGGATTTCGGAGTTCTTCAGGCAGGTGCTGATAGTAATTTAGACCTGATTTTACAAGAACAAGGACGACGAGACTGCTCGCAAAAGCGGGCAAAGCCAAACGAAAATATCGCGCTGCAGCCATTCTTTGAAGGTGGGAGAGAAGGGTGCCGTCGTCGATGCCCTGGTCTCTCTTGGAAAGGAAGCCAATTGATAACGAGAATCCAGACAGCACAAAAAATAATTTTACGGCAATATTCCCATTATAGACAATATTCGGGACGAAGAATGGCGATTTATCTAGAAGACTAAATGTCAAGAAAACATGAAATAACAAAACAACAACGGACCCAAACCCCCTCATACCGTCTACCGAGTCGACGCGAGTGTAGTCAGTTCTAGGCATCGACTGCAGATTCACGGGCGCCTCTTTCCGGTCGGATGACCTCGACCTCCTCAACCGGCGCCTGTTTACAGAAAAATGTCTGGAAAAGGAACAGATTCAAACCTCTCGAGAGGATGAAAGGCGCCGCTCGGGAAGCGCGTCGGGCAAGCCAACTCGATCTCTCGGCTTTTTCAGCACAAACCAGCGTTGCCAGGCGCTATTGCCGAAGAAACATCGAACGTTCATCCGATAGTTGCAATTTATTGAAATTTTACCGGTCAGAGCCTTTTGGTGTCTTTTTCGTTTCGGGAAATGTTGTATCGATATTACCGTTCGGCGCCAGCCGGCGATGGACACGCCATACAAGTAAAACGCGCCTCGGCGAGCCTCGTGCTGCGTGGTGTTTTTTTGACGACCCTATTTGAGAAGCGACAACCGAAATTGACGGCAGCCAACAAGCACGATCGCTCGCTCAAGAAGGCGATCATTGGGTACTTCGGCTACAAGTTCGCCATCCGCAACTGGCATCGGCTGCTCGAGCTGCCGGCCGCCGACGAGATCCTCAAGACCATGCGGGATGCCCGTGTGGTGAAGCCGCTTGTCAGTGATCCGCCGCGAGGGAGGATCCTCGTTCTGGCGCCTCAC
>JAUVXG010000130.1 GCA_030603685.1 Pleomorphomonas sp.
GCCGGCGCTTGGCGGCGGTCTCGACGTGGATCACGCGCTGCTCGACGCGCTCGACGGTGGTGGCGGCCGGCGCCACCGACACGGTGATCGGGTTGAACAGCAGCTCGCCGGCCAGCTGGCCGATGTCCTTCGGCATGGTGGCCGAGAAGAGCAGCGTCTGGCGGTTCTTCGAGACCGAGGAGGCGATGCGGCGGACGTCGCGGATGAAGCCCATGTCGAACATGCGATCGGCTTCGTCGAGCACGAAGATCTCGGTCGTCTCAAGCGAGACCATGCCGGCGGCCATGTGGTCCATCAGGCGGCCGGGGGTGGCGACGAGGATGTCGACGCCGCGCTTCAGGCGGTCTTCCTGCGGGCGATGGCCGACGCCGCCGAACACCACGGCGATCGACATGTGGTTCATGTAGCGCGAATAGAGCTTGAAGCTCTCGGCGATCTGGGTGGCGAGCTCCCGGGTCGGCGACAGGATCAGGGCGCGGACGCGGCGCGGGGCGGCCGGCTTGCCCGGCGCAAGGCGCTGCAGGATCGGGAGAGCGAAGGCGGCGGTCTTGCCGGTGCCGGTCTGGGCGATGCCGAGAAGGTCGCGACCTTTCAGAAGGTCGGGGATCGCCTGGGTCTGGATGGGGGTGGGGGTTTCATAACCCGCGTCGACAAGGGCGCGGTTCAGCGTGTCGGCAAGGCCGAAGTCGGAAAAGGACGTCAAAGGGAAAACTGCTTTCAAAACCAAGCGTCATCGCCGACGGAAAAGCCGGTGACGTTCGCGGGGAGCAACCGGCCCCGCGTGATCGGGCCAATTATCGGTAGGAGGAACGGCCAAGGATCGAAACCGATCCGCTCACGCGGCCGTAATAAGGGGCGGCTAGCCACCCGTTGGCCCTTCACATGAGGCTTGGGGGCCAAGAAGTCAAGGCAAACGAGAACATGCGAGCCATGCGAGGGAGGGGGATGGCTCGGCTTTTGCTCCCAGCGGGCTGGCTTTGCGTGCTTGCAGGCGATGCATTCTCGCACTATGTTAGACAAAATAGAAAATTGTTAAACATTGAGGCGGCGATGAAGACGCGTATCGAAAAGCAGGCTGGCAACCGGCATTCGTCCAAACGCCGTATGGGGGCTGCCGTCGATCCCGATGTCTCGCTCCGCGTTCACTCGGTCCTGAAGGCGGCGGATCAGGCTGGGATGCTGGGGGAAAAGAGCCATCGCATCGGCGGACGGATCAGCCCGGCGCTGGTCGAACAGGCCAAGAAGCAGACGGGGATCGAAGCGGACTCCGAGTTGATCGAGTTCGCGCTGGCCTCCATCGCGCTCGACGATCATTTCGGCCGCGTTCTGCGTGAGGTCGAAGGCACCGTTTCGCCGGATGTGAAGCTGGGCTACTGACGTGGCCGACTTCGATTTCGATGCCGCCGTGCGCTGGGCGCGCTTCGACCCCGAACGGGCGCTGGCGCGACGAAGCGATGCGAACCTGCCTTTTCTTGCCGAAGAGCCGGAGGCCGGATCGGAAGTTCTTCTCGACACCTGCGTCTATATCGACAGCTTGCAGGGTAGGGCGCCTGAAGCGCTGCTCGCCCTTCTGGATATCAGAAAGACCAACCACTCCACGGTGGCGATCCAGGAACTGATGCATACCGTCGGGGTTCTCGACCCCGGTCACCCGCAAACAAAGGCGGTCATACGGCAAATCGGCATCGTCCTTCGGGCCATGCGGCCCCACAGGATCTTCACACCCGACGCAGACCTCCTGGGCCGGGCGGCGCTTCTCTCTGGCATGCTCTGTCGCCTTCAGGGATACGACAAGGATGCTCGCTTGCGCGCCCTTCAGGACTGCACCCTGTTCCTGCAGTCGATCAAGCTGGGCCTTACCGTGGTGACGGGTAACATCAAGGATTTCGACTACCTGCTTCAACTCATTCCGTCCGGGCGGGTGCTGTTTTACCGGAAGCGGGGCTGAGCGGGGGCATCACCCCTCCGCCTCGCCGATGGCGCAGCCCGTCTCGCCAAGGCGGTCGCGCATGGCCAGGAGGCGCTCGCGCAGGTCGGCGATCTCGCCCAACTCGGCGCCCATGGCGCATCCGAGCTCGACAGGTATGCCGGCCGCCTTGTCCGACAGCGATCGTCCGTCGTCGGTGAGGTGGACGATCACCTGGCGCTCGTCCGCCTTGCCGCGACGGCGCGACACGTAGCCGATCGTCTCCAGACGCTTGAGGAGCGGCGTCAGGGTGCCGGAGTCGAGCTTAAGCCGCTCGCCGATCTCCTTCACCGTCTGGCCGTCAGCCTCCCACAAGACCAGCATGACAAGATACTGCGGATAGGTAAGGCCGAGCGGCTCCAGGAGCGGTCGGTAGGCCCGGTTGAGGGCGTGCGTGAAGGAATAGGCGGCAAAGCAGAGCTGGTCGGAGAGCTTGGGGGCGTTGGTCATGTCGATCCGGATGGAACCTTTTGCCTCGCTCGGCGTTTTCGGGCTGTCACGGGGCTCAATATACGGCGGAGATCGCATTTCCCCAGCGGAAAACGCCGGCGATCACGAGAATGTGAATTGCTCGAAATTTAATTGCGCGCAATTAATATGGGCATCGGAACACAAACAGGCGAGGAAGCCATGAACGTTCTCTACACCGCCCATGCCCACACGACCGGCGGCCGCACCGGCCACTCGGAGACCGACGACGGTCGCCTGAAGATCGACCTGTCGACCCCGAAGGAGCTGGGTGGCGACAGCGGTCAGGGCACCAACCCCGAGCAGCTGTTCGCGGCCGGTTACTCGGCCTGCTTCATGGGCGCGCTGAAGTTCGTGGCTTCCAAGGAGAAGGTCTCTATTCCCGCCGACGCGTCGATCGACGCCCATATCGGCATCGGCCCGCGTGAGGACGGCGGCGGCTTCGGCATCACCGCCAAGCTCGAGATCAAGGTGCCCGGCCTTGAGCGCTCGGTGGTCGAGGATCTGGTCAACAAGGCCGACGTCGTCTGCCCCTACAGCCACGCGACGCGCGGCAACATCGAGAAAACGCTGGTCGTGCTCTGAGGCGGGTTGCCCCTCCCCCGTCCCGCCATAGCCGACCATCGACGCGCCGGGTCCCCCCAACCCGGCGCGTCGCCGTTTCATATCCGTTCCGCTTGATCCGGCTTCTCCAGCTCAAGCGGGTTCCGGCCTCCGCCAGAGGATTGTTCAGCACTTCCGATCCGTCAGGTTGCGACCTTGATTGCCGGGGAGGGCCAGAATAGGTTCGGCCGTTCTTTCGGGGGAGAAGACGATGGCGGCACGCTTTGCCAGCATAGGCGAGTGCATGGTCGAACTGGCGCCGCAGGCGGACGGCCTTTATCGGCGCGGTTTCGCCGGCGATACGCTCAACACCGCCTGGTATCTCAGGGCGCTGCTCGACAGCCGCCGGTCACTGGTCAAATACGTGACCGGCGTCGGTACCGACGCCCTCTCCGACGAGATGGTCGATTTCATCGCCAAGGCCGGCATCGACACCTCGGCTGCCGAGCGGATCGCCGGCCGCACCGTCGGTCTCTATCTCATCACGCTGAATGGCGCCGAGCGCTCGTTCACCTACTGGCGCAACGAGTCCGCCGCCAAGCTGCTCGCTTCGGTGGGCGCGCGTCTCGACGCCGCGCTCGCCGATGTCGACGTCGCCTATTTCTCCGGCATCACGCTGGCCATCCTGTCGCCGGAGCACCGGCGCACGCTGTTCGCCTCGCTGGCCAAGGTGCGGGCGCGCGGCGGTCAGGTGGTGTTCGACCCCAACCTCCGTCCGCGCCTCTGGACCGATCGCGCCACCATGGCGGCGGCGGTCATCGAGGGCTATCGCGCCGCCACCATCGCACTTCCGACCTCGCCCGACGACGCCGAGCTCTACGGTGACGCCGATGCCGTGGGGACGGCCGATCGCATCGCGGCGCTGGGCGTCGAAGAAATCATCGTCAAGGCCGGCGCCGATCCGACGCTGGTCAGGGCCGGCGGTCTTGACGCCTGGGTGGCGGCCGAGCGCGTCGATCATCCGGTGGACACCACCGGGGCCGGAGACAGCTTCAACGCCGGTTATCTCGCCGCCCGTCTCGGCGGTGGCCGCTCGCCGGCCGAAGCGGTGCGGCACGGCCATGCCGTCGCGGCGCGGGTGATCCAGGCGCGCGGGGCGCTGACCGACATGGGTCTGGTGGCCGATCTGTCCATGGGCGGCGCTGGCTGAGCGATAGGCAGTTGCCCGTGAACTAGGCGGTCGGGGGGGCGAGTTGCCGTCGTCCGAAGCCTCGACGGGGCCTCGCGCGGCTGGCACGCTTCCTGCTTTTTAAAGACCCGAGTGGGCCGAGCACGGCGCACCTTCCAAGGGAACCGGCCCGAAACAGGGTCAAACGCACCATCGTCGCCGGCATCGTCGCCCGCTTGTCCGGGCTGGTGCCGGCGGCGGCCCTCGCAAGGCAACGGCGCCTGCGGTTGGGTTCGTCTGGTGCTCCGGGAAAAACCTGATTGTCGATCGCTGTATTCGCGCAACGATAATCCGGCTATGGACGGAGTTTGGCACGGCGGTTCTTCTGCCGCGGCTCCGCCAGTGAGATAGTCTCAGGGCAACGAGGCCCTCCCAACCTTCACCAGGAGACCCGAGATGATCGAGCGCGACGCACGCGCCCCGCTCCGCACCTTTCCGGCCCGCATGCAGCCGCTGTCGCGGTTGCCGCTGTTCGTCGATCTGACGGGACGGCGCGTGGTGGTCGCGGGTGCCTCGGAGGCGGTGGCCTGGAAGGCGGAACTGTTCTCGGCGGCCGGCGGCGACGTCCATGTGTTCGCCGAGGCGCCGGATGTGGAGCTGGTGGCCGTGGTCGAGCGCGGCACGCCGCCGGGCCGGCTGACGCTCCATCGTCGAGCCTGGACCGAGGCAGACCTCGCCGGCGCCGCGCTGGCCGTGCTCGACAGCGATGCCCCCGAGGAGATCGCCGCCTTCCAGGCGGCCGGTCATGCGGCGAGGGCGCTGGTCAACGTCATCGACAAGCCAGACGCCTGCGACGTGCTGTTCGGCTCCATCGTCAATCGCTCGCCGGTGGTGATCGGCATCTCCACCGACGGCGCCGCGCCGGTGCTGGGGCAGGCGATCCGTCGCCGCATCGAGACGCTGCTGCCGCCGACGCTGGCCGCCTGGGGCGCGCTGGCCGGCCGCATCCGCGACGCCGTCACATCCCGTCTGGCGCCGGGTGCCCCACGGCGCACCTTCTGGGAGCGGTTCGCCGAGCGCGCCTTTGGTGCCGCCCCCGAAGAGGGGGAGGCGGCGCGGCTTGTCGCGGAGGTCGAGGACGCCGCCAATACCGATGAACCGTCCGGCCGCGTCATCCTGGTCGGCGCCGGACCGGGCGAACCCGAGCTGTTGACGCTGAAGGCGGTGCGGGCGCTGCAATCGGCCGACGTGGTGCTCTACGACGACCTCGTCTCCGCTGACGTGCTGGAACTCGCCCGTCGCGAGGCGCGGCGCGTCGTCGTCGGCAAGCGCGGCGGCAAGGCGTCGTGCAAGCAGGAAGACATCAACGATCTGATGGTCGAGCTGGCGCGGGCCGGCGAACGTGTCGTGCGCCTCAAGGCCGGCGATCCCATGGTGTTCGGCCGGGCCGGCGAGGAGATCGACCGCCTCAGGGCCGAGGGCATTCCGGTCGAGGTGGTGCCGGGTATTTCCGCCGGCATCGCGCTCGCCGCCGCGCTCGGCGCCACGCTGACCCACCGCGACGCCGCCCATTCGCTGCGCTTTGTCACCGGCCATGCCAAGAGCGGCGAACTCGACGAGGGGCTCGACTGGCGCGGCCTTGCCGACCCCGACACGACGCTGATCGTCTACATGGGCGGGCGCACCGCCGGCCGGGTGGCCGAGCGGCTGATCGCCGAGGGGCTTTCCGGGGAAACGCCGGTGGTGTTCGGCTTCGGCGTGGGACAGCGGGGGCAGAAGCTCGAGCGGCACCGCCTCGCCGATCTCATCACGCTCGGCTCGGTGCCCACCGACCAGCCGCTGGTGATCGGCGTCGGCAAGGTGTTCGCCGCGAGAACGCCGGTCAGTGTCCCGGCGGAAACCGCTGTGGCGCTTTGAACCGTTGTTTTTCATCGCCTTGTCGCCGTCCGTGGTGTTAGGAAGCATTCGCTCAACTTTCGGACGGACGGCATGGACAAGACGATTGTGACCATCCCCGGCGACATGCCGGGCCTCAGCTATTCCCTGACGGTGCTGCGCTTTGCCGGCACCGACCCCAAGGCGCCCAAGGCCTATTTGCAGGCGGCACTGCACGGCAACGAACTGCCGGGCGTGGCGGCGCTGCACGTCCTCATTCCGAAACTCAGGGCCGCCGAAGCCGAGGGGCGGCTCAAGGGCTCGGTCACCGTCGTGCCCTTCGCCAATCCGATCGGCCTCAACCAGTTCCAGTGGGACGACCATCAGGGCCGCTTCTTCTATGGCAGCCGCACCAACTTCAACCGCGCCTTCGCGCTGATCGACCGGCCCGACCCGGCGCTGCTTGCCGCCCCGGAGATCGCCTCCTGCGACCGCCGCCTGAAGGCGACGCTGCAAACGCTGGCGCTCGATGCCGATCTCGTGCTCGACCTTCACTGCGACAACGAGGGGCCGAACTATCTCTACATGCCGGCCGAACTCTGGCCGCACAGCGCCGACCTTGCCGCCGCGCTCGATTGCGGTGCCGTGCTGACCTTCGAAGGTGGCACCGACGCCTCGTTCGACGAGGCTGCCTTCCGGCCGCATCTTGCGACCGGCAACTTCGAGCGCCGCGTGGTGGCGACGGTGGAGCTGAAGGGCATCCATGACGTCGGACCGGAAACGGCTGAGAAGGACGGCGAGGGGCTCTATCGCTTTCTGGTCGGGCGCGGGGTGATCGCCGACGCGTCGGCGGCGCCGGTGGGGCCGTTCACCGGCAAGGGCGTGCCGCAGTCCTATGTCGAGATGGTGCGCGCGCCGGTCGGCGGCATGGCCTTTTTCCACGTGAAGCCCGGCGATGTCGTCAAGGCGGGCCAGCTCGTCGCCGAGATGATCCCGGTTCCGGGCGAACCGTCAGTGCCGGTGCACGCCATGGCGCCCGGCCTCGTGCTGACGCGGGTGCTCGCCCGCGCCATCCGGGTCGGCGACGACCTCCTGAAGATCGTTGGCGACACGCGGTCGGTGACGGCCAAGGATGGCGGGGCGCTGGAGAGCTGAGGGTGGCAGATATCAGCCCCTTGCGTTCTCGTCCTGAGGTCCTGGCCTGCGCCAGGATGACAGAATTATATAGATAATACATATATATAGATTGTCATCCTGCGCGAAGGCGCAGGACCTCGGGCAGAAAGAGGCAAGGGAAAGATAGAGGCTGTTCCAAACCGCGATGCCCGTTCGGGCAGATCCCCTGGATCGGATGGGACGACCTCCATTCCGCCACCTTACTCGATTGATCCCTTCGCGCCGCTTGCATTTGCCGGGCTTATCTGGTTAGGCCCGCTCACCAGCCACGAGGGGACACCGCCATGGTCGCACAGATTATCGATGGCTTTGCCATCGCCGCCGAGCTCCGTCAGGACATCGCCGTTCGCGCCGCCGAAATGAAAGCCAAGCATGGCGTGGTTCCCGGTCTTGCCGTGGTGCTGGTCGGTGACGATCCGGCGAGCGGCGTCTACGTGCGCAACAAGCTGAAGGCGACGGCCGAGTGCGGCCTCAAGAGCTTCGAGCACATCCTGCCGGCCGACACCTCGGAGGTCGACCTGCTCGACCTCGTCGGCAAGCTCAACGCCGATCCGGCGGTGCACGGCATCCTGGTGCAGCTGCCGCTGCCCAAGCAGATCGACGCCGACAAGGTGCTCGGCCTGATCGATCCCGACAAGGATGTCGATGGCTTCCATCCCGTCAATGCCGGCCGTCTCTCCATCGGCCTGCCGGGCTTCGTGCCTTGCACGCCGCGCGGCTCGCAAATCCTGATCGATCGCATTCTGCCCAACCTCGCCGGCAAGCATGCCGTGGTGATCGGCCGTTCCAACATCGTCGGCAAGCCGATGGCGCAGCTGCTCCTGCAGAAGAACGCCACGGTGACCATCGCCCATTCCAAGACCGCCGACCTGCCGGCCCTTTGCCGCACCGCCGACGTGCTGGTGGCCGCCGTGGGCCGTCCGATGATGGTGAAGGGCGACTGGGTGAAGCCGGGTGCCGTGGTGATCGACGTCGGCATCAACCGCATCGAGGTGGACGGCAAGGGCAAGCTCGTCGGCGACGTCGACTTCGCCTCGGCCGCCGAGGTTGCCGGCCATATCACGCCGGTGCCAAAGGGCGTCGGGCCCATGACCATCGCCTGCCTGATGCTGAACACGCTGGATTCGGCGGCGCGGCGGATCGCCGGCTAAGACCTGTCGAGCCAGTTCAAGATGCCGCTGGCCGCCGCGCGGCCGGTGGCAAAACAGCCGGTGAGAAGGTAGCCGCCGGTCGGCGCCTCCCAGTCCAGCATTTCGCCGGCCACGAAGACGCCCGGCCGCGCCTTCAGCATGAAGCGGTCGTCGATCTCCGCAAAGCGGATGCCACCGGCCGAGGAGATGGCCTCCTCGATCGGCCGGACGCGGGCGAGCGGGATCGGCATTGCCTTGAGGCGGGCCGCCAGCCTCTCCGGGTCGCGCCGCTCGTCCTCCGTTGAAAACAGCCGGGCCAGCGCCGCCTTGACGCCATCGAGTCCGGCCCCCTTCCTCAGGCGATTGCTGAACGACGCCTTGGCGCCCTGGCGGGCGAGGTCGCGGGCGAGGCGTTCGGCGCTGCGGCCGGGCGCGAGATCGATGACGAAATCCGCCTTGCCGTCGCGGTCGAGCCGGTCGCGCAGGTTGGCGGAGTGGGCATAGACGAGGCTGCCCTCGATGCCGTGGCGGGAGACGACGAACTCGCCCGGCGTGGTGCCGGTATCCGAGGTAACCGTCACCGACTTGACCGGGCTGCCGGCAAAGCGCTCGACGAAGGGTTCATCCCAGGCAACGTCGAAGCCGGCGTTGGCCGGTCTCAGGTCGGCGACATCGATGCCGATCGCCCTGAACGGAGCCACCCAGGCGGCGTTGGAGCCGAGACGAGGCCAGGAGGCGCCGCCGAGCGCGAACAGCGCCGCGTCTGCGTGGATCTCGACGGGGCCATCCGGCGTGTCGAAAGTGAGGCCGTCCCCCGTGAAGCCGGTCCAGCGATGGCGCGTCTTGACCGTGACACCGAGGTCGGCAAGTCGTCTCAGCCAGGCGCGCAACAGCGGCGAGGCCTTCATCGCCTTGGGAAACACCCGGCCCGACGAGCCGACGAAGCATTCGGCGCCGAGATCGTTGGCCCAGGCGACGAGGCCGTCGGGGCGGAAGGCGTCGAGCGCGGCAAGGAGTGTCGGGTCGGCCGGGCGATAACGGGTGACGAAGCGCTCCCACGGCTCGGCATGGGTCAGGTTGAGGCCGCTCTTGCCGGCCAGGAGCAGCTTGCGCGCCAGGCTGGGCATGCCGTCGTAGACGGTCACGCGGCAGCCGGCGCCCGCCAGCACTTCCGCCGCCATCAATCCGGCCGGTCCGCCGCCGACGATCGCCACGTCCGCCATGATTTCGTCCACTCGGGAACTTTCGGGTTGCCAGTTGGTTTGGCGCCTTATGTCAGCCCGATTTCAAAAGTCAAACTCAACGTTGTGTTTGCTTTCAAGCGAGCTGGAGTTCCCTCGGTCAAGTGAACGCCACAGGAGTTGGCGCATGGGCAGGCAATTGCACATTGGACATACTTCGCAATGCCATAGTTGCGATTTGAAAAAGATGACTGTGGGAGTATAATACAAAAGTATCATCGCCAGGTCGCTGGACGGGGGCGCGATGGAATTCTCAGAGGCACGAGGCGTCTATATCGAAGGGGCGAGCGCTCTCTATCGAGACACCGGCCTCCTCAACAAGGCGGTGAACACCTTGCCGCGCCACGCCATTTTCGGCTGCGCGCTGCACATTCATGCTCGCCGCGTCTTCGATCCCGCCGCCCCGGCCGCGACGCTGACCTGCCTGCAGAAGCTGTCGGCAGACTATCGCAATGTCAGCCCCGGGCGCGTGGCGGCGCAGACGCTGCTGTTGCGCAAGCTCGGCTATCTTGAGGCACGGTCCGGCAGCGACCGCCGCCAGCGCCTGCTCCAGCCGACCGAGAAGATGGTGCGCGAGGACCATCGCTGGCTGATGGCGCAACTGGCGCCGCTGGATCCCCTCGGGCTGTTCCACTTGACCGAGGAGGAGCGGACGGTGCCCGAGTTCGTGCTGGCTTTCCGCTACCATTGGGCACTAGCGCCGGTCGAGGCGGCGGAGTTCCTGGATCGTCATCCGACCATCGCCTTCTTCGTCATGCGCGACGGCGGCTTTTCGATGCTGCTGGAGCTCCTGAGGGAGTGGCAGAGAACGGGGTCGCGTCGGGTCGCCTTCGACGTGATGGAGACCGCGTCGGCCTTCTGCGTCTCGAAAAGCCAGATCTGGAACCTGCTGCATGGGGCGGAGGCGCAAGGGCTGCTGGCAACGGCGGCGCCGGCCTGGCGCCTGGTGAGCCTGTCCGATCGACTGCTTTCCGACTTCGACGCCTGGTTCACCGAGATGACAGTAGAACTCGCGGCGGCCGCCACGCGCGCCCGTCTTTTCTGGGCCGATCATCGTTAAGGCGAGCTTCTGGAGGCAAAATAAAAGCCGGAACAAAATTGTTCCGGCTTTTCTGTAAAATATTTTCTAAACTAGGACTGCTCGCTCGGGGCGTCTAGCTTCACGTCATGAAAATCGAACTTCCGTATCGTTCTTTTCTGTTTCGTTCGGCCTAGGGCGTTTCCAGAACGGCTTTTTATTTAAAGGGCCAGAAAACCTGCGCCCAGAAATTCATCATGGCTTAATCTTAGCAAAAGACACCGGCCGTGACAAAAGGGATTCGCCTCAAGGCCTGTTATTTTTTGGATGTTTCCCCCATTAGGGTTTATACGTGTGAGCCGGCTTGACCGGGAAAAGGCGGGTTTCCGGCGTTCCGTCCGGCTCGACCCATTGGGCGACGCCTTTTGCGGGGTGGCCGCTTCAGTCGTTTCCTCGCCGGTGCAAATCTGTTAACGGCAAGGCCATGATGGAAGCCGCAAAGTCGATCTTCTCCTACCGGAAACATTGGGCCGCCCGCTTCGGCACGGCGCCGTTCCTGCCGCAGAGCCGCGCCGAGATGGACGCGCTCGGCTGGGACAGCTGCGACGTGATCGTCGTCACGGGTGACGCCTATGTCGACCATCCCTCGTTCGGCATGGCGGTGATCGGCCGCCTCCTGGAGGCGCAGGGCTTCCGCGTCGGCATCATTTCCCAGCCGGACTGGCGCAATGCCGAGGCCTTCAAGGCGCTCGGCAAGCCGAACCTGTTCTGGGGGGTGACCTCCGGCAACATGGATTCGATGGTCAACCGCTACACCTCCGACCGGCGCATCCGTCACAACGACAGCTACACGCCGGGCGGGGTGGGCGACAAGCGGCCGGACCGGGCAGTGATCGTCTACTCGCAGCGCTGCCGCGAGGCCTACAAGGACGTGCCGATCGTGCTCGGGGGCATCGAGGCGTCGCTCCGGCGCATCGCCCACTACGACTACTGGTCGGACAAGGTGCGCCGGTCGATCCTGGTGGATTCCAAGGCCGACATCCTGCTCTACGGCAATGCCGAGCGGGCCATCGTCGAGGTGGCGCACCGCATCGCCAAGGGCGGCGATCCCACCACATTCGACGACGTGCGCGGCGTGGCGCTGATGAAGCCGGCCGTCCCCGACGGCTGGACCGAGGCGCATGCCGACGACATCGACAGCGCGGACGAGGGCGCCCGCCAGCTCGGCGCCGGCACGGTGCTGCGCCTGCCGGCCTTCGAGCAGGTTGAAGCGGACCCCGAGACCTACGCCCGCGCGTCCCGCGTGCTCCACCGCGAGAGCAATCCCGGCAACGCCCGGCCGCTCGTCCAGCGCCACGGCGACCGCGAACTGTGGGTGACGCCGCCGCCGATCCCGCTGACCACCGAGGAGATGGACGGCGTCTACGAGCTGCCTTATGCGCGCGGCCCGCACCCGTCCTATGGCGAGGCCAAGATCCCCGCCTGGGAGATGATCCGCTTCTCGGTCACCATCATGCGCGGCTGCTTCGGCGGCTGCTCCTTCTGCTCGATCACCGAGCACGAGGGCAGGGTGATCCAGAGCCGGTCTGAAGGTTCGATCCTCCAGGAGATCGAACATATCCGCGACCGCACCGAGGGCTTCACCGGCATCATCTCCGACATCGGCGGCCCCACCGCCAACATGTACCGGATCGGCTGCAAGGACCCGAAGATCGAGAGCGCCTGTCGCAAGCCGTCCTGCGTCTATCCCGACATCTGTCCCAACCTCAACACCAGCCACGAGGCGCTGATCCAGCTCTACCGCAAGGTCAGGGCGGTGCCGGGCGTCAAGAAGGTGATGGTGGCTTCGGGCGTGCGTTACGACCTCGCCGTCAAGAGTCCCACCTACATCAAGGAGCTGGTGCGCCACCATGTCGGCGGTTATCTGAAGATCGCCCCCGAGCACACCGAGGCCGGGCCGCTCTCCAAGATGATGAAGCCGGGCATCGGCGCCTACGATCGCTTCAAGCAACTGTTCGACGCGGCGGCGGCCGAGGCCGGCAAGAAGTATTTCCTGATCCCCTATTTCATCGCCGCCCACCCCGGCACGTCGGACGAGGACATGATGAACCTCGCCATCTGGCTGAAGAAGAACGGTTATCGCGCCGACCAGGTGCAGACCTTCCTTCCCTCGCCGATGGCGCTGTCGACCGCCATGTACCACTCCGGCGTCAACCCGCTGAAGGCGGTGAGGCGCGGCGGTTCGGAGCGGGTGGAGACGGTGAAGGGCCTGAAGCAGCGCCGCCTGCACAAGGCGTTCCTGCGCTACCACGATCCGGAAAACTGGCCGCTGTTGCGCGATGCGCTGAAGACCATGGGTCGCGCCGACCTGATCGGCAACGGAAAGCACCACCTGATCCCCAACTTCCAGCCCGCTGGCACGGGCCTCGGTGGTGGTGAGGGCCGTCGCACCGGCAGCAAGAATGGCGCGCAGAAGTTCCTGACCAAGGGAACGTTCGGGAAGCCAGCGGGTGGTGGAGCGGCAAGGAAACCGAGGGCTAGGTAGGGGTTTATCGGAGCCTGATATGTGCCGGGTGTTCCATTCTGCCCGAGGTCCTGCGCCTTCGCGCAGGATGACAAATTTATATAAATATCATATACATAGATTGTCATCCTGCGCGAAGGCGCAGGATCTCAGGCAGAACAATGCGATCGGTGGATATAGGTCTCCAATCGGGCTGAAGCGCTGCCTGGCATTGTAGGGTTTGCGGCTCACCCCTCTCCCTGTTCCCTCCCCCACAAGGGGGGAGGGGACGCGGCCTGGGCCTACCCCCTTCTGGAAAGCGCGCCCGTTGAAAACTATGGGTCGGCAAGTCCCGTCGTCCCCTCTCCCCGTGTGGGAGAGGGACCAGGGAGAGGGGTGGGGCGGAAGGCCGAATTACACCGCTGCGAACTCGTCGCGGGTGAAGCCCTGAAGGTAGAGAACGGCGGTGAGGTCGCCGTGGCGGATCGACA
>JAUVXG010000143.1 GCA_030603685.1 Pleomorphomonas sp.
ACCGGAGCGAGTGCGGCGACGGAAGCCGCCGCCCCGCTGCGGACCGACCGGCCAAGCCAAATGAAGACGCTGCTGCCCCTTCTGGGCGCCGGTCTCGTCGGCGGCTGTGCCGCAGCCCTGGTGCTGCTCGCCGTTCTGCCGGTTGGCGGCAGCGGCGAGGATGCCGGCAGCATCGACCCGGCGACGCTGGAAGCGCGCCTCGGCGAGGTCGCCGACCGGCTGGCGGCCGGACAGACGGCAATGGAAACACTCGGCGACCGCATCGCCACTCTCGAAGGGCGCGAAACCCCGGCCGTCGACCTCGCCCCGCTCGGCGCTCGCATCGACGAGCTCGCCGCCCGGCTGGATGCGGCCGAGAAAGCCGCGGCCGAAAGACCGACCTTCGATCCCGCTGCGATCACCGCGCTGGAAGGCCGCCTCGCCGAGCTGACCACCGAAGCGCAAGCGCTGAAGTCCGAAAGCGCCGCACTGGCGCCTCGGCTCGCAGCCATCGAAGAGCGCCTCGCCAACGCACCGAAGGGCGGCGAGATCGCTGCCCTGTCGCTCGCCTTAACCTCACTGTCCGGCAAGATCGACGCCGGTCAGCCGTTTTCGGCCGACCTTGCCGTGATCGCAGCGGCCGCTCCCGATCTGCCCGGCCTCGACGATCTCAGGGCGGTGGCCGACCAGGGAGTGCCGACGCGCGACCGGCTTCTGGCCACGCTGCCGGTCGATGCCATGCTGGCCCGGCGACCGGTCGAGCCCGGAAAGGGCTGGATGGACGGCTTTTTCGACAGTGCCAAATCCCTGGTCAACTATCGCGAGACCGGACCGGCCGCGACGGACCCGGCGTCCGGGGCCGTCGAAGCGATCCGTGACGCCCTGAAGCGCGGCGACGCGGCCGCGGCAAAAGCGGCCGCCGACACCCTGCCCGCCTGGGCCCGCCCCCCGGCCGAGAGCTGGCTCGCCGAGCTCGATGCGCGCGTTCGCGTCGACGCCGGCATCAAGGCCATCTCCGCCCGTATCGTCGACCGTCTGTCGGTGCCCGCCGCCGACTGACCCCGCCGCCCGCTTCGGAAAGGCTCCGAGATGATCCGCATTCTTCTGTCGGTCGCCGCGCTGTTCCTCGCCGTTCTTGCCTTCGATTGGCTGGGTGGCGTGCCAGTTGCCGTCTCGGTCAGCTGGCCTGGCGGCGCCGCAGCGCCGCCCCTGCGCGTCGTCGTGGTCGCGCTGCTGGTTCTCGCGGTTGCCCTTCTTGTCATCTGGAAGATCTCGTCCGGCCTCTGGCGTGCGCCTCGCGGCCTTCGCACCTATTTCGCCGGCCGTCGGCGCGACCGTGGCTACCGCGCGCTTTCGCGGGGCATGATCGCCGTCGGCTCGGGCGACTATCGTCTTGCCCAGCGCGAAGCCACCGAAGCCAATCGCTTTCTGGAGAGCGAGCCGTTGGTGCTGCTGCTGGCCGCTCAGGCCGCCCAGCTCGAAGGCAGAAGCGATTCGGCCCGGCAGGCCTTCACGCGCATGCTGAAGGCGCCGGAGACGCGCCTTCTCGGTCTCCGGGGTCTCTACATCGAAGCCACACGCGCCGGTGAAGTCGCGGCGGCCCGTCAGTTCGCCGCCGAGGCGCAGAAGGAAAACCCCGCCCTGCCATGGGCCGGCGCCGCCATGATGGACTATCTCTCCGCCGACAGGAACTGGAGCGAGGCGCTGTCCGTGCTCGACCAGAGTGTCGCGGGGCGCCTGGTCGGCAAGGGAGACGCCAACCGCACGCGCGCGGTGTTGCTTACGGCACGCGCCCTGGAAATAGAGGATGGCGAACCGGAAAAAGCACGCGCCTTCTCCCTCGAAGCGCACAAGATCGCGCCTGACTTCGTGCCGGCAGCCACCGTCGCCGCCCGCACGTTGGCGCGCCAGCTCGACACGCGCCGGGCTGCCAAGGTCCTGGAAGCCACGTGGAAGCTGAACCCACATCCGGATCTTGCCATCGCCTATCTGCATCTGCGCCCGGGCGACTCGGCGCGTGATCGCCTGAAGCGTGCCCACATGCTTGAGAACCTGAAGCCGGTTCACCCCGAAGGCGCCGTGACCGTGGCCCGTGCCGCCCTCGACGCGCGCGAGTTCACCTTGGCCCGCGAAGCGCTTGCCAAGGCGCTCCGCCAGTCGCCGACCGAGCGCGTCTGCCTGATGATGGCGGAACTGGAGGAAAGTGAGAGCGGCGATGTCGGTCGCGTCCGCGAGTGGCTCGCGCGCGCCGTTCGCGCGCCGCGCGATGCGGCCTGGACAGCCGATGGTCTGGTGCTCGACGCATGGCAACCGCTCTCCCCGCTGTCCGGCCGGCTCGACGCGGTGGAATGGCGCGTGCCCGCCGAGCGCGAGATCGGCGAGGCGATCGACGGCAACGATCTTGCCGTCATCGCAGCAACGCCGCACCCACCAGCGCCCCCCGAGGCGCTACCGGTCACGGAGGAGAAGGAAACGCCCGAAGCTCCATCCTCAGTCGTCGAGATCGAAGAGCAGCCGCCGGAACCGGATGCCGAACCCAAGGCTGAACCGGCCGTCGTGGCGGAGAAGGCCGAGGCTCCCCCACTTCCGATCGTGTCCAAAGAGCAGGCGAAGCCGGCAGCGGTTGTCACACCGCCCCCGGCAGCCGGCAGCGTCGCGGTCGATCCTCTGGCAGTATTGCCGCCGCCGCCCGACGATCCGGGACCGGCCAACGGCAAGGGCCTGGCGCGCAGCCTGACGCCGGAATCGCCCTTCTCGTGAGGCGATCGGCACCGGCTTCATTTTCTTCCGAAGCGGTGCTTGAAATTAGCCGGGGATGCCGGTATCAACGCCCCGTCGCGCGGTGGTCAACTCCCGCGCCGGCGCCGCACTAGCTCAGTTGGTAGAGCACGTCATTCGTAATGATGGGGTCGGCGGTTCGAATCCGTCGTGCGGCACCACTTTCCCCTTCCCCATCCCAGTTCACGGCACGGCATTCATCGGAACGGTTTTGCTCGTCCGATGGCATGTGGGATCGCCGGCATGATCGGCGCCGCCGCCCGTCCTGGCGGCGCCGATCGGATCACTCGATGATCTTGTAGTGTTCGCCGGCGCAAGCGCAGACCGGGCAGGCCTCGGGCGCATCGCCAATTACCGTATGTCCGCAGTTCGGACAGATGCGGATGACCACGTCGCCAAGATCGCCGCCGGCCTTCACCGCCTCCAGCGCATCGCCGAACAGGCCGTAGTGGATCTTCTCCACTTCCATTGCCTCGGTCATCGAGCGAATGGCGCGCTTGTGTCCCTCGGCCTTCGCGGTCGCGACCATCGCCGGATACATGGAGGTGAACTCGTGGCTCTCGCCCTCCATCGCATCGGCGAGGTTGTCGAGCGTGCCCTTGATGGCGCCGAGCGCGCGCAGGTGGGCGTGGGCGTGAATGGTCTCGGCGGCGGCGACGGCTCGGAACAGCTTGGCGACGCCCGGCTTTCCTTCCCGGACGGCGGCATCGGCATAGGCGAGGTACTTGCGGTTGGCCTGGCTTTCGCCGGCAAAGGCTTCCTTGAGGTTGTCCGTGGTGGTGGGCATGGTGCTTGCCTTTTTTGATTGAGCGACGCGGGGACGTCGCGGGTCCCCAGCCCACGAGACTAGCCCGGCGGTTCATGCCCGAGTATCGGGACAACCCCGTGAAATGCCCTACGAACTTGAGATTTTTTCTAAAGAGAGATCGCTGGCCCGGAAGGGAAAGGCCGGACGGATCCGGCCTTTCCATCTGACTCACGCTTCGGAAGGCGTGCCGTCGGTCGGCACCGGCTGGCTTCGCCGCCGACGCGTCCGCCAGTCGCCGAGGAACAGCAGGATCGGCGCGGCGATGAATACCGACGACGAAGCGGCGATCACGATGCCGAAGATCATTGGCACGGCGAAGCTCTCCACCGCACTGCCACCCCAGATCGCCATCGGCAGCAGCGACAGGAAGGCCGTGACCGACGTGTAAAGGCTGCGCGCCAGCGTCTCGTTGATCGACTTGTCGATCAGTTCTCTGAGGGGCATCGCCTTGTAAAGCCGCATGTTCTCGCGCATGCGGTCGTAGACGACCACCTTGTCGTTGACCGAGTAACCGACCAGCGTGAGCAGGGCGGCAATGGCCGTCAGGTTGAAGTCGAGCCCGGTCAGCGCGAAGAAGCCGACGGTCTTGGTGACGTCCAGCACCAGTGTGGCGATGGCGCCCACCGCGAAGGGCCATTCGAAGCGGACCCAGATGTAGACCAGCATGGCCAGGCTGGCGAAGATCACGGCGAGAACGCCGGCCGTCGCGAGCTCGCCCGACACCTTGGGGCCGACCACTTCGGTGCCGATCACCTTCGCCGAGGCATCGATCTTGGTGATCTCCTGCCGGAGCTGCTCGACCGCCACCGTCTGCGCCTCTTCGCCACCTTGCTGGCGTTCGACACGAACGAGCAGGTGGTTGTCGTCGCCAAAGGCCTGCAGCGCCACCTCGCCCAGCCCCAGGCCATCGAGACCGGAGCGGAAGGCGGCGAGGTCGGCAGACCCCGCCGTTTCCACCTGCATCTGGATGCCGCCGCGGAAGTCGACGCCGTAGTTGAGACCGGGATAGATGAAGAGGCCGATGGAAGCGAGCGACAACAAGGCCGAGAAGCCGATACCGAAGAAGCGCGCCCGCATGAACGGGATGGCCGTGCCGTCTGGGATCAGCTTGATCGGCAGGAGCGGCCGGATGTCCATCTTCTTGAGCTTCTTGCGCCGAACGATCGCCAGCATCAGCACGCGCACCACCGACACGGCGGTGAACATCGAGATGACAAGACCGATGCCCATGGTGACGGCGAAACCGCGCACCGGGCCGGAGCCGAACCAGAACAGCAGCACCGAGGCGATCAGCGCCGTGACGTTGCCGTCGACGATGGTCGAGTAGGCGCGCTTGAAGCCTGCATCGAGTGCGGCGATGGCGCTCATGCCCTTGCGCGACTCCTCGCGGATGCGCTCGTTGATCAGCACGTTGGCGTCAACGGCCAGACCGATGCCCAGCACGATGCCGGCTATGCCCGGCAGCGTCAGCGTCGCTCCGAGCAATGTCAGGCCGGCGAAGGTGAGGATGACGTTGAGAGCGAGCGCCAGGTTGGCGAGCAGTCCCCAGGCGCCGTAGAGCACCAGCATGAAACCGAACACCAGTGCGAAGCCGATGAGGCCGGTGACGACGCCCATCTCGATGGCGTCGGCACCGAGGTCGGCGCCGACGGTGCGCTCCTCGATCACCGTCAGCTTGGCCGGCAGCGCGCCGGCCCGCAACATGGCGGCAAGGTCGGTGGCGCTTTGGACCGAGAAGCTACCAGAAATCTGCCCGGAACCGGCGGTGATCGGCTCGCGAATCACCGGTGCGCTCAACACCTTGTCGTCGAGCACGATGGCGAAAGGGCGGCCAACGTTGGCACGGGTGATGTCGGCAAAGCGAGCGGCGCCGGCCGAATCGAAGCGGAAAGAGACGATCGGCTCGTTGGTGTTCTGGTCGAACCCGACGCGCGCGTCGGTCAGGCGATCACCGGATAGCTCGACGCGGTCTTCGACGGGATAGGTCCGCCCCTCGTCATCGCGGAGCATGGTAACGCCCGGCGGCACGAAATCGGCGGTCGCCGTGTCGGACAGGAGATGGAAGCCCATCTTGGCCGTCGAACCGAGCAGCTCGCGAATGCGCGCCGGATCCTGCACGCCGGGAAGCTGCACCAGGATGCGGTCGTTGCCCACGCGCTGGATGGTCGGCTCGGCGACACCCACCTGGTCGATGCGCTGACGGATGATTTCGAGGCTCTGCTCGACGGCCGCCGCCGCGCGATCGGTGAGACCAGCGCTGGTGAGGGTGAGCGTCACGGTGCCATTGCCCTGACGGATGTCGAGATCGCTGGCCGTCACGCCAAGACCGGGATTGCCGATCGACGCAGCAAGCTTGCCAAGCTCTCCGGCGGCGCGGGCGGTTTGCCCGGGATCGTCAAGGCTGACGGTCACGGCGTTGCCCTCGCGGCGGATCGAAGTCGTCCCGATCTTCGCCTCGCGCAACGCTCGGCGCGCATCCTGCGTCAGAGTTTGCAGCCGCTCCTTCACGAGATCGGCGGCATCCACCTCCAGCACGAGATGCGAGCCGCCTCTGAGGTCCAGCCCGAGCGACACCCGGTCGCGCGGCAGCCAAGAGGGAAAGTTGTCGAGGACGGATTGTGGCACCACGTTCGGAAGCGTGACGATGATGCCGAGGGCGATGATGGCCGAGTAGAGCGCCACCAGCCAGCGGGAAGTTTTCATATGCGTGTCCATGCCAGCGACGTCGCTGCGTCTCCGTGAAGACGAGCGGCCGCGAAACCTGATTTGGGTTCGGAAAATCAGGTGGCGATGGGCGGTGCCCGAGGCCGACGGCCGGGGAAATGGCTGTGGCAGGAGATGGTCCCGGCAACGGCGCATAAAACGCGCCCGCAGACGGGAGTTGCCACGACAGCGGCAGCAAGGACCAAAGCTGCCGGCAACCGGGGTGGCGGAGCTGAGGTCCGGTCGCCATTCTCGGCGGCCACGACAGGTCTCAGCCCGTCGCGAAGGAGAGCCGAGTGGCGGACTACGGCGTGATCGCCGGCTCCGAGCGTGGTCGACAGCGGCGAGCCGACCTCGGTGCCGAGGCCGAAGTGCAGGACGGCAACAAAGAGAAGGGCCGCCAGAAGGGCGACAGCCGTCTTCGGCGCCGTCATGCAGCGCTTGAGAAACGTGACTGGCGCGGCTCCTGAGGTCACGCGGCGGGCTTTCCTTCGTCCGTATCGGGCGGCATCGTCGCATTCGATGGTGGCGTTTCGGCGGCCGCTCCGTGCGGCGCGGCGGACTGGTCGTCGAGCATCTTGAGCATGCCGAGCGCGATTTCGCGCTCGCCCATGATCACCCTGTCGGCGCCATGGCGCAACAGGTGCTCCACCTCTTCGTCGGAATGGGCGCGGGCGACGATGAGAAGGCTCGCGTTGAT
Source organism: Pleomorphomonas sp. (assembly GCA_030603685.1). Classification (GTDB taxonomy): domain Bacteria; phylum Pseudomonadota; class Alphaproteobacteria; order Rhizobiales; family Pleomorphomonadaceae; genus Pleomorphomonas. Next base: position 6,969 of record JAUVXG010000143.1, read on the forward strand.
CCGGCGCGCCTGCTCGACCACTTGACCGGCCTCGAAGCCTTCGGGAATGGCGACCAGCAGGGCCTTTGCCCGTTCCAGACCGGCAAGCGCGAGAACGCGACCGTCGGCAGCGTTGCCGGCGATGGTCTCGATGGCCTTGTCGCGTAGGCGGCGCAACCGATCCTCGCCGTCTTCGATCACCAGCAAGGGCACGTTCCGCCCGGCGAGATCGTCAGCGATAACGCTGCCGACCCGACCGTAACCGATCACCACGCGATGCCCGGCGAGGGCCGTGGGCTCCGCCGCCTCGTCGTCCGGGTCGCCATTGCCTTCCGCCTGCGTCGGTTCGCTCTCGGCCGCTGCCGCGGGAACGACCGTTTCGGGCTCGAGCTCGGATCTGGGCTGCAACCAGCTTTCCAACGTGGGGCGCAGCCGGTCGGCCAAGCCAAACATCAGCGGATTGAGGATGATGGAAATCAGAGCGCCGGCCAGGATGAGATCGCGCCCTTCCTCAGGTAGGAAGCCGAGACCAACGCCCATTTCCGCCAGGATGAACGAGAACTCGCCGATCTGGGCAAGGCTGGCCGAAATGGTGAGGGCGGTCTTCACCGGGCGTCGGAAAAGCAGGACGATGCCAAAGGCAGCGACCGTCTTGCCGACGAGGATAATGGCCAGCGTGGCGAGAAGTACGAAGGGCTCGTTGACGACGATGCTGGGGTTGAACAGCATGCCGACCGACACGAAGAACAGCACCGAAAAGGCATCACGCAGCGGCAGACTTTCCTGGGCGGCCCGGTGGCTGAGCTCGCTTTCCGACAGCACCATGCCGGCAAAGAAGGCACCGAGCGCCAGCGAGGCCCCGAACAGCTCCGCCGCGCCGAAGGCGACGCCGAGCGCGATGGCCAGAACCCCCAGCCGGAACAGCTCGCGGGAACCGGTATGGGCGATCCGATGCAGGATGGCCGGGATCACCCGCCGGCCGACAACAAGCATCAGCGCGACGAAAATGGCGACCTTGATCAGCGTCGCCGCTACGATGCCGCCGACGCCGAGATCGATCCCGATCAATCTGCTGGCGACCGCGGCGAGTGGGTCGGAATAGGCACTGGCGCCGCCATTGGCCACGCTGGCCGCCGCCGGAATGAGCACCAAGACCAGCACCATGGCCAGGTCTTCGACGATCAGCCAGCCGACGGCGATCTTGCCGCGTTCGCTGTCGACGAGGCGTCGCTCCTGCAAGGCTTTGAGCAGCACCACCGTCGAGGCAACGGACAGGGCGATGCCGAACACCACGCTGCCGCCCGTCGACCAGCCCATGCTGGAGCCGAGCCCCCAGCCAAGCAGCGTGGCGATGGCGATCTGGCCGATCGCGCCCGGCACGGCAATGAAACGGACCGACAAGAGGTCTTTCAGGGCGAAGTGCAGGCCGACGCCGAACATCAGCAAAATGACGCCAAGTTCGGCGAGCTGAGGCGCCAACTCCTGATCGGCAACGAAACCCGGCGTATGTGGCCCGACCAGCATGCCGGCAACGAGATAGCCGACCAGCGGCGGCAGGCGGAAACGGTTGGCGATGGCGCCAAATATGAAGGCGAGGACAAGGCCGCCGACAATCGTCGAAATGAGGGACGTGTCGTGCGGCATTGCAGCCCTCCGTCAAGGTTGAATTTTCAGTGGATGACTCACCTCGCGGGCAGGCCGGGCCGATAGACCTCAGAACAATATGGATGATTTCGAAGGTCGATCAAGTATGGCCCCGCCCGCAAAGCGCAATCACGTCCGTTGAGAAGTGCATACAACTGGCAGGAGATTAGGGCGTCACGCTATCCGCTCCGCCTCCGAGAGGCTCGCCTTAACCCTCGCGAGGGCAAACGGGCCCGTCGCTCTCGCCCGGCACCAGCGACAACGGCACCCTGGTTTGTACGATGCCCGAGGGAAAAGCCCGGGCCGTCATCGGCATTTGGGCAAGCAGCGCACGAGCCGCGGCCGTTCCCAGATCCTGAAGAGACATTTGGAAACATGTCACCTGCGGCATGAGGAATCGAACCGACTCTTCGCCACGGAACCCAATGATCGACAAGTCCCGACCTGGCTCGAGTCCACGCTCGGCAAGGCGCCTATAGATGCCGATCGCGGTCACTTCGTAAAACAGGATGATCGCCGTCGCGGGGTCGGGCCGGTCGAGAATGCCATCGACGATGCTGTCACCGTCATCCTCTCGGCGACGGGTCGGGAAGATCAGCGCCTCGTCGAAGCCGAGGCCGTGCCTGGCGAGATTGTCGCGATAGGCCTGCGCAAAGATCGCACCGTAGTTGGCGTCGTTGGACGGCACCGTCACGGCAATCCGCCGATGACCATGCCGGACCAACCGCTCGACGGCGGTGGCCATGACGCCCTCGAAATCGAGATCGATCCAGGAATAGCCGCTGCCGCTGTCACTTCGTCCCAGTGTGACGAACGGGATGCCCGACGACTTCAGGAGATCGATACGCCTGTCGATCCGCCGTGTTTCGGCGAGAATCAGGCCATCGACTGCCCCCCGTGAGACGAAGCGCTGGAGAAAGGTGAAGTTGTCCTGGCTCTTGGCGCAGGGAAGGACCAGGAGATCGAGACCGTGGGCGGCCAGAACGGCCTGCATGCCCTCGACGACCCCCATGAAGAAATAATCGGTGCTGGTGGTGCTTTCCTGGTCGAGTTCGATCATGAAGCCGACGGAGCGCGTGACACCCTGGGCAAGCGATCGGGCGGCCTGGTTGGCCGCATAGCCAAGGCGTTGCGCCGCTTCCAGAACCTTCTGACGCGTCGCCTCATTGACATTGGGGTTGCCGTTGAGAGCACGGGACACCGTGGCCGTGGACACCCCCAACTCGCGCGCCAGACGGGCGATGCCTCTCATAAACTCCTCCGGCCTTCCGCGTTGCCCATTGACAGACATCCAGCGACGAACTTAGCATTGTAAGCGCTTACAGTAACATGGTGACTCTCTCAAGCCTGCCCGGCGAGGAGAAAAAGGCGGGCTCAAGAGAATAGCACACCGATTGTAAGCGCTTACAATCGAGGGAACGAGCCGGAGACCGGGATGATGTCGGCGGCACGCGGACGAATCGCATGCTGCAAGAGGCGACAGCGAAGGTCTTGGTTCAGGGCCGTCGGAGGACGGCGCAGTCCAGTCGGATCTGCAACGAGGGAGGATTTGATGACAGCGACCTATAGAATCCAGTTTCCGGCAAGAGGCGTGAAGCGCTTGCTGGCTCTTGCCGGCGCCTCCTGCCTGGCTTTCGCCCTGACCGGCGGTGTCGGGTTCGCGGCGGACAAGGTGACGCTGACCTACATGGCGAGCCAGGACTGGGTGAAAGACGCCGAACAGGCGCTCGCCAAGAAATTCGAGGAGAAGACCGGGATCGCCATCGATTTCCAGATCCTGCCGTCGGGCCAATATTTCAACGTTCTCCAGGCCAAGCTGAACTCCGGTGAAGGACCCGACCTTTTCGGCGGGCAAAGCGGCGTCACCGATCTCAAGCTCCAGTACAACGTCGAGAAAAACGCCGTCGACCTCACGAACGAGCCTTGGGCCGCCAAGGAAGATCCGCTGGTCGCCGCCCAGTCGTCGGTGGACGGCAAGCTCTACGGCCTCACCTATTGGGACGTGCTCGGCAACACCTGGGTGATCAGCTACAACAAGACGCTGTTCGCCCAACATGGTCTTTCAGCTCCCAAGAGCTATGCCGACTTCAAGGCCCTGTGCCAGACGCTTGCCGACAACGGTATTCAGCCGCTCTATGAACCGGTTGCCGACGGCTGGCATCACGTGCTCTGGTTCCCGGAACTGGGACCGCGCTTTGAAGAGGTGACGCCGGGCCTCGCCGACGCTCTCAACGCCAACAAGGCGACCTTCGCGAGCAATCCCACCATGCTCGCCGCCATCACCCAGCTCAAGGAAATGTACGACCTCGGTTTCATGGGCAAGAACGCCCTCGCCGACGTCTACACCGGCGCGTCCAAGGCAATGGCCAGCGGCAAGGTGGCGATGGTCCTCGCCAACACCGGCTTTGCGTCGCTGGTGGAGCACGACTATCCCGACATGAAGGCATCCGACATCGGCGTGTTCCTGATGCCACTCGCCGACAACCAGATGGTCAACATCAATCCGGCCGGCCCCACCCACTTCATCTACTCGGGATCGGCCCATATCGACGCGGCCAAGCAGTATCTCGACTTCCTCGCCCAGCCCGAGAACGTCGACTATTTCATCGACAACACGCCAACCGCGATGACACTTCCCTTCGAGGGAGCCAAGAGCAAGTTCAGCGCCGACGTTCAGGCCCTGTTCGATGCGCACAAGGATGAGCGCGGTACCGTCTATCAGACCGCCGTCACCTACGTGAACCCGCAATGGATGGACATCGGCGCCGACCTGACGGCGATGTTCACCGGAGCAATGGATCCGGAAAAGGTGCTCGCCAACATCGACAAGCGTCGCGGCGATCTCGCCAAGGCCGCCAAGGACCCGGCCTGGAAGAAGTAGTCCTCCCTGCTTCACCTCGACCAGAGCAGTTCCGGCAAAGGTGCGCCGCTGTTGTGCAGCCGGAACTGCCCCCCGCCGAGAGACTGGCGCCCATCCCCGGCCTTCTCCTGGAGCGACGCTCCCGGGCCGGGGGTGCGACCGCGAGCAACCGGAAACCGCAATGAAATCGCATAGCCCCTACCCGTTCTATTTCGTTCTCGCGGCGCTCGCCCTTTACGTAACGTTCTTCATCATTCCGAGCCTCAGCGGTATCGCCTATTCGTTCACGGACTGGAGCAGTTACTCGGACGAGGTCGAGTTCATTGGTCTCGACAACTACCGGACCATCCTGTCGCCCGACGAGAACTATCTGTCCTTCATCGTGAACACGCTGCTGTTCACCTTCTGGACGATCATCATCAAGACGGTGTTCGGCCTGGCGCTCGCGCTGCTGCTCAATCAGGGCGTTCGCTGGTTCGTCAACGGCTATCGGGTGCTGATCTACCTTCCGGTCATCTTGCCGACGCTGGTCGTCGCCCTGATTTTCCGCTCGATTCTCGATCCGGCCGCCGGGCTCCTCAACAGCTTCCTGCGCGGCATCGGCCTCGACGTCCTCGCCTTGCCCTGGCTCATCGACCCGAACATCGCGCTCTACTCGGTGATTGGCGTCGATAGCTGGAAGGGCATCGGCTACATCATGGTCATTCTGCTCGCCGGCCTTCAGACCATCCCAAAAGACCTCTACGAGGCTGCCGCAATCGACGGCGCCGGAGCCTGGGCGAAGTTCCGCCACATCACCCTACCCATGCTGATGCCGGCACTGATGATCGTCAC
>JAUVXG010000006.1 GCA_030603685.1 Pleomorphomonas sp.
CCTTGCTGATCGTCTCCGAGATGCTGGCAGCCATCGTCGCCTTTGCCTGGGCGATCGGCAGCATGCTCGGGCTCGGTGAGACGATGTTCCTGATCTTCGTGGGCATCATGGCCGTCCCCGGCCTGGTGCTGTCGTTTGGGCTGACCCGACGCATCCTGCGGGTCGAACACTCCCTTCGCGACAGCGGAAACTTCTGAGTTTCAGTTCATGGTTCGATTTCGGGGCGCGGCGTTTGCCGGGCCCTTTTCGTTTTGAGATCGGCGACGCTCCCTCTTGGAGGTTGGCGTGCCAGATAGCCGTCCCTCGCGTCAGGGCCAGGGGTGCTTTCAGCCTGGGAAGTTATGACCAGGCCGGCAACCTTTCGCTTACCGAAGCCACCGCTTTGGTCGAATCGGTCGAATGTCCACGTTGTCATAACGCAAAGACGTGCTATTTCCGCAGATGTAGGCTGGCCCTGCGTAAGGAGAGACCGATGATTTTTCCCCGGGAACTCGTCGCTAGAATCGACGCCAGCCTGACCCGCATGCAGACCGGACAATCGCTCTTGGATGGCCTTGACGAGATCGCCACCGTGGCGCTCGGCCTGGCCAAGGGTGACCGGGACGTGGCACGCGGACTCATCCTCAACGATTTCGAAGACTGGCTGTCGCGAACGGGCCGTCTGAACTCCAGCTACAGCTTCGCCAGCTACCCCCAGTTTCGAAAGGGCAAGCGTCGGGGCAGCCTGTTCAGCGCCTTGGCCTGGACCTACCTGCTGCCCAAGCGCACGATTTCCTTGCACCACTACGCCTGAGCCGATCAGCGTTCGCCGCGGCGGTAGGGTTGCATCAGCGCCTGCGGCACGCGAGCGCGCCGGGCCATGACACAGAGCGCCAAGATCGACAAGATATAGGGCGTCATCAGGAACACCTGATAGGGAACGCCATCGACCGCAGTCTGCAAGCGCAGCTGAAACGCATCGAAGAAGGCGAACAGCAGCGCACCGAACAAGGCCCGCCCCGGGCGCCAGGACGCGAAGACGACGAGCGCGATGCAGATCCAGCCGCGCCCCTGGACCATGGTCGGGAAAAAGCTGTTGAAGGCCGACAGCGTCAGGAAGGCGCCGCCGACGGCCATCAACGCCGAACCGACGATCACCGCCCCATAACGCACCGCCATGGGATTGACGCCCTGCGCTTCGGCGGCATGCGGATTTTCGCCGGTCATGCGGATGGCGAGGCCCAGTGGCGTGCGGAAGACGGCATAGGCAAGCAGGAGCGCAAGCAGAAGGGCAAGATAGGTCGGCGGCGTTTGCGCCGACAGGATAGGCCCGATGAAAGGCAGATCGGACAGCCCAGGCACGGTCACAGGTGCAAAGGGTTCGATCGTCGGCGGGCTGCCGGACAGCGGCACGATCAGCCGGAAAAGATAGTAGCTGAAGCTAGAGGCGAACAACGTGACGCCAAGGCCAGAAACGTGCTGGGAAAGACCCAGCGTCACGGTCAGCGCGGCATGAAGGAGGCCGAACACGGCGCCGGCCAGCGCGGCGACCAACAGGCCCGTCAACAGATCGGCGCCATGATAGACGGCGAGCCAACCGATCATGGCGCCGAAGGTCATGATCCCCTCGATGCCGAGATTGAGAACGCCGGCGCGTTCGCAAAGCAGCGCCCCCAAGGTGCCGAAGATCAGCGGCGTGGCGATCCGCAACACGGCTGCCCAGAGACCGACCGAGGCGATGATGTCGAGGACGATGCTCATCGGCGGATCCTGTATTGGGCGAAGAACACTGCCACCAGCATGGTGATCAGCGACAGGGCCACGGTGACGTCGGCGATATAGGTCGGGATTTTCAAAGCGCGGCTCATGCCGTCGGCACCAACGAACATGGTGGCCGTGAACAGCGCCGCCAGTACGACGCCAAGGGGATGGAGCCCGGCCAGCATGGCGACGACGATGCCGGAATAACCAAAGCCGGGCGACAGATCGGTCGTGACATATCCCTTGACGCCCAGAACCTCGACGGCGCCGGCAAGCCCGGCGAGCCCACCGGACAGACAGGCAACCAGAAGCAGGGTGCGGGCCAGCGGCACACCGGCGAAGACCGCCCCATCGGGGCTGAGGCCGGCGGCGCGGGACTTCATGCCGAACACGGTGCGGCTCTGCACGAAGTGAACAACGAAGGCGAGGACGACGGCGATGCCAAAGCCCCAGTGCAGCCGGGATCGCGCCACCAGCTTCGGCAGCATGGCGGCGTCGGCGACCGACTGGCTTTGGGGCCAGCCAAAGGCCAGCGGGTCCTTCAGCGGCCCGTCGATCAGCATCGAGACGACGAGCACCGCGACGAAATTCAGCAGCAGGCTGGTCACCACCTCGTCGACGGAGAACCTCAGCCTCAGCCACAAAGGCACGATCAGGAGGATCATTCCGGCAAGGGCGCCGCTGATCAGGAGCAGGGGAATGGACAGATAGCCGGGAGCGCCGGAAAGCAGCTGCGACCCGACGGCGGCCGTAGCAATGGCGCCGAGATAGAACTGCCCCTCGCCACCAATGTTCCAGACGCGGGCGCGGAAGGCGACGGCGGCGGCAAGGCCGGTCAGCATCAGCGGCGTGGCCCGCGTCAGCGTTTCGGTGGCGGACAGACGAGATCCGAAGGCGCCGACGAGAATCCGCCAATAGGCCTCCAGGACCGGTGCCCCGGCGGCGGCGATCAACAGGCCGGAGAGGGCGAGAGCTGCGGCGACGGCGAGAAGCGGCGTCAGGACGATCAGGGCAAGCGGGCGATGCTCGCGGCGTTCAAAGCGCATCAGGCCGCCTCTTTCTTCCAGGCGCCGGCCATCATCAGGCCAAGCGCCCGCGCATCCACCTCGTCCGCCGAGACCGGCGGAGAGAGGCGGCCACCAACGATGGCCTGGATACGGTCGGCAAGCCCGATGACCTCATCGAGATCCTCGGAAATGAGCAACACGGCGGTACCCGCCTTTCTGGCTTCGAGAATGCGGGCATGGACAGCGGCGACCGCCCCCTCGTCAAGTCCGCGCGCCGGCTGGGCGGCGATCAGGATGCGCGGCCGCTCGGCAAGGTTTCGGCCCAGTATGAGCTTTTGCATGTTGCCACCGGACAGGAGGCGCGTACGGGTGCGAGCCCCGCCGCCACGCACGTCGAAATCGCGGACGATGGTCTCGGCGAAGGCGATGGCCGCCGACCTGTCGACGAGACCTCGGCGGGAGAAGCGCGGCTCGTCGATGCGTTCCAGCACGGCGTTCTCCCAGACCGCCATCTCGCCGATCGCCCCTTCGCGCGTTCGATCCTCGGGAATGCGACCAATGCCGGAGGCAACCGTATCTGCGACGGAGAGGTCGCCTATGGCTTCTCCATAGAGCAGGATATCGCCCGAACTGCGAGCGAGAGTACCGGACAGCAGGCTGGCCAGCGCCGCCTGTCCGTTACCGGAGACGCCGATGATGCCGAGTACCTCGCCGGCGTGCAGGCGGAAGCTGGCCTCTTTCAGGCGATCGACGCCGTCAATGCGAACCGACACCGCCGCCGCTTCCAGCACCGGCTCTCCGCGTTCATGCGCATCGCGAATGGGCCGGGCAACCCTGTGACCGACCATCAATTCTGCCAGTTCGGCCTTCGACGTCTCGGCCGCGCGACGCTCGGCCACCACCTTGCCACCGCGCAGCACGACGACGCGATCGGCAGCCGCCATGACCTCGTCGAGCTTGTGGGAAATGAAGATCAGGGACAGGCCCTGCCGCGCCATCTCTTTCAGGGTGCCGAACAGCGTCTCGGCTTCAAGATTGGTCAGCACCGCCGTCGGTTCGTCGAGGATCAGGATGCGCGCGTCATTATAGAGCGCCTTCAGGATCTCGACGCGCTGCTGTTCGCCGACCGAAAGATCGCCGAGGCGGGCATCGGGATCGACGGCAAGGCCGAAGCGCTCGGCAAGCGCCTTCAGCTTCGTCCTGGCGCGACCGGTTTCCGAGCGGAGCGACCAAAGCTTCTCGGTGCCGGTCATGACGTTCTCGAGCACGGTCAGGTTGGGGGCCAGCGAGAAATGCTGGTGCACCATGCCGATGCCGGCATGAATGGCAGCGCGCGGCCGCCCGGCGGGCAGATTCGCCCCGGCGACGCGGATGCATCCTTCGTCGGGCGTATAGTGGCCGAACAGGATGCTCATGAGCGTGGTCTTGCCGGCGCCGTTCTCGCCGAGCAGGGCGACGATCTCGCCCCGCGCCAGCGTCATCGAGATCGCGTCGTTCACCTTGTTGTCGCCGAAGCTCTTGCTGACGCCGTCGATCTCCAGAACGGTTTCGGTCATGACGGCAGTCCTGCGATGGGAAAGGCATGTTGCCAGCGGCCATCCGCTTCAAGCGTCGCGGCGAGCGCCAGAAGCTGGAGGTCCGCACCAAGCGGTGCAAACATCTGTACCGGTAGCGGCAACCCACCAGCGTCGACGCCGAACGGCAGCGTCAAGGCCGGGAAGCCGGAGATGTTGGCAAGCGTGGCGAGCGGGGCCAGCGAAACCATGCGCCTGAGATGAAGATCCGTATCGGCGTGGTCGAAGGGGAACGAACCGATCGGCGGAGGCGGCGAGGCCAGCATCGGCGCCAACAGGACGTCGATCCGATCGAACAGACGCCAAAGGTTGCGCGACACCAGAACGCCCGCGGTCTGCGAACGCCAGAGATCGGCGGCTGAAAGGGCCCGGCCCCGCGCCGCAAAAGCCTGGGTTACAGGTTCGGCGAGCGCGATATCGACGCCCGGCGTCTCCGAGAGCGTGGCGAGATTGGTGGAGATGAGATCATAGAACAAGGCGGCCGAAGCCTTGGCCATGGCCTCGATTTCCGACCAGACGAGAGGAACGTGCCTGTGGCCTCGGGTCTCGAGAAACTGGCCGGCAGCCTCGATGGCGGCCGCGCGTTCCGACGTCGTCGGCAAGTCCGCCCCCGTCTCGCAGAGGACGCCAATTCTAAGGGCTCCGGCCTTTGGTTCGGCCAGGACGACATCGGCGAAAGGACCGCGCGTCCTGCCGCTGACCGCCGCGAGCAGGGCGGCGCTGTCGCGGACGCTGCGCGACACGCAGAGCTCCGAGGCGATGCCCCCCAGGTGGTTGCCGAAGGCAGGCCCGGCCGGCATGACGCCACGACTGGGCTTCAGCCCGACCAGACCGCAGCAGGCGGCCGGCACCCGAATGGATCCTCCGGCGTCCGTAGCGTGAGCGATGGCGACAATGCCTGCCGCCACGGCCGCCGCCGCCCCTCCCGACGACCCGCCGGGCGTACGGGCAGGATCGAGGGGATTGCGGGCGAGCGGGCCGATCGCCGGTTCGCTTGCCAGCGCCAGACCGAACTCGGGCGCGGTCGTCAATCCGAAGGGCAACAGGCCGGCGGTCCGGAAGCGACGCGCGAGATCGGAATCGGGGGCTTCGGACCGGTAACGAGAAAAGAGCTGCGAGCCGGCAACAACCGGCAGCCCGGCAAATGGCCCGCCGAGATCCTTGGCAAGTGTCGGAACGCCGCAAAACGGACGCGCGGCGAACCGAACTGGATCGGCAAGACGCTCGGCATCGGCGGCGCTCGCCTCCCGTTCCGCCAGAGCGGCATCGACATGGCAGAGCGCGCCGAGGTCGACACGCGACGCGGCAGCGGCGAGCGAAGCCGCCATGGCCTCGCCGGCTGTGAGACGACCCTTTCGGATCGCCTCGGCCAGTGCTGTCGCGTCGCCCTTCATCGGCCGACTTACTTCGGCTCGGCGGTATCGCGCGGCACCTCGAAGGCGCCGGACTTGATCTTGGCCCTCACCTCTTCCATCGCCGCCTCGGCATCGGCCGGCGCGACGCCCTTGGCGTAGGCGATGTCGCTGCCGCCTTCCTTCATCAGGCCGAAGGCGGTGTAGTCCTTGCCGACCGGCTTGCCCGCGGCGGCATCGGCCACGGCGGCGTTGAGGATCGGCCGGAAGCCCCAGAGGGCATTGGCGAAGACGGTGTCCGGATAGCGCGGCGTATAGTCGATCAGCGATCCGACCGCCTTGATGCCGCGTTCCTTGGCGGCGTCGGCGGTACCGATGCGCTCGCCGAACAGGATGTCGGCGCCGGCATCGATCTGGGCAAGGCCGGCCTCGCGGGCCTTTGGCGGATCGAAGAAGGTGCCGATGAATGTGACGAGGTGCTTTGCCTCGGGATTGACCGCCTTGACGCCGGCGGCGAAGGCGTTGATCAGCATGTTGACCTCGGGGATCGGCATGGCGCCGACCGAGCCGACGACGTTGGACTTGGTCATCTTGCCCGCCAGCATGCCGGCGAGATAGGCGCCATCATGGTTCCAGGTGCCGAAGACGCCGAAGTTGTCGCCGGCCGCCGCGCCCGACGAGCCGAGCACGAAAGCCGTTTCGGGGTAGTCGGCGGCCACCTGACGGGCCTCCTTCTCGACGGCGTAGGCCTCGCCGATGATCAGCTTGTTGCCGGCTTCGGCATATTCGCGCATGGCGCGCGGATAGTCGGTGCCCGAAACGCCTTCGGAGAAGGTGTACTCGATGGCGCCCTCGGCGGCCGCATCCTGCAAAGCCTTGTGCAGGCAGGAATTCCAGGCATTCTCGACCGGCGAGGCATGAATGCCGGCTACCTTCAGCGGCGTGGCAGCCCGAACCGGCAGCACAAGACCACCGACGCCGAGTGCAAGACCCGACGCCAGCACGGAGCGACGGGAAAGACGAAAGTCCCTGTTCATGGAGATCCCCTCTGGCTTTTTGATTGTGTTTTGAAAGCCCTATCAGTGCCCAAAATTTTGTCAAGTTATCGTCGGACACAAAATTAGGCACATCAAAAGCCAAACAGGGAAGCAACTCACTTCTGGCTGTGGATTCGGGACATGCGCGTCAAGAATCAACCGACTCGGATCAGATCAAGGGCCCGGATATCGGCTTCGTTGCGCGGTCCGCCCATGCCGCCGGGGCTGATATAGGTCTCATTTGCCGAAAGACCGCTCATGTTGAAGAAATCGGCGACTTCGACCCGATAGCGGCCGGCCTGGAGCTGCAGCGGCAGCGTCGTCGAACGCCGGAGCGGGTTGACCGGCGTCATGTGAGGCATCTGAACGATACCCGACGCGATCTGTTGCCCGTCGTTGCCGAGCACGCTCACCCGCTTCACCGCGTTGGTGACGCCGGTCTGGATATGAAAGCTGTGGTTTCTGTAGAGAAGCGCCAGCCGATAGTCGCCGGCTTCTCGCACCACAACGTCGGCGAAGACCAGCCGGTCACCCACCCGATCCACGCCAGGACCATCGATGCCGACAGTCAGAACCGCGCCGGTCTCGATGGCCGCCTCGCGCGACGGGTGCGAGGCGTTACCCCCTTCAGCAAAGCGGGCGATCACGCGATAGGCGCGGCGCACGCCGGGCCGAAGCGGCAGCGGATCGTGCCAGAGGTTCTCCGCCAGACCGGCCACCGCCTCCTCTCCGTCCCGCAGAACGGTGAAGAGGAGGGCGTCACTTCGCCCGGAGCGCGGAGGCTGACCTTCAAAGTTGAGCCGTACCCGCCCGTTCTCAATATTGAGATCCGTGATCACCGGCTCGCGCGGCGAGAAGATGAGCGGATCGTCGTGGGTCCCGGCTTCGACCACAGGGATCAACGTGAGATCGGACTCGTCGGCGACGAGATCGCCGAAGAACAGCTCGATGAGATTGTCGTCCCTCAGATGGGAATCGAAGATGGCGCCCGACACCGGCGTTCCGTTGAGGCGCAGTTCGCTGAGCGCGTAGTACCCCTGCGCGGCGGCCCGCGGCGGCAGGTTGAGCACGAGATCGATACGCCGACCGTGATGGCCAAGGCCATGGAGCACGGCCCTGTCGCCGCCAAGCCTGTCCCGGACGTGCGCGGTGAGGAAAGGCGCAAGGCGGAAGCCGTCCTTCTCCGGCCGATAGCCGAAGATCGCTCTCATCACCATGCCGAGATAACCGCCGACCGACCAGAGCTGGCGGGCCGAGGAAATGCGCGGCCCGTCGTCGAACCAGGTGCGCCCGGTCAGCCACTCCTGGTTTTCCACGTTGTCGAGATTGAGAGCGGCGGCGCGGACCAGCGAATCGAAGGCATGGTCGAACGCCGCGACGGCCTGCGTCTCGGCGGCGGCCAGCAGTTCGTAGGCGGTGACAAAGGGCCAGATGGCGCGATTGTGGTAGCAGAAGTCATCGGGCTGAGCCGGGTAGTAGACAGGCACACCGAAAGGCACGTGCGGGTAGGATGCCAGAATGCGCCGTGCCCGATCGCGACCGGTGACGCCGGTCAGGATGGCGAGGGCGAGGCCGAGCATGTCGAACTTCTCGACCGGCCGAGCCGGACTGTCGGGTGTGGTGATCGAAGCGTAGAGCCCCTTCCCTTCCAGCCAGAAGCCACGGTCGATGGCCGAACGAAGTTCGGCGGCCCAGCCGGCGTAACGATCGGCCCTGGCCTTGTCGCCCCGTTCTGAGGCAAGCCGAGCGGCGAGATCGAGCGCTTTGTAGTGGCAGACGTTGGTGGACAGCGCCTTGGATGTCGCGATGGTGGTGAGGTCGTCGATCACCCATGGCGCATAGGTCTGGTCACGCCAATCGAGGAAAGACTGTTCGCCCCGATAAAGTCCGTCGGCGACATCGAAGGCGGCGAGCCGGTCGGCCTCGATGGTGCCGGACAGCGCGCGAAAGGCCGTGTCGGCAAAAGCAGCGCGCGCATCGCCGTGGAGAGTGCCGAGCAGCGCTTCGGCGCCGAAAGCCCAGGAGACGCGATCGGTGCTCACCGGCCAGCTGCCGCCCGAACCGGTATCCTGGACGATTTGCAGACCACCCGCCGGCAGTTCCTCCGGCAGGGCGAGACCGTCACGAAACGGGCTTACCTTGTAGAGAAGCGTCGTGGCTGCCCTCTCCGGGTCGAGCACTGCCAGTCCGAGATGGGTGGCGTAGGAAACATCGCGGGTCCAGACATAGGTCCACTTCTCGCCGGTCTGGTAACACTCGCAAGGAATGGGTTCGCCATGGCGATAGGCGCCGTCGCGAATGGACGAAACAGCGTTGAGCCGAGCATCTTCTATCGCCTGGGCGAACAGCGCATCGAACAGCGGCGATGCGGTCTCGACCCGCGGATCGGTAGCAAGCTCCTCTATATGCCGATGGCGCGACTGGGTTTCGCGTCGGGTGGCGGTGGTGGTCAACCCAAACACCCGGCTTCCATCGGAGACCCAGGCTTTCACCTCGACCGTTTCGTCGCGTCCGGACGGCTCTGTCGGATAGGGCGGAAAGGATTGGCTTTCCTCGCGCATGATCGTCCTCCGGCGACGGGCGAATCGGCCGAACGCCCTCCGCCAAGGTTTACGCCGGTCCGCCGTCATCTGGAACGCCGGTCACTTTACGCGTCAGCCGACGCGGAACCCGTCGCTGTCGCGGCCGATCAGTTCCCAAGGCCAGATCTCCTGGATCAGCGCGCCGCCATAGCTTTCGGCGAAGCGCGGCATCGTGGCGAGCAACGCCTGAGCAAGGCGTCGCCCAAGCCCGTAGAGATCGAGCCGGAAGCAGGTGAGCGGTGGCGCCATGAACTGGGCGATCGTCGTGTCGGCCGAGCAACTGAGGATCGCCACGTCGCGGCCGGGCTGCAATCCGGACTCGGAAAGGCAGGCATAAGCGCCGACGACAGCCCGATAATGGGGGAAGATCACCGCCGTCGGAGGCGCCGCCATGGCAAGGAACTCGGTCATTGCCTTGTAGCCGCCCTCTTCGTGGGTGTCGGCCCTGATCATCAGCGCCTCGTCGATGGCGATGCCTCGGTCCATGAGTTCACGCCGGTAGGCGTCCTGCAACATGGTGTCGAGACGGTAGCCTGGATCGCCCGTGACCAGCGCCACGCGACGATGGCCAAAGCCGGCAAGACGGTCGATGGCGGCGCGCATTGCAAAGTCGAAGTCGAGGTCCATCCAGGGATGGCTGCCACCCGACCACGACCGCCCCATGGTGGCGAAAGGAAAACTACGGCCGGCGAGATAATCGAGGCGCGGATCGTTGTCGCGCGTCTCGGCCAGGATCAGCGCGTCGGCTTGCCGCCGCTCGACGATCCGTTTCACGCGGTCGAGCATGTCCATGCCCGGCTTGTTCAGATGGATGACGAGGTCGAGACCGTGCTCGGCGAACTGATCCTGAATGCCACGCGACAGTTCCATGAAAAACATGGTGTCGGTCTTGGAGGTGAGGTCGGTGGAAAGCAACAAGGCAACGACGTTGAGCGTGCCCTGGCGGAGGCTGCGTCCAGCCTGATCCGGGGCATAACCAAGCGCCGCCGCCGCCTCCAACACGCGCTTGCGCGTTTCGGCGTTGACCTCCGGATGGCCGTTGAGCGCCCGCGACACCGTGCCGATGGAAATGTTGAGGTGGCGCGCCAGCTCCTTGATGCCCAATCCCTCATCCTCCGCGTCCAGCGCCGAAGCCCATTCCGGAGGGGCCGACCATCTGCCACCCCCGTCTTTCAGCAGAATTCCGGCGGTCGATCAATAGCGGAACACCTCGAGCGCGCCGGGCGCAGACCCTGACCGTTCGGGATCGTGGCGGCAATGCTTCGATACAAAAGCCCTTTGACAGGAGGCATTGTCACCGCTATCGTCGTAAACGTTTACGGAATAGATGAAGACCGTGGAATCGCAAGCCCCACGAAGGTCTTGGCGACGAGCGGCGGACGCGTGGCTCCCCAGTTGGCGGAGCGCCTGGGGAGGAAGACAATGAAGTTCAGCGACGGCAACTGGCTGCTGCCGGCAGGCATGAGCATCGTCAATCCGCATCACGTGCATGCGGTGCGGACGGATGTACGCAAGGCCGAGATTCTGGCCCTTGCCGTACGTGGTCGCGGTCGCGCCGACCAGATCAACGCGCCGACGCTGACGATGACGCTGAGCTCCCCAATGGAGGGCGTCATCGGCGTGCGCATCGAGCATCACAGGGGCGCCGCGAAGCGCGGTCCTGCCTTCGAGCTGTTTTCCGACGACGCTTTCCGGCCGACGATCACCGATGGCGAGACCGCCCTCTCCTTCACATCCGGCGGCCTGACCCTGACCGTTTCCAAGGACGGCGACTGGCGGACCGAAGTGACGCGCGGTGGCAAGCGGCTGACCGGCACGGGGTTCCGCGAGACGGGCCACGCGAGCGTCGCGGGGGAACCGCCCCATGTGTTCGAACGACTGGACCTTGAGGTCGGCACCTTGGTCTACGGCCTTGGCGAACGCTTCTCCCCCTTCGTCAAGAACGGGCAGAGCATCGACATCTGGAACCAGGATGGCGGCACGTCCACCACGCAGGCCTACAAGAACATCCCGTTCTTCCTGACCAACAGGGGTTGGGGCGTGCTGGTCAACGATCCCGGCCGCGTCGGCTTCGAGGTGGCGTCTGAGAAGGTGTCGAAGGTGCAGTTCGCCACCGAGGGCGAAGTGCTCGAGTACTATCTGATCGACGGTCCGACGCCGAAGGCCGTCCTCGAGCGCTATACGCGCCTCACCGGCCGACCGGCCCTGCCGCCGGCCTGGTCCTTCGGTCTGTGGCTGACGACGTCGTTCACCACCGACTACGACGAGGGTACCGTCAATTCTTTCGTCGACGGCATGTTCCAGCGCGACATTCCCCTCCACGTCTTCCACTTCGACTGCTTCTGGATGCGCGGCGTCCACTGGTGCGATTTCGAGTGGGATCCCGACGTGTTCCCCGATCCCGAGGGCATGCTGAAGCGCCTCCGGGACAAGGGACTGAAGATCTGTCTCTGGATCAATCCCTACATCGCCCAGGCCTCGAAGCTGTTCGACGAAGCGGCGGAGAAGGGGTACCTCCTGAAGCGGCCCGATGGCAGCGTCTGGCAGTGGGATCTCTGGCAGGCCGGACAGGGCATCGTCGACTTCACCAATCCCGAGGCAGCCGCCTGGTATGCCGGCCATCTCAAGCGCCTCGTCGCCATGGGCGTCGATGCCTTCAAGACCGATTTCGGCGAGCGAATCCCGACTGATGTCGTCTGGCACGACGGCTCGGACCCGCAGAAGATGCACAACTACTACCCCTTCCTCTACAACAAGGTGGTCCACGACGCCTTGATCGAGACGCGGGGCGAAAGTGTGCTGTTCGCCCGTTCGGCCACCGTCGGTGGCCAGCAGTTCCCCGTGCACTGGGGCGGCGATTGCTACTCCGACTATCCGGCCATGGCCGAAACGCTGCGCGGCGGGCTGTCGCTCGGCCTTTCCGGCTTCGGCTTCTGGAGCCACGACATCGGCGGCTTCGAGAACACTGCCGAGGCCGACGTCTACAAACGTTGGTGCGCCTTCGGCCTCCTCTCCAGCCACAGCCGCCTGCATGGCTCCAAATCCTATCGCGTGCCCTGGCTGTTCGACCAGGAGGCGGAAGCGGTGCTCAGGGACTTCGCACGTCTCAAGTGCTCGCTGATGCCCTACCTCTACGGTGCCGCCGTCGAGGCATCGGAAACCGGTGTGCCGGTGCTCAGGGCCATGCTGCTGGAGTTTCCCGATGACCCGGGCGTCGAGACGCTCGACCGGCAGTTCATGCTGGGCTCGGCCCTGCTTGTCGCCCCGGTTTTCGATAAGGACGGCGAGGTCACCGTCTATCTGCCGGCCGGACGCTGGACGCAGCTTCTCACCGGCGAAGTCGTCGAGGGCCCTGTCTGGCGGCGCGAGACGCATGACGTCATGAGCCTGCCCCTTTACGTGCGACCGGGCAGTCTCGTCGCCTTTGGCGGCAACGACCGGCGGCCAGACTACGACTACACCGACGGCGTCACCTTTGCCCTCTATGAACTCGCCGACGGCGCCAGCGTCACCGCAACGGTTCCGGACTATCGAAACGGCGCGCTGGCCCTGGCGCTGACGGTGCGCCGCGACGGCGACGTGATCACCGCGACGCCCGATCGGGACCAAACCTACGCGCTTCGCCTCGTCGGCATCCGCCATGTCGCCGCCGTCGATGGCAGCGACGACTTCGAGCAGCGTTCCGGCAGCGTTACCCTCCGCGCCGCCGGCCCGCTTCGGATCACCCTCCCACCGGCCTGATGGCTGCGCCATTCACGGCGACGATCCGAAGCAAGAACCCCGGAAGCATGGCTTCCGGGGTTTTTCTTGGTCCATCGAGAAGGATCGCCGTCAGAGGCGCTTTTCCGTCGCCCCGTCGAAGACATGGACAGCCGTATCGGCGAACGCCAGACCGACGAGATCGCCATTGGCGACCATCCGGCGGCCGGTCTCCACCACCATCAGTTCTGGGTTCGTCGCGGTGGATACGAAGGTCGTGGAGCCGGTGGATTCGGTAAAGGCGACGGGAGCGTCGAAACGGCCTTCTCCAGGCGCGGTCAAGGTGATGTGTTCCGGCCGAATACCGATCAGCACGCTGGAGCCGATGGGCGCGGCAACGGGGATCGTCAGACGGATCGGCCCCTTGCCCAGATCGATCGTCGCGGCGCGCCCCTCCGCCACCGTCGCCGGCAGAAAGTTCATGGCGGGGGAGCCGATGAACCCGGCAACGAATTTATTCGCCGGCTTATCATAGAGATCGAGCGGCCGCCCCTGCTGTTCGATGATGCCGGCCCGCAGGACGACGACGTGATCGGCCATGGTCATGGCCTCGATCTGATCGTGCGTCACATAGACCGAGGTTGCGCCAAGCCGATCATGCAGGGCGCGAATCTCCTTGCGCATGTGAACCCGCAAGGCCGCGTCGAGGTTGGACAGAGGCTCGTCGAACAGGAAAGCCTTGGGGTTGCGGATGATCGCCCTGCTCATGGCTACGCGCTGGCGCTGTCCGCCGGAGAGCTCTCGCGGATAACGATGCAGAAGATCGGACAAGCCAGTGGTCGCAGCCACCTCGGCGGCGGCCTTCTTCCGTTCGCCCTTGGAGACGCCATGCACCCGAAGCGAATAAGTGAGATTCTCCTCGACCGTCATGTGCGGATAGAGGGCGTAGGACTGGAACACCATGGCAACATCGCGCTTGCGCGGCGGCAGCGTCGTCACCACCTCGCCAGCGATCGAGATGTCGCCGCCGGTGATCTTTTCGAGGCCGGCCAGCGAGCGCAGCAGCGTCGACTTGCCGCATCCGGAGGGGCCGACCAGCGCGACAAAACTGCCCTTGTCGATGGAAAGATTGATGTCCTTCAGCGCATGGTAGGCGCCGTAGTGCTTGTTGACGCCGGAAAATTCGATCTGCGTGGTCATTTCAGGGCTCCGGAGGTCAGGCCAGAGACGATGCGCCGCTGCAGCAGCACGAAGGTCGCCAGAATGGGGGTCACGTAGATCGAGGCGAAGGCCATGATCCGGTTCCATTCGTTGGTGTTCGGGCCCATGAAAGCATTGAGGCCGACCGAGCTCGGTTGCAGCTCGATCTCCTGGATCAGAGACTTCGAGTAGACGAACTCGCCGAAGGCCTGCATGAAGATCAGGATGGCGGAAACGAGGATGCCATTGCGGGCGAGCGGCAGCACGATCGACCAGAAGGCGCCAATGCGCGAGTTGCCGTCGACGAGCGCGGCTTCCTCCAGTTCCATCGGCACGCTCATGAAGGTGGCGCGAACCAACACGATGAAGAAGGGCATGCTCTTGGCGGCGATCGCCAGGATCACTGCGGTGCGGGGAAAGTCGAGGATGCCGGTCAGCGTGAACAGCACGAAGATCGGCGTGATCATCAGCGAGGCCGGCAGCACCTGCAGCATCAGCACCAGGAACAGGCCGACATCGACCCAGGCGTTGCGATAGCGGGCGAGCACATAGGCGGCGCCGGTGCCGAGCACGGCGATCAACGCCACCGATCCCGACGCGATCACCACCGAGTTCCACAGGAACCGACCCATGCCCTTCAGCTGGAAAACGAAGGGAAAGATCGACCACTGGGGGTCGTCGGGCCAGAAGGACGGCGGCGTGGCGAACATCTCCGAGCCGGTCTTCAGCGCGGTGATGTACATCCAGTAGAGCGGAAAGAGGTAGATGGCGGCAAGCAGCAGAGCGATGACGAGCAGCAGCCGGTTTCTGAAGGTCTCGCTCATCCTCTCACCTCGTGGCGGGTCGACCGGACGTAGTAGACGGATGCGAGCATCACAACGACGATCATGATCACCGAAATGGCCGCCCCGTTGGCGAAGTCGTATTGTTTGAACGAGAGGTCCCAGGCCCAGTATTGCGCGACGTTGGAGGAGTTGTTGGGACCGCCGGCGGTAATGGCGGCGAACAGGTCGAACTGCTGCAACGTGAAGATCAGGCCGAGCGAGATCAGAGCGCCGATGGTCGAGCGCATCATCGGCAGCGTGATCGTCCAGAAGCGGGTCAGGGCTCCGGCGCCGTCGAGTTCCGCCGCCTCATAGAGATCGTCGGGGATCGACGACAGACCAACCGACAGCAGGATCATGTTGAAGGACGCGCCGAGCCAGATGTTGGCGATGATGACGCTCCAGAGCGCGAAGGCCGGATCGGAACGCCAGAAGACGTTGTCCGAGATGATGTGAAGCTCGCGCAGAACGAAGTTGAAGACGCCGAAGTCGCCCGACAGCAGCCAGTTCCAGACCGCGCCGACCACGAGGCCCGGCATCACCCAGGACACCAGGAACAGGCCGCGCAGCCACGAGGCGCCGGGGAAATTCGTCCAGAAGAACAGGGCGAGCGCGAAGCCGAGCAGGAACTGGCCGGCGATGGAGGCGGCCAGGAAGGTTGCCGTGTGACCCATGATCGGCCAGAACTCGGGCTGGGCGATCAACTGGCGATAGTTTTCAAAGCCGACCCAGGGACGGATGAAGCTGCCCAGGCTGAACATGTCCACGGCCTGGAAGCTCATGACCACGTTGTAGATGAGCGGCACGCCGGAGAGCACGATGAGAAAGGCGAGCGGGATGCCGATCAGGCAGAGATCGAATCCCCGGCCATCGACGAGGCTTGAGTAGAGGCGTCGCATCGGTCCTCCCCGCATCCGCGTCCGGCCCGACCGCCGGCACGGAGCATCGCCCTTGCCGGGCAATGCGGTCAACACGCTGAATGGTGCTCCGGCCGAAACCGGAGCACCTTGTCGAAAGGATCAGCCCAGGATGCCCTGGATGGTGGCGGCGGCCTGGTCGAGCGCGTCCTTGGGCGTCGCCTGACCGGTGAGCGCCGACTGGATGGCGTCCTGGATGGCCTTGGAGATCTTCATCCAGTCGGGATGCGGGCCACGGGGCTGAGCGTATTTCAGCTGCTCCATGAACACCTTGACGGCCGCGTCCTTCTTGGCGTCGCCGGTAGGGGGAATCTCGACGTTGGCGCGAGCCGCAAGCTGGCCCCAGTCGGGGAAGACGCGCGGATCCTGCGACACGAAGTACTCGAGCGCCTTGAAGGCGGCGTCGGGGTTCTTGGAGCTCTTGAAGATCGCCCAGTTGAAGTCGCCCATGGCCGACGAGCGCGGCGCCCCGACTTCCGGCACGGGCATCAGCGTCACGCGCCAGTCGAACTTCGCCTCCTGCGACATGCGGTTGAGCTCCCACGGTCCGGAGATGACCATGGCGGCATTCCCCGAATTGAAGGTGCCGGTGGAATCCCACTGACCGCGCGTCAGCGTGTCGGGCGAGGCCAGCTTTTCGTCGAGCAGCGTCTTCCAGATGGTCAGCGCGCGAACGGCGCCATCGGTGTTGATCTTGTCGAAGCCACCGCCGGTCATCTGCGCCCAGGGCAGGAACTGGAAGGTGCCTTCCTCGGAAGCCTTGGCCGAGAAGGCGATGCCGTAGACGTTGTTGGCGGGGTCGTTGAGCTTGCGGGCGGCATCGACCATCTCGTCCCAGGTCTGCGGGGGCTTGTCCGGGTCGAGCCCCTTCGCCTTGAACATGTCGGCGTTGTAGTAGAGGGCGATGGTGTTGGTGGCCTTGGGCACGCCATAGATCTTGCCATCCCAGGTGACGGAGGCGAGCGGACCGGGGAAATAGTCTTCCTTGTGGATCACATCGGACTGGGCAATGCGATCGGTGAGGTCGAGGAAGACGCCGTGCGAAGCGAACAGCGCGTGCTCGGGATTGTCGATGGCGATGATGTCGGGCGCCTGGCCGGTGGAATAGGCGCGCATGGCCTCGGACGTCACGTCGTCGAAATGGATCTGCCGGTAGACGACCTTGATGTCGGGGTTCTTCTCGCCGAACTCCTTGGCGAGGTTGAGGCCCGGCTGGCGCTCGTCGTCCTGGCACCAGATGGTGATGGTGACGGGGTCGGCAGCATGCGCCGCCATGCCGAACGCCGCGGCGCCGGCATAGAGCACCGCCCCCAGGATTGCCGATGTCTTCATGCTCCCTACTCCTCCACAGTTGACCGACCGGCCCGGACCGAGATGACCTCAAGACCAGGACAGGCGGGCGGCGGTTCGACAGGTTGCCCGGTTTCAAAAAGGCAGAACCCAGCGTTCGTCACCCGCACTCGCCAGTGCGGCAATGACGCTCGAAGACCCTGGCCCGGACAGGATTTCCTCCCTGCCTGCTCGCTCCCGTAAACGTTTACGACGTTATGCGGAAAGGCTCGCCACTGTCAAGCCGCCAGAGGTCGCCCCGGAACCATGCGGCATGTCGGGAAGGATGGAGAGGAGGCGAGTCCTCCGGACGACCGCCTCAATCCCAGGCGCTCCGCGAAAGACAACCGCGCCGCTCCGGATGTCCGGAACGGCGCGGCAGGAAGGCTCTGATCGAGGCTGTCAGGCGGCGTCGTAAAGGCGACGCTCGACCATGAAGCTGCCGCGCAGGCCATGAAGCAGCTTGGCGCCGGCCAGCACGGCCAGATCGACCAGCGGTTCGACGATGATCACCAGCATGTAGGCACCGCCGAACGAACTGATGGCGGCGAAGTTGTCGACGGTGAAGCCCTGGCCATAAAACGCCCAGAAGCCGACCCAGGCGACAATGCCGGCCTGATAGGCGGTGGAAAGGGCCAGAGCCTGCCTATACTTCAGCTCGACGTAGGGCGTTGCCGGCGCGATGACGCGGCTGGCGAGAGCCGAGAGGCCGAAGAGCGGCACCAGAAGCGTGGTGACGTTCATGCCGTATTGCGGCAGATCGAACTGCGCGAAGAACAGCCCCTGAATCAGCAGGCCAAGTGCAAGGCCGATGGCCGCCGGCGCGGCGCCGAACAACAGGAAAAGCGTCGACCCGAGGATCAGATGCACCTCGGAAACGCCGACCGGATAGTGCGGCAGTACCTCGAAGAAGGAAAAGACGAGGGCGGTCGTGGCCACCGAACGAAGGCCGAGCGACAGAACGCCGTTCTCCCGCGCCATCTTCCAGGCGAGCTTCAGGCCGTAGCCGGCAGCGCCCGTCGCCGTCAGATAGCTGAGCCACAGTTTGCCATCGGCCACAAGGCCGGGTTCGATATGCATGTCGGTCTTCTTTTCCGTCTCACCCGACGGAATCCGAATGTTTGTGCAAGGCCGGTCTCCTGGCTCGCGGATCGCTGCCTGCCGTCCGCCTTCCCGGGGAGATCCCAGTGGCATTCCGGACGGAGGCTCACCACGCACAGTCGCGGGGGCGGCCGGGGTTTCGGATCGTGATCCTTCCCCGTTCCCGTTTCATCCCGGCAGCCGCATGCCGCCGGAACACCTTGCACACCTTCACCTGCCGACAAGCGGCAACAACTGTCAAGCCGATTCGATCCCCGAGATCTTGGCGGCCGGGCGTCGTCTCGATTGATTTTTCTGTGGATTGTCAATGGGTTGAAATCTGACCATCTGGTCAAAATGTACGTTTTCGTCTTAGAAATCAGCGTGTCACGCGCCTGACCGTCCGACACGCTAGTAGAAGGCTGCTCTTTCGCCTGCGCAGGTGTTGGGGATAGTGACCATCTCGCCTTTCCCATGCGGCCGCCCACGGGGGGACGGACCGGGGACAACAGACGAGACAATCATGACCACAAGCCCAACCGAAGGCTGGTTTCCGCGCTGGAAACTGACCACCGCCGATCGCGTCGCGCCGGAAGAGCGCTTGCCCTGGCCGCAGACCCTGATCGCCGGTTTCCAGCACGTCGTCGCCATGTTCGGCTCGACGGTGCTTGCGCCGATCATCATGGGCTTCGATCCCAACGTCGCCGTGCTGTTCTCCGGCATCGGCACACTGATCTTCTTCCTCGTGGTCGGTGGTCGCGTACCGTCCTACCTCGGGTCGAGCTTTGCCTTCATTGCCGTGGTGATGGCCGCCTCGGGCTATGCCGGTACCGGCGCCAACGTCAACATCGGCGTGGCGCTCGGCGGCATCATCGCGGCCGGTGCGCTCTATGCGCTGATCGGCCTGATCGTCATCAAGATCGGCTATCAGTGGATCGAGAAGCTGATGCCGCCGGTCGTCACCGGCGCGATCGTCGCCGCGATCGGTCTCAACCTGGCGCCGATCGCCGTCAAGGGCATCTCCGCAACCGGCTTCGACCGGACGGTCGGTCTCATCACCATCGTGGCCGTTGGCGCCGCGGCCGTCTATGCGCCGGGCATGCTGCGCCGCATTCCGGTGCTGATCGGCGGCCTCGTCGGCTATGTGGTCTATTGGCTGGGGGCTGCTTCGTTCGGTGACGCGCCGATCGATTTCTCCAAGCTCGACGCCGCGCCCTGGTTCGGTCTGCCGACCTTCACCGCGCCGACCTTCTCGACCAGCGCCATGGCGCTGATTGCGCCGGTGGCAATCATTCTGGTGGCCGAGAATCTCGGGCACATCAAGGCGATCGGCGCCATGACCGGCCGCAGCCTCGACCGCTATGTCGGCCGGGCCTTCCTCGGCGACGGCCTTGCCACCATGCTTTCCGGCTCCTTCGGCGGCACCGGCGTCACCACCTATGCCGAGAACATGGGCGTGATGGCGGTCACCAAGATCTACTCGACGCTGATCTTCGTGGTGGCGGCCGTGATCGCCATCCTACTCGGCTTCTCGCCGAAGTTCGGCGCGCTGATCGGCACCATCCCCGGCCCGGTGATCGGTGGGCTCTCCATCGTCATCTTCGGCCTGATCACAGCGACGGCCGGCCGGATCTGGGTGGAGAACAAGGTCGACTTCTCCGAAACCAAGAACCTGATCACCACCGCGGCAGCGGTCATCGCCGGCGCCGGCGACCTCACGCTCAACATCGGCGGCTTCACGCTGGGCGGCATCGGCACCGCGACCTTTGGCGCCATCCTGCTCTACGCACTGCTCGATCGCGCCCCGAAACAGGCCTGATGGAACCGGGCCGATCTATTCGATCGGCTCCGGATCGAACCTGGCCCACTGATGCCCACCGGCCGACGCCGGTGGGTTTTTTCTTTCTCGGGGATCCAACCCGTTCGGTTTGCCGAAGCGGCTGATGTTCGCATCGCCCCACGTCTTCAGAGCCATCAGCACCGGCTCCATCGAGCGGCCGAGCGGCGACAATGAGTATTCCACCTTCGGCGGAACCTGAGGATAGACCGTGCGTACCACCAGTCCATCTTCTTCCAGCTCGCGCAATTGGTTGGTCAGCATGCGCGGCGATACCAGGACGAGAATTCGGCTCAACTCGCCGAAGCGCAGCGTCCTCGCCAGAAGATGAAAAAGGATCACCGACTTCCACTTGCCATCGATCAGTCCGATGGCCGCCTCAACCGAACACCCCGGCACGCAGTCAAAGCGGGAATGCCGGACCTTGGCCATGACACTATCCTTTTCTGCACTATCTGCGCTCGTTGTGCGTATTGGCATCTTCTGTCTGTAAGGACAATTATTGCGCATATCAACAGAAGAGGAAGTTTATGATGAAAGCTGTCGCCTATCGTCAAGCCGGCGCCATCGACCGCCCGGATTCGCTCCTCGACGTCGATCTGCCTACACCCGTCGCAGCGGGCCGGGATCTCCTTGTCGAGATCGCCGCCATTGCCGTCAATCCCGTCGACACCAAGGTGCGCAAGAGCGCCCCGCCGGCGTCCGACGACGTGAAGGTGCTGGGCTGGGATGCGGTGGGCCGCGTCGCAGCCATCGGAGACGAGGTGGCGGGCTTTCAACCCGGCGACGAAGTCTGGTACGCCGGATCGATCGCCCGTCCCGGCGCCAACAGCCAGTTTCATCTCGTCGACGAGCGTCTCGTCGGCCGCAAGCCTGGAACGCTGAGCGACGCCGAGGCGGCGGCATTGCCGCTCACCGCCATTACCGCCTGGGAGATGCTGTTCGATCGGCTCGACGTGCGGCGCAAGGTTCCGGGGGCCGCCGACGCCATTCTGATCGTCGGCGGAGCGGGCGGTGTCGGTTCGATCGCCATCCAGCTCGCCAGAGCGCTGACCGACCTCACCGTCATCGCTACCGCATCGCGTCCCGAGACGAGAGGTTGGGTAATCGAGCTTGGCGCCCATCATGTCGTCGATCATTCGCGTCCGCTCGCCGACGAAGTAGCCGCGCTCGGGATCGGCGCGCCGGCATTCGTCTTCTCGACCACGGAGACGCATCGCCATCTCCAGGAGATCGCGAAACTCATCGCGCCGCAGGGCCGCTTCGGATTGATCGACGATCCCGACGGCCTCGACATCATGGGGT
The DNA here is from genome assembly GCA_030603685.1 of Pleomorphomonas sp. Taxonomy (GTDB): domain Bacteria; phylum Pseudomonadota; class Alphaproteobacteria; order Rhizobiales; family Pleomorphomonadaceae; genus Pleomorphomonas. The sequence continues at coordinate 21,484 of JAUVXG010000006.1, forward strand.
TCAAGCGCAAGGCGGTGTCGGTCCACTGGGAGCTGATGTTCACCCGCTCGCTGTTCGAGACACCGGATATGGAGGAACAGGGGAAGCTGCTCACCGAAGTCGCCCGCCTTGTCGACGCGGGCCGGCTCCGGACGACACTCACCGAAGTGCTGCGGCCGATCAACGCCGACAACCTCCGCCGTGCCCACGCCATCATCGAGAGCGGGCGAGCACGCGGCAAGATCGTGCTGGAAGGCTTTTCTCAGGAAAAGTGAAGCATCCCCAAAGAAAATACGACTCGCAGCGGCGGCTTCAGCCCATTGGAGAGCAGGCGGTGCGGGGCTATATTCGAGGTGCAGAGAAAAGAGTGGAAACGGGTTCCGGGAGACGCCCGGAACGGAAAAGGACAAAGATCATGTTCGGCACCCTGACGCACCTCGCAAAGACCTTCCGCGCCCCTGCCGCCGCCGAGCGCGAACTCGTCTACATCACCGCCGCCGACCGCTACGATCTCGAGGTCCGGACGCGCCATGCGGCGCGCGGCCTCTGCCGCCAGCGCGCCTTCGGCTGCTGAACCAGGGCCGATCGCGGCCCCACGAACCCCGGCCGACCACCCCGGCCGACGCCGAGCGCTCGATTTCCCTGACCGGATCGGGCGCTTTGCCGTTTCTGGCCGATGGCATCATCGAATACCGCCGGCAGCCATTCTTTCCTCCATGGTCTCGGACACTTCGATCCGTGGCACATCCAGGAAATGGGTGTCGGCGTCGACGGTACCCTCGATGCGGCCGACAATTGCCTGGGCCAGCCAGCGTCCGGCGGCACGAAAGTCCTCGCGCGCCGTCTCGATGGCCGGACGGAACTTCCGAAACAGATCGGACGATTCCTTGACGACAACATCGAAATCGCTGCCGAGAACAAGGCCCGCCGCCTCGGCGCCGGCGGTTACCGACAGAGCCGCCACGGCGCCGCCACTGACGATACCATCCGGCCGATCGGCGCGTTGCATCAAACGTTGTACCTCAGCCTGAATACGCTCATGGGGGCTGTCGGTATCGATACCCTCCACAGAAACCTTCTCGAGACCCAAGGCTGAGATACCGCGACAAAAGCCGGTCGCCATGTGGCGGGCGTAGGCGAGGTGTGGAGGCGGTCCGACCAGCGCCAGACGACGCCGGCCGAGACTGGCGAGGCGTCGTACGGCGCTTTCGGCATAGGCCTCGTTGTCGAAGTCGAAGTAGGGATGCACGATGCCCATGCTGGTTCGGCCATGCGTCGCAAACGGCACGCCGCGCTCGGTCAAGAAGCGGACGCGCGCGTCATCCGGCTCGATGCGGGCAAACAGGATGCCATCGGCGGCCCCGGCCTCGACGATGTTGCGAACCGGCCCGAGAGGATCGGCGCTCGGATCGTGCAGCATGACAACCAGTTGGTAGGTCGAGGACGACAGGGCCTCGGAAATGCCGTAGATGAGCTGCGAGTTGATGCCCAGCTCCTCGGCCTCGGTGGCCAGCACCAGGGCAATCACGTGGCTGCGCCCCGTGCGCAGACGGACACCGGCCCGATTCGGCTGGTAGCCGAGGCTTTCGGCGAGCCGGCGGACACGTGCCTTTGTCTCCTCGCCAATGTCCGGCGCATCATGAAGGGCGCGCGATACCGTCGTCACGCCGAGGCCGGCCAGCCGGGCGATGGTCTTGAGCGTCGGCCGAACGGGCGGCTGAGCGGGCGCGTCTTCCGAGCGCGTCTCGTCGTGCGATACCATGTTGCCAATCAGCGCAAATCCCCCGGTCGTTGCCGACGGCGCTGCTCCTCCCAATCGCCCACCCTACATCCTTTGGGCGAGTAACAGAACAGAGGCTTGCGTATTGTTGCGCCTTTGGGTAAGGCTACTGTAACGTTACAGGAAAGAATGCCGCGGGCAACCGCGGAAGGCGCGCCGGCGGGTCGCCAGCTGTGATGTCGCGAGTTCTAGAGGAGATTCTCGCGATATTTCAGCGACTTGCTGATGGGTGGAGCGAGAGGAGCCAACAGTCGCCGCTGTTCCGTCATCGGCCGCACGGTCGGATCGTTTGGGTAGTCCCCTTTTCCTGACCGCACTTGCCCATGACCCTCTCGAAAGGTGCGCAACCCTACGGCGCAGGCCGTGCGGGAAGCGTTTGGTCGCGGCGGGGAGCTTGTCGCCGCAGGAGGAAAGGGAGGATCGAGATGTCGTTTGGTATCAATCGCCGCACCTTCACGGTCGTGTCGGCTGCTGCACTGATGGCGACGGTGGCCGGCTCGGCCCTGGCGCAGTCGGGAGAGTATCCGCGCAACGAGACGCTCTACATGAGCGGTGCCCAGTGGGGCAACATTATCGGCTTCAACCCATACTTCGGCAACTTCGCCAACGGCCTGATCGGCCTCGTCAACGAGACGCTGTTCCGTTACGACCCGATCGCCGACAAGTACATCGACTGGCTGGCCGAAAAGGGCGAATGGGAAAGCCCAACCGTCTTCAAGCTGACCATCCGCTCCGGCATCAAGTGGAGCGATGGCGACGACTTCACCGCCGACGACGTCAAGTGGAACATCGATCTCGGCAAGCTGCCGACCATCTGGTGGACCGACCTCTACAAGAGCATCAAGAGCGTCGAAGCGTCCGGCAACACGGTGACGGTAACCTTCGAGGGCACGCCCAACTACCAGGCCTGGCAGAACGCCCTCTGGAACATCCCGATGATGAAGCCTTCCCAGTGGAAGGATCACGCCAACGAAACCGAGATCACGTCCTGGACGCCGGACGAGCCGATCGGCACCGGCCCCTACGTGTTCGACAAGGCCGGCTATGACCCGACGACGCGCGTCGTCTGGACCAAGACGCCGGACGGCTGGTGGGCCTCCAAGGCGGGCATCTCGCCCGATCCGAAGCCCAAGTACATCATCGACCTCGTCAACTCTTCGAACAACGTGGCGCTCGGCCTGCTTCTCTCGGGCAAGCAGGACCTCAACAACAACTTCCTGCCGGGCGTGGCGACGCTGATCAGCGGCGGCTATGGCCTGCACACCTACTACGACAAGCCGCCGTACATGCTGCCGGCCGTGACGTCGTGGCTGTTGCCGAACACCAAGAAGGCCCCGCTCGACGACGCGGCCTTCCGCCGCGCCCTGGCCTTCTCGATCAATACCGACCAGATCGCCAAGGTCGACTACGGCAACGTCGTGCTGCCGGCGAGCCCGACCGGCCTTCTGCCGGTGTGGGACAAGTACATCGACAAGGAAGCGGTGAAGCAGCACGGCTTCAGCTATGACCCGAAGAAGGCGGCCGAGATCCTCGACGAGGCCGGCTACAAGAAGGGACCCGACGGCTTCTACCAGACGCCGAAGGGCGAGCCGATCGACCTCAAGATCGAGGTTCCCTCGGGTTGGTCCGACTGGATGCAGGCCGTGCAGATGATCTCGGCCGACGCCAAGGCGGTCGGCATCAAGATCACGCCGAAGTATCCCGACTTCAACACCTACCAGTCGCAGCGCAACACCGGCAATTTCGATCTGATGATCGAGAACTCCCAGCCGCTCAGCGACACGCCTTACACCTACTACCGCTACCTCTACCAGCTGCCCATCCTGAGCTCGCAGACCAACTACAATTTTGCGCGCTTCGAGGACAAGGAAGCTTGGGATCTCACCGTGCAGCTCGCCAAGACGCCGCGTACCGACATCGAGAAGATGAAGGAAATCACGGCCAAGCTTCAGGTCAGCTTCATGGACCAGCTGCCGATGATTCCGCTCTGGTACAACGGCGCCTGGGCGCAGATGAGCACCACGACCTGGAAGAATTGGCCTGCCGACGGCACCGATCGCCAGTTCATCCCGATCTCGTGGCGCGGCTGGCTGCAAATGACCGGACTCGATACCATCACCCATCTCGAGCCGGCCGGCGAGTAAGTCGCCGCTTTCCCGTCCCGGTGGCCAGCGCCGCCGGGACGCCTCCGTCCGACCGAACAGACGACTCGCTTGCGCAGAACCCGGACGACGACAAACGTCGCCGCCCGGGTCCGGCCGGGGGATCGTTGTTCCTTTTCCGGAGCCCCGACCGTGCTGCGCTACCTCGCCCGGAAGCTATTCATCTATCTCCTGACGTTCATCGTCGCGGTGACCATCGACTGGGCCATCCCGCGCTTCATGCCGGGCAATCCCGTCGACGCGCTCGTGTCGCGCATCGCCCTCATGCCGGACGCCAACGCGGCGCTGACATCCTACTTCATGGCGGCCTTCAACCTCGACCAGCCGCTTTGGCAGCAGTACCTCAACTTCTGGTGGGCACTGCTGAACGGCGACCTCGGCCGTTCGATCATGCTGTTCCCGACCCCGGTGACGACGCTGATCGGCCGCGCCCTGCCCTACACTCTGGGCTTGCTGCTGCCGTCGATCCTGCTCTCCTGGTATGTCGGCAACGTCGTCGGCGCGCTGGCGGCGCGGCGCAAGCTCCTGGACAACACCGTCCTGCCCCTCGGCTATCTCCTCACCGCCACGCCCTACATGTGGCTCGGCATCCTGCTCGCGTGGGTGCTCGGCTCGTCGCTCGGCTGGTTCCCGCTGGCCTTCGGCTACGACCAATCGCTCAAGGCCGAGTGGACCTGGAAGTTCATCAGCAGTCTTCTCTACCACTGGATCCTGCCATTTGCCTCGCTGTTCCTGGTGGCGCTCGGCGGCTGGGCGATCGGCATGCGCAACATGATCATCTACGAGCTGGAAAGCGACTACGCCAACTACCTGATGGCGCTCGGCGCACCGCAGCGGCTCGTCCGCAAGTACGCCTTCCGCAACGCCATGCTGCCCCAGATCACCGGTCTTGCCCTGCAGCTCGGCGCAGTGGTCGGCGGCGCGCTGGTCACCGAGATCGTCTTCTCCTACCCGGGCCTCGGCTGGCTGGTGCTGTCGGGCATCCAGAACCAGGACTACTTCGTGATCCAGGGCGTGTTCCTGTTCATCATCGTCGGCGTGCTGCTCGCCAACCTGATTGTCGACGTCGTCTACGTGATCGTCGACCCGCGCACCCGCGTCGGACTGCAAGGAGATGCCGCATGACGAGCACCACCGGTTCATCTCCGGCTGCTCCCGCTGCCAAGAGCGGCCGCAACGAGATCCTCTATTTCGCCCTTCGCAACACCAAGCTGGTGATCGGCGCCATCGTCTTCATCGTCTTTCTCCTGGGTGCGATCTTCGGTCCGATGCTCGCAACCCATGAACCGCTGACCTTCGATGCTCCTCCGGGTCTGCCGCCGTCGGCCGACTACTGGTTCGGCACCACGCTGTTCGGTCAGGACGTGTTCTCGCAGTTCGTCCACGGCCTGCGCTCCAGCTTCATCGTCGGCGCCCTCGGTGGCATCACGGCGGCGGTGATCGGCATGCTGGTCGGCTTCTTCGCCGGCTATCGTGGCGGCATCATCGACGAAGTGCTCAACATGCTGACCAACGTCGTGCTGGTCATTCCCACCTTCGCCGTCCTTCTCGTCGTCGCCGCCTATCTCAGCGTGCGCGGCCTCGGCACGGAAGCGATGTTCATCGGCCTCACATCCTGGCCGTGGGCGGCGCGCGCCATTCGCGCCCAAACCTTCTCGCTCACTTCGCGTGACTTCGTCGGCATGGCCCGGCTCAACGGCGAGAGCACCTTCCGCATCATCTTCGGCGAGATCGCGCCGAACATGAGCTCCTATCTGGTGATGACCTTCATCCTGCTGTTCGGCGGCGCCATTCTCACCGCCGCGACGCTGGACTTCATCGGGCTGGGACCGACCGACTCGATCTCGCTCGGCCTGATGATGAACTACTCGGTGATGAACGCCGCGCTGCAGCTCGGCATGTGGTGGTGGTTCGTACCGCCGGGTCTTGCCATCACCGCCATCGTCGGCTCGCTCTACGTCATGAACGTCGGCCTCGACGAGGTGTTCAATCCCAAGCTGAGGGCGCTCTGACATGCTGGCGGTATCCGACCTCAAGATCCACTACCGGACGCTCGCCGGCGCGGTCAAAGCCCTCGACGGCGTCAGCTTCTCCGTCGCCGACGGCGAGATCATGGGACTGGCCGGCGAGTCCGGCTGCGGCAAGTCGACGCTCGGCAAGGCGCTGATCCGCCTCGAAGAGCGCATGCAGTATGTCGGCGGGCAGGTGACGCTCGACGACAAGGTGTTGCCGATCGCCGACGACAGGGCGATGAACCCCTACCGCTTCCGCGAGGTCTCCATTGTTCCGCAATACGCCATGAGCGCGCTCAACCCGACGCGCCGCATCGGCCGAATGATCGACGAACTCCTGGAGGCGCGCGGCCTCAAGGGGGCGACGCTGCGCCCCGAGCTCGAGCGGCGCCTCGCCATTCTCGGTCTCACACCCGACGTGCTCGGCATGTACCCGATCGAGCTTTCGGGCGGCATGAAGCAGCGCGTCGTCATGGTCCTCTCGACGTTGCTCGACCCGTCGTTGCTCATCGCCGACGAGGTGACCTCGGCCCTCGATGTCGCCTCACAGAAGAAGGTGGCCGGAGCGCTGGTGGAGTTCCGCGACCGTGGCTACGTCAAGTCGATGATCGTGGTCACCCACGACCTCGCCATCCTTGCCCAGGTGGCCGACAGCATCATGATCATGTATGCCGGCAAACTGGCCGAGAAGGCGCCGACGCGCACCATCGTCGAGGCACCGGCGCATCCCTATACGCGCCTGCTGCTCGGCTCGCTGCCCGAGGTGGGCATCCGTTTCGAAGAAAAGCGGCTGCCGGGAATCAAGGGCAGGCCGCCGTCCCTCCTCTCGCCGCCGACGGGCTGTCGTTTCCGCGACCGCTGCCCGCTGGCCTTCGACAAGTGTGCCGAAGAGCCCCCCTTCATCGAGATCGCTCCCGGCCATCAGGTCGCTTGCTGGAAGGCGGACGCCCATGCTGAAGGTTGAGAACGTATCCAAGGTGTTCCGCTCCGGCGCCTTTGGCGGCAAGAAGAAGCGGGTGATCCACGACGTCGACTTCGAGGTGAAGCCAGGCGAGGTGGTGTCGCTGATCGGCGAAAGCGGATCGGGCAAGACCACCGTCGGCCGCATGATCCTTCGCCTCACGTCGGTGAGCGAGGGGCGCATCACCTTCGACGGCGAGGACGTCTCGACGCTGAAAGGCGCCAGCCTGAAGGCCTATTATCGCCGCGTCCAGGGCGTGTTCCAGGATCCCTTCAGCTCGTTCAACCCGATTTTCAAGGTCGGGCGCGTCTTCCGCACCATCCGCCGCGAGTTTCTGTCCGACCTGGACAATGCGGCCTGGGAGGAGCGGCTGACGAACGCGCTCAACGCCGTTGGCCTGGAGGTTGCCGCCCTCGACAAGTTCCCTCACCAGATGAGCGGCGGCCAGTTGCAGCGCCTGTTGATCGCGCGGGCGCTGGTTCTCGACATCCGGCTGCTCGTGGCCGACGAGATCATATCGATGCTAGATGCCTCGACCCGCATCGACGTGCTCAACCTGCTCGGCGATCTCAAGCGCCAGGGGCTGTCGATCATCTTCGTCACCCATGACCTTGCGCTGGGCAACTACATCTCCGACCGAATCATCATTCTTCAGAAAGGTGTCATCGTGGAGATGGGGGCAACCGACCGCGTTTTCGGCGACCCGCAGCACCCCTATACCCGTTCGCTACTCGACGCCGTGCCTCACCTGCACGAGCGCTGGAGCGAAGAGGAACTGAAGGATCTCGGCCTTGTCGCCGACACGGCGCGGTTCGGCGGTCACCTGATCGAACATCGCGAAAACCATCTCGTGCGCGTTTACTCCTGAACCAAGGCACTGAAGGCCCGCATCAATCTGTCGCGGTCACCGGCCGGCATGCTATGCCGGTCGCAGACCTAGTGCGGGGCGACGAAATGGTTGGGCGCGACGAGACTGAGGCGTTTTTGGAGCTGCGGGCGGCGCTTGGGCCAGCCGGCCTTCTTGCCGGCAAGGATATCCCAGCCCGCAACAGCGCCGATTCTTCCGTGCTGCCGCCGCAGCCCCCGCTTGCCGTCCTCCGGCCCGCGTCGACCGACGAGGTATCGGCCGCGCTTGCCATCGCCTCCCGTCATCGCCTCGCGCTTACCGTGCAGGGCGGGCTGACCGGCCTGTGTGGCGGAGCGACGCCGGCCCCAGGGTCACTGGCCCTCTCGCTCGAACGACTGACAGGCATCGAGGAAATCGACAGCCGGGCCATGACGATCACGGTCAGGGCCGGCACGCCGCTGGAGACCATGCAGAAGGCGGCCGAGGCCGAAGGCTTGCTGTTTCCCGTCGATTTCGGCGCACGCGGCACGGCGACGGCGGGAGGGATCGTCTCGACCAATGCCGGCGGCAATCGCGTGCTGCGTTACGGCATGACCCGCGCCTCCGTCCTCGGCCTCGAAGCGGTGCTCGCCGACGGCACGGTGATCGGTTCGATGAACAAGATGCTGAAGAACAACGCCGGCCCCGACCTCAAGCAACTGTTCGTCGGCTCGGAAGGGCTGCTCGGCGTCGTGACGCGGGCCGTGTTCGCGCTTCAGCCCCTGCCCCGCTGGACCGGGCTGGCGCTGATCGCCGTTCGCGACTTCGAAGCCGCCGCCGACATTCTCTCAAGCGCACGGGCCGAGCTCGGCCCGACGCTGTCCGCCTTCGAGGTGATGTGGCCCGATTATTGGACCATGGTGACCGAGAACGTGCCCGGCCGCCGCGATCCCTTCACCGACAAGCACGGACTCTATCTGCTGGTCGAAGGGCATGGCCGTGACGCAGCGCGTGACGGCGCCGCATTCGAAGCCTTCCTGGAAGGCATCTATGAGGCAAGCCTCGTCGAAGACGCTATGCTGGCGCAGTCGCTGTCCGACATGGAGGCCTTCTGGGCGATCCGCGACGCCTCGGCGGAAATCGAACCAGTGTTGGGCGACCACGAGAGCTTCGACGTCGGCCTGCCGCCCGGCGAGGTCGGCCGCTTCGTCGACGCTTGCCGCTCGGCGCTGGCGCGGGAACTGCCGGCGAGCCGGGCGGTATTCTTCGGCCACGCGGCGGACGGCAACATCCATGTCATGGCCTCGGTGCCCGAAACCGGACCGGCCGGACATCACGCGGTGGAAAGCGTTGTCTACGGCGTGACGCGCAGCTTCTCAGGATCAGTGTCGGCCGAGCACGGTATCGGCGCGCTGAAGCGCACCTGGCTCGGCCATAGCCGATCGCAAGCCGAAATCGCGACGATCAGGCAGCTCAAGGCGACGCTCGATCCGCACGACCTCCTCAACCCGGGCAAAGTCATATAGGCGATCGAAGCTCAGTCCTTGGAGGACATGGCGCCCATCAGCTTGGGCAGGTCGCCGAAGCGGGCGATCAGGCCGAACACCGCCGCCGTCACCGCCACGAACAGCACGGACACCGCCGCCATGGTCGGCGTGTAGCCGTAGCGGAGCGCGTTGAACACCTTGATCGGCAGCGTCTCCTGCACGAAGCCGATGGTCATGTAGGCGACGATGTACTCGTTGAGCGACAGCACGAAGGCGAAGGCATAACCGGAGACGACATAGGGCAGGATCAACGGCAGGACGACGGTACGGAACACCGTTCGGTCGTCGGCGCCCATGGTGGCCGCCGCCTCGGTCAGCGAGCGGTCGATCGACGAAAAACCCAGCGTCAGCGTCACCAGAGGCAGCGTCACGAAAAAGATGGCGTGGGCGATCACCGCCGTCCACGGCTGGCCGTAGAATCCGGACGTCGCCCAGAAGGTGAGGAAGCCCAGCGCCGTGATTACCGGCGGCAGCGTGAAGGGCGCGACGCCGAGAAGCTGGAACACCTGCGCCCAGGGCGCGATGCGCCGCCAGAGGAACCAGGCGAGCGGCAGGGCGATGGCGACGGCGAGCGCCGCCGAGGTGACGGCCAGCAGCACGGAGGCGACAAGCGCACGGAACCATTCGGGGCTGATGAAGATCTCGGCGAACCAGTGCAGGGAAAAGCCTTGCGGCGGAAAGGCAAGGTTCTGTTTCTCGTTGAAAGAGACACCGGTGACGACGACGATCGGCGCGGCGAGAAAGATGCCGACCAGTGCGAGATAAAGCCGGGAGAGGAAGCGCTCCATCTCAGGCCTCCAGCTTCTTGCTTGCGAACATCGTCAGCGAAACGAGCGCCAGCGACACCAGCACCAGGAACACCGCCATGGCCGCTGCGAAGGGCATGTTGGACTGGTAGAGCGCCTGGTCGGTGATCAGCACCGACAGCGTCCAGTGGCTCGGCCGCCCCAGGATCTGCGGCAGGAGATAGGATCCGAGGGCGAAGATGAAGGCCATGATCAGCGTGGCGATCAGCGTCGTCCGAAGCGCCGGCAACACCACGGTGAAGAAGGCCTTGAGCGGCGAGGCGCCCAGCGTGCGCGCCGCCTCGGTCAGCGTCGGATCGAGACGAACCATGGAGGGGTAGAGCACCAGAACAGCATAGGGCATGGCCTGATAGACCATGCCGGTGAGCACGGCGCCGAAGCCCGGAACGAGGGCCTTGGGCGCGTCCATCAGACCGACGCGGACGAGAAGATTGGTGATTCCGGCGGTGCGCGACAGCAGCGTCGACCAGGCGAAACCGATGATCACTTCCGATAGCGACAGGATGGAGAGGAGCGCCACAAGCCAGATCACCTGCGTCACGCGCCGGGAGCGGGCGATCAGGTAGGTGAAGGGAACGGCGATGATCAGCGACACAACCGCCACGGCGATGGCGAGATAGAGCGAGAAGACGAGGACGTTGCCGAAGAACGGCGTCAGGAAGCGGGCATAGTTGGCCAGCACGAAGTCCGGCACGTAGAAGCCGCCCTGCTGGCGGCGAAAGAAGCTGACCGCCACCATGGTGCCGAAGGGCACGATGAAGAAGACGGTCAGCATCAGGCCGGGAAAGATCACCGGCAGGTGCTGGACGAGCCCACGGGCCGGTTCGCGCCTCATCGGGTGAGCACCACGGAACGGGTAGGATCGAGGCGCAGGCCGACGCGATCGCCGATTGCGACCTCCGGACGAGCGCGTGGGCTGGTGACGGCGACCACTTGCGTGCCGCCGGCATCGAGGAAGAACTCGATGGCGCCGCCAAGATCGCGCACGAAGGTGATCTTGGCTTCCGGCAAGTCGGAGGCCGGGGCGGTCAGCTCGACATCCTCGGGCCGCACCGACAGCGTCGCCTTGGAGATGCCGTAAGGCATGGCAACGGGGGTCGGGCGGCCGAGCAGCGTGGCATGGTCGCCCTCGCGCGCGATATCGATCAGATTGGTCGAACCGATGAAATCGGCGACGAAGGTGTCAGCAGGCTTGCGGTAGATCTCGACTGGCGACGCCGCCTGTCGGATCTCGCCGCCCTGCATGACGATCACCGTGTCGGCCATGGTCATCGCCTCGCGCTGGTCATGGGTGACCACGATGGTGGTGATGCCGAGCTGCTGCTGCAGCTGGCGCAGTTCGACCTGCATGGCTTCCCTGAGCTTGGCATCAAGCGCCGACAAGGGTTCGTCGAGAAGGAACAGGCGCGGGCTGACGGCAAGCGCGCGTGCGATGGCGACGCGCTGGCGCTGGCCGCCAGAGAGCTTGGACACGGCACGGTCGGCGTAGCCGGGCAGATGGACGAGAGCCAGAAGCTCCTCGACGCGGTGGGCCTGCTCTTCCTTGGAAAGCCCCCGGATCCTGAGCGCGTAGGCGATGTTGCCGCCGACGGTCAGGTGGGGGAACAGCGCCAGCGACTGGAACACCATGCCCAGATTGCGCTTGTGGGTGGGCAGGCGGGTGATGTCCTCGCCGTCGATGGAGATGGTTCCGGTCGTCGGCGCGTCGAGGCCGGCGATCATCCGGAGCAGCGTCGTCTTGCCGCAGCCCGACGGCCCGAGCAGACAGACAAAGCGCCCGTTGGGCACCTCGAGATCGACATCGTTCACGGCCTTGACCGGGCCGAACTCCCGGCTGACACCCTTGAGGACCAGACCCGACATGAAGGTTTCCAAGCTGGCAGGAAAAGAGGCGCCCCGCGAACGAGCGGGACGCCGGAGATGCTGAAGCGGATCAGCCGACGATCAGCTCGGTCCACTTTTCGTTCAGCCAGTCGGCCTTTTCCACCTGCATGTCGTAGCGCGGGATGATCGGATCGATTTCCGACGATGCGGCGGCGAACTCGGCGTCCGTCAGGTCGGTGAGCGAGCGCTTGACGGTCGGCGCGGTGCCGACCTTGCGCGTCACCAGCGCCTGGATCGACGGCTGGCTCATGAAGTCGATGAAGAGATGCGCCTCCTCGACCTTCTTCGATGCCTTGGAGAGCGCCCAGCAGCCGGAATCGAGGATGCCGCCTTCCTTGGGGAAGGTGGAGCGAACGGGGAAGCCGTCGGCAATCGCGAGACCGGTCACGTCATGATAATACTGGCCCATCGGGATCTCGCCCGACTTCAGCGCCTGCTCGAACTGTGCTTCGTCGCGATACCAGAGGCGCACGTTGCCCTTCAGCTCCGCAAGCTTAACGAAGGCCTTGAGGATGCCCTCCTCGGTGTCGAGCGCGTTGGTGCCGCCGAAGAAGGTCTTGGCCGTGACCTCCAGCAGGAATGAGTTGGAGACCAGCGCCATCAGGCCGAGCTTGTCGGCGTTGGAGGCATCCCAGAGATAGGCCCAGGACGTCGGCGCTTCCTTGTAGACGTCGGTGTTGGAGACCAGCGTCACATACCAGGCGACGGCGCCGATGCCGGCGATGCGGCCGTCGGGATACTTGTTGACGAAGGCCGGGATCAGGGCATCGAGATTCTTGATCTTGGCGGCGTCGAGCGGTGCCCAGAGTTCTGTCGCCTGCCCCTTCAGCATCGAGGTCTGGGAGATCATCGACACGTCGGCCGGCGCCTGACCGGCGTTGGCCGCCTGCTGCAGCTGGACGAGCCAGGCTTCGCCCGTCGGCTCGGCCACCGATTCCACCGCGATACCCGTCGCCGTGGTGAACTCGGGAAAGACGTTCTTGTCGAAGGAATCCTTGAAGTAGCCGCCGTAGGCGCCGACCTTGAGCGAACGATCCTGAGCGCGGAGCACGTTCGGCATGGCGAGCACGGCGGCCCCGGTGGCACCGGCCGCGAGCAGAGCGCGACGACTGATGGATAAATCGGTGATCTTGGTCATCTCTTTGGTCCCCTTTTGTCTGGCCGCCACCGTTTTCGGCATGCGCGGCCGGTTCCCCTCGTTAATGCTTATTTACTCTTTTTCAGCGCCGGGCTGAACACCATGAGGCTCAGGATCTCGAACAGCATCTGCGCGCCGACCTGAGCCGTGTTGCTGGTCGCGTCATACTGCGGGGCGACCTCGACAACGTCACCGCCGACCAGGTTGAGCCCCTTGAGGCCTCGTAGAAGCGCCAGCGCCTCCCGGCTGGTAAGGCCGCCCACCTCCGGGGTGCCGGTACCTGGTGCGAAGGCCGGGTCGAGGCTGTCGATGTCGAAGGAGAGATAGGTCGGGCCATCGCCCACCACCTGCCGCGCCTTCTCGATGATGGCGGGAATGCCGAGGCCGGAGATCTCCCTGGCGTCGATCACCGTCATGCCGCTGTCGCGCGAGAACTCCCAGAGATACTCCGACGAGCCCCGAATGCCGATCTGGATGGTACGGGTGGGATCGAGCACACCGTCGAGAACGGCGTTGCGGAACGGGCCGCCGTGATGAAACTTGGTGTCGTCGAACGGGGCACCGGTGTCGGAATGGGCGTCGATGTGAACAAGGCCGACCGGGCCTTTCGCACCGACCGCCCTGAGGATGGGATGGGTGATCGAGTGATCGCCGCCGACGGAAAGCGGAAGGACGCCGGCCGCGACGATGGCGGCAACCGTCCGCTCGATATCCTCGTGGCATTGCTCCAGACGAAAGCGGCCACGGAACGGCACGTCGCCGATGTCGGCGACGGAAAAATCGTGGATGGGCGCCGTGTCGAGCACCTCGTTGTAGGGCCCGATGCGTTCGATGGCCCTGAGCGCGCGGGGCCCGAAGCGCGAACCGGGGCGATTGGTGACGCCGAGATCCATCGGCATGCCGAGAAGGGCGACATCGAGACCCGCGAGATCGGGCGCGTTCCAATCAATGGAGCGGACCGGAGCCGATAGCAAAGTGGGCATGCCTGCAAAGGGGGCAGCGCGCGTGCCACCCTTGAAAATGCGTGCCGCGACCCGGGCATAACGTGGGTCGTAGGTTTCGCCCGGCTTGCCGGAATATCTCTCCCGTAGCGCCTTGAGCCGTTCGGCATCCCACACCATAGGTGATCGCCCTCTCGACAGGTCACGCAGCGGCTTCCCGCGTTCGTGACGATTGTCGGTGCACCTCACGACTGCCCAGGCACACCTGATGAACTGTTCCCCGGAGCGTTGACCGCTCCTCGTTTGCCCAATCAAAAGGCAAATCCATTTGAAATGCAACTCACATTGATTTATCCAATCATGTGAATTTTTCTCACAGACGGATTCGATGGGCGACCAGGGAATTCCCAGCCGGCTGCCGCCGCTCAACTCGCTGCGCGCCTTCGAGGCGACGGCTCGCCGTGGTTCGGTATCGGCGGCCGCGCGCGAGCTCGGCGTCACCCATGGTGCCGTCAGCCATCAGATCAGGGCACTGGAGGAGACGCTGGGGGCGTCGCTGTTCGAACGAGGCAGCCGGCGCATGCGACTGACCGCGCAGGGCGCCTTGCTGCTTCCCACCGTCGCCCAGGCCTTCGGCGACATCGCAGCGGCAACAGCCCGCCTGCAACGCCCCGAGGCAAGCGGCACGCTGACCATCATGTGCGTTGCCGGTCTCTTGTCCTTTTGGCTGCTGCCGCGCCTCCACGGCTTCACCGACGCTTACCCCGGCATCACGCTCAACCTTTCGGCCGGCAACGACCCGGTGCGCGTCGGCGATCCGGAAGTCGACCTCGTGATCCTTTATGGGCGCGGGAGCGTCGATGGCTGCTGGAACCGCCTGTGGAGCCCACTTCGCCTGTTTCCGGTGGTTTCGCCCAGCCTGATCGCCAGCCGACCGTTGCGCTCCGTGCGGGACCTTCGTCACCATACCCTGCTGCACGGCGACCGCGGCGACGAATGGACCACCTGGCTGAGCGCTGCCGACGCAGCCGACCTGCCGCGCGGCCGCCAGCACTTCCTCGGCGATGCGCGTCTTTCGACCGAGGCAGCCGTGCACGGGCAAGGCGTCGCGGTGGGCGATACCATCACCGCCGCCCGGCTGATCGCCGACGGCGACCTCGTGGTGCCATTCGACCTGTCCGTCGCGGCCAACGACAGCTTCTTCATCGCCTGCCGCAACGAGATGCGCTCCGCTCCGATCGTCAAGGCCTTCGTCGACTGGATGTTCGCAACGCTCGATGCCGACGCCCTGCCCGAACCCAAGCTGTCGGCTCGCTCGTCACAGCGCCGGCCAACCAGTCCATCCCCCAATCCCTGAACCCCGCGCCGCCACAGGATCCCGGACATGCCGCGTCTCAACCCGCTCGTTGCCGATCTCGCTCCGCCGCCCATTCCCTCGGTTCAGGCTTGGGCGCGCGCCTATGACGGCAGCCTTGGCCCAACGGTCGACCTGTCGCAGGCCGTGCCCGGCTATCCGCCCCATCCCGAGTTGATCGCCCTGTTGAGGGCGGCGGCAGCCAATCCATCAACGGCCGCCTACGGTCCGATCGAGGGCGACCATGCCCTGCGCGAAGCGCTCGCGATCGACGAAAGCGCCCTTTACGGGGCTGCCATCGCCGCCGACAACATCCACATCACAGCCGGCTGCAATCAGGCCTTCATCTGCGCCGCGCTGGCTGTCGCAGAGCCGGGCAGCCGCGTTCTGCTGTCCAACCCGTTCTACTTCAATCACGAAACGTCGCTGCGCATGTTCGGCATCGGCATCGGTCTCGTCGACTGTCCGGCGGAAATGGGGTTCCTGCCGAGCCTCGAAGCGCTCGATGCCGCGATCACGACCGATGTCAGGGCCTTCGCCGTCGTCTCGCCCAACAACCCGACCGGCGCCGTCTACCCGCCCGACCTTCTCGCCGACCTTCTGGAGCTTTGCCGCCGGCGCGGCATCTGGCTGATCCTCGATGAAACCTATCGTGACTTCCTGCCGGCGGAGGCGAGACGGCCGCACGACCTCTTCCTGCGCTCCGGCTGGGGCGACGGTCTCATCTCGCTCTATTCCTTCTCGAAGAGCTTCTGCGTGCCCGGCTATCGCCTGGGCGCCGTGACGGCCAGCCCCACCGTCGTGGCCGAGATCGCCAAGATCATGGACAACCTGCAGATCTGTGCGCCACGCGTCGGCCAGATCGCCGTTGCCGAAGCATTGCCGAGGCTCGGCGCCTGGCGTGAGACGAACCGGACCGAGATCACCCGTCGCGCCAATGCATTGAAAGCAGCCATCGCCGAGGCGGACGGCTGGGAGATCGGTGCCGTCGGGGCTTACTTCGCCTTCGTCCGCCATCCCTTTGCCGGCGTACAATCAGCCCATGTTGCGGAAGAGCTTGCTCGGCGGGCCGGAATCGTCACCGTGCCCGGTAGCTACTTCGGGCCCGGACAGGACGACTATCTGCGCTTCGCCTTCGCCAACGCGACGGCAGAGACCATCGACCTTCTGCCGGGGCGGCTGGGGCAACTTGGGGCGGTCGGCGGCGCTTGATCAGGCCGACGGCCGCCACCATGAACCGCCGACCGGCAGGGCAACGAAGTCGCCATCGTCCAACCCCGCCGCGGCGCGCGCCGTTGCAAGCCTCATCGGCGGTTCGTCGAGCGGCTCGTCGGTGAGCTGGAAGCAGCCCCAATGGATGGCGATGCTCCGCCGCGCCCCGATGGCCTGGTGCGCCAGCACCGCCTCCTCGGGGTTCATGTGGTGCTCCTTCATGATGCGGCGCGGCTCGTAGGCTCCGATCGGCATCAGCGCCAGATCGAACAGCACCCCGTCCCGCTCGCGCGGCTTCAGGCGCTCCTGCGTCTCATGAAAGTGCCGGCCATAGCCGGTGTCGCCGGCGAAGTAGCAGGAGAAGCCCTCGGCGAAGATGGCAAAGGCGCCCCACAGCATGCGGTTTCGGTCATTGAAGCTGCGTGCGGACCAGTGCCGGGCCGGCGTCAACGTCATGTCGAGGCCGCGATAGGTGTGGCTTTCCCACCAATCGAGCTCGACGACGTTGCCGATCCCCCAGCGCCGCAGCAAAGCACCAACCCCAAGCGGGACGACGAACAAGGTCCGGCCACCGAAGCGCCGGTTGAGATGGCGCACCGAGGATCGGTCGAGGTGATCGTAGTGGCCATGCGAAATGAGCACGACGTCGATCTCCGGCAGCGTGTCGAGCGCGATGGCCGGCGGTACGAACCGCTTCGGGCCAAGGAAGCTGAAAGGCGATGCACGCTCGCTGAAGACAGGATCGGTCAGCACCGTAAGACCGCCGATGCGGAGCAAGACGGTGGAGTGGCCGATGAAGGTGGCCGATGTCTCCGGACCGGCGATGCGCGCAAGATCGGGATCGACCGTCGGTATCGGGCTTCCCGGCGGAAGCGGCTTTCCCTCGCGACGCGCCTCCCGCTTCCACTCCCAGATGTCGCGAAGGGTGGCTCGACCGGCCTCCACATCCGGGTCATGGAAGCCCTCCGGCGTGTGGTGGGTCTTGGCGGGATCGTAATAGGGATTCATTCGGGAAGATCGCTCCGATGCGCCTGGGGCAGGTTCTGGCAATATGGCGTTACTTCCCTAAACTGCCAGAGACTTCGGGCGGTTGCCTGCCACACAAAGATGTGACGCTTACGCCGCCGCGGGTTTGTCCACGGCGAGATAGGCTGCCCATGTGACGAGCGCCGCGTTGCCACCGTCCGTCAGACTATAAACGCCGCGCTCGACCCTCTCGAACCAGCCATAGACATTGGCCTGAAGGATTTTCGCCGCGTCGGGGGCTGTCGGCTTGAGATCGCGCGGCCTGAGCGGACCGTTGCGCAATGCGAAGGCAACGGCCAGGGCCTGTTGGCGATAAGCCGTCATCTGCGGCAGCCGCGTCGAACCACCAAGGATCGGATCGCCCCTGCGGCGGCGGAACTCCTCGACGATGCGCGATCGACGGCGGCCGTCACGGCGCGGCTTCCAGGGGGCAGGTTCGACGATCACCTCGATGAGGCCGGTGGCGGTGACCGTGATCAGACCGAAACCGAGGAAGCGACAGAGTTTCTTGACGCGCGGATCGCTCTCCCGGCCACGGCCGCGCTTCGAGGCGCCGATGGCGAGCCATATCTCGTCGGCCGCCGCGGTTCGATCAACCGCCTGCAAGACCAGCTCCAGGGTGAAGGCGCGTTTGAGTTCGCCGATGACGACCAACTCCGGCTCGCCATCCGACAGACCGACAAGATCGCACCCCTTCACCTCACCCTTGACGGTCAGGCCAAGGCTTTCGAGGTGGCGCTTGACGGGCAGGTAGAGGTCGGTTTCCACGAGGAAGAACTCCAATCGGCGACTCGCCATTGGTAAATCCTCGCCTGCCGCCGGTAAAGGAAGCGTGGGCTAGACAGGCGCCACCTCGCGCGAAAAGCCCTTGCTCGCCACCATCAGCCGCCGGCTGTAGTCGGACACCATTCGGCCGCCGGCAAGATCGGTCGCGGCGAGCGTTTCCACCACCTCGCCGCTTTTCATGACGGCAAGGCGGCCGCACATGTGGGTGACGACGCCGAGATCGTGGCTGACCATCACATAGGTAAGGCCATGGCGGCCGCGTACCTCCTCCAGGAGATTCAGCACTTCGGCCTGCACGGAGGCATCGAGCGCCGAGGTCGGTTCATCGAGCAGCAGTATCTCCGGCTCGACGATCAGGGCGCGGGCGATGGCGACGCGCTGGCGCTGACCGCCGGACAGTTGGTGGGGATAGCGGAAACGAAAGGACGAACCGAGCCCAACCTCATCGAGCGCCTTCAGGATGCGCCGCTCGCCGTCGCCGATGCCATGAATGGCGAGCGGTTCCAGCAGTTGCCGGTCGACGGTCTGGCGTGGATGCAGCGAGGCGTAAGGATCCTGGAAGACCATTTGCACGGCGCGGCGGAAGGCACGACTGCGCCGATTGCCGAGGAGCGCTTCGCCATTCACCTCGATGGTGCCGGCACTGACCGGCGCAAGGCCGGCCACGGCGCGCAGCAGCGTCGACTTGCCCGAGCCGCTCTCGCCGACGAGGCCGAAGGACTCGCCCTTGTCGACGGCAATGCTCACCGACTTCAGCGCGTGGAAGCCGTCGAAGGTCACCGACAGGTTTTCGATGCGGATGGTCACGCCGCCCACTCCTTCCGTCGTTCGAGCACCGGCAGGGGATGCCGGCTCTCGCCGATCTTCGGCGTGCAATCGAGCAGACCGCGCGTGTAGGGATGGGTAGCGCCGCCGAGATCGGCGGTTGCCAGTTCTTCGACGATGCGGCCGGCATACATCACCAGCACGCGGTCGCAGAAGGAGGAGACCAGGCGGAGATCGTGGCTGATGAAGATGAGGCCCATGCCCTTGTCGCGCACCAGTCGATCGAGAATGCCGAGCACCTCAAGCTGCACCGTGACGTCGAGTGCCGATGTCGGTTCATCGGCGATGAGCAACTCCGGACCACAGACCAGCATCATGGCGATCATCGCCCGCTGGCCCATGCCGCCCGACACCTCATGCGGATAGAGCGAGAAAACCCGCTCGGGGTCTGAGATCTGCACCGCCTCCAGCATTTCGAGCGCCCGGTGCCGGGCTTCGCGCTTGGAGACGTTCTCGTGGTGGCGCAGCGTCTCGGTGATCTGGCGGCCGATGGTCATCACCGGATTGAGCGAGAACTTGGGATCCTGCAGGATCATCGCCAGACGGCTGCCGCGCATGTCGCGCCAGGTGGACGGAGTGGCTGCCAGGAGATCGACGCCGGAGAAGGACAGCGCGTCCGCGCGAACAATGCCGGGCGGCGGCGTCAGGCCCATGATGGCACGGCCTGTCTGCGACTTGCCCGAACCGCTCTCGCCGACGATACCGAGCCTCTCACGCCCGAGTTCGAAGGAGACGCCGCGCACCGCCTCGATGATGCCTGTACGCGTCGGATAGGTCACCGACAGGTTGCCAACGGTGAGCAACGGGGTCATCGGCCAGCCCCCCGTGGATCGAGCGCGTCGCGCAGCCCGTCGCCGAGCAGATTGAAGCCGAGGCTGACGATCAGAATGGCGATGCCGGGCATGGTTGCCACCCACCACTGGTCGAGGATGAAGCGGCGGCCAGACGCGATCATCGTGCCCCACTCCGGCAGCGGCGGCTGGGCGCCGAGGCCGAGGAAGCCGAGGCCGGCAGCCGTCAGGATGATGCCCGCCATGTCGAGCGTGACGCGGACGATCAGCGAGGAAAGACACATCGGCATGATGTGCCGGATGACGATGCGGGTCGGCGAAGCACCCATCAGGTGAACGGCGGCGATGTAGTCGGAGTTTCTGACACCCAGCGTTTCGGCGCGAGCCAGGCGGGCATACGGCGGCCAGGACGTCAACGCGATGGCGATGACCGCGTTCTCGATGCCCGGCCCCAACGCCGCCACGAAGGCCAGCGCCAGGATCAGTTTCGGAAAGGCCAGGAAGATATCGGTGATGCGCATCAGCACCGCGTCGACATAGCCCCCGGCGAAGCCGGAGACGGTGCCGATCAACAGACCAACCGGCGCGGCAATGATGGCGACCAGCGCCACCACGGCGAGCGTGATCCGCGATCCGACGAGCAGGCGCGACAGAATGTCGCGACCCTGGTCGTCGGTGCCGAGCAGGAAGCCGGGCGAACCCGGCGGCAGCAAGCGGGCGCCGGCCAGATCGCCGACAGTCGCCGAATGCGGCGCCAGGAGATCGGCGAAGAAGGCGACCAGTATCAGGGCGACAATGATGAGAAGGCCGGTAACGGCGAGCCGATTTTCCGAAAAGCGCCGCCATGTGACATAGGCGCGGCCAAGCCTTGCCTGGTTGCGGGAGCGCGGCTCGGCCGTGAGCAGCCACTCGCGCCAGCTTTCGTTCGGCGCCGTCGAGGGCGCCGGTGACGAGGGATCGGTCATCTTGCGCGAGTCCTCGGGTCGAGCAGCCGATAGAGCAGGTCGGACAGCATGTTGATGGTGATGAACACCGAACCGATGACAATGGTGCCACCGAGCACGGCGTTCATGTCGGCATTCTGCAAGGAGTTGGTGATGTAGAGGCCTATGCCTGGCCAGGAGAACACCGTTTCGGTCAGGACCGAACCTTCAAGCAGACCGGCGTAGGACAAGGCGATGACGGTGACGAGCGGCACGGCGGCGTTGCGGAGCGCGTGAAACCAGACGATTCGTCGCTCGCTGAGACCTTTGGCGCGCGCGGCGACGATATACTCCTGCCCGAGCTCGTTCAGCATGAAGGAACGCGTCATGCGGCTGATGTAGGCGAGCGAGAAATAGCCGAGAAGCGCACCGGGCAGGATGATATGCCGAAAGGCGTCCCAAAGGACGTCCCATTGCCGCGTCCAGGCGGCATCGATGAGATAAAGACCGGTGATCGGGGTAAAGGTGTACTCGTAGGCTATGTCGAGGCGGCCGGGATAGGCGACCCACTTCAGCTTGGCATATAACAGCAGAAGCGACAGCAGCCCCAGCCAGAAGATGGGCACCGAGTAACCGATGAGCCCGACGATGCGGACGATCTGATCGGCGATCGAGCCGCGCCGGACCGCCGCGATGACACCGAGCGGCACACCCAGCCCGGCGCCGATCAGCGTTCCGACCGTGGCAAGTTCCAGCGTTGCCGGAAACACCCTGACGATGTCTTCCAGTACCGGATTGGTCGTCAGCACCGACGTGCCGAAATCGCCGGTCAGGGCCTGCTGGAGGTAAAGGACGAACTGCCGCCATAGTGGCAGGTTGAAGCCCATTTCCTCGCGGACGCGCTCGACGACCGAGGCCGGAGCGCGGTCGCCGACGATCGCCAGCACCGGGTCGATGGGGACCACGCGGCCAATGAAGAAGGTGACAGCGAGCAGGCCGAGATAGGTGGTCGCCAACATGACGACGAACCGGCCTATGTTGACCATGATGCCGCGGGCGCGCCTTAGCCCCGCGGTTTGCTTGGCGCTCGAATGGAACACGAGTTGGACCGCTCCTCACTTGCAAGGATGGAAGAAGCTCCGCCTCCCGAGGGAAGCGGAGCCCGCAATCATTCCTTGGAGACGGAGTGGACCAGGTTGGTGTCGAAGGACGGACCGAGCCTGAAGCCTTTCAGCTTGGCCGAAAAGGCGGCCACTTCGACCTGCTGGTAAATCAGCACGAACGGACCGCTCTCCATCACCTTGCGCTGGAGATCCTCGTAGAGGGCGGCTCGCTTGGCCGTGTCCTTTTCAAGAAGAGCGGCCTTGGTTTCGGCATCGAGCTCCTTGGGGTCCCAGGCATTGCGCCAGGCGAGCGTCTTCACCTTGCCCTCATCGGAGTTATCCGGGTTGGCCGTAAAGGTCTCGGCATTGGAGTTGGGATCGAAATAGTCCGACCCCCACTGGCCGATGTACATGTCGTGCTGGCGAGCGCGATACTTGGTCAGGGTCTGCTTGCCGTCACCGGGGATGATCTCCAGCTTGACACCGGCTTGCGCCAGGGTTTGCTGGAAGTTCTCGGCAATACCGGTCACCGGCTGCGTGTTGCGGGTGTCCATGGAGACGGTGAATCCATCGGCGAGGCCGGCCTTGGCGAGCAGATCCTTGGCCTTGGCAACATCGAACGTGTAGGGCTTGTCATCGATGGAGCCCAGTTGCCCCTTCGGCAGGAAGGACTGGTGAATTTCGCCAATTCCCTTGATCAGGGTGGCGCCGATGGCGTCGTAGTCCACCAGATACTTGAAAGCCTCAATGACCTCGGGCTTGGAGAGGTTCGGATTCTTCTGGTTGAGGGAGATGTAGTAGACCGTGCCCTTCGGCGCCGAGGTCGTATCGAGATCGGGATTCGCGGTGGCCGCTTCGAAATCACCCGGCTGGAGGTTGCGGGCAACGTCGATATCGCCGTTCTCAAGCGCCAGGCGCTGGCCGGAACTTTCCTTCATGTGGCGATAGATGACCCGCTTGAGCTTGGCAGGTTCTCCGAAATACTCGTCGTTGCGCTCGAGGACGACGGCTTCGTTGGCCCTCCAGGTGATAACCTTGAACGGACCGGAACCGGCCGAATTGGTCTTGAGCCAGTCGTTGCCGAAATCGGTGTCCCACTTGTATTCGTCAGACGGCGTCACCGCCTTGGCATGCTCCATGACCAGCTTCTTGTCGAGCACCGCGCCGGCGGTCGAGGTCAGGACATTGAGCACGAAGGACGTGGCATAGGGCTTCTCGACGGTGAAGCTGACCGTGAGCGGATCGACCGCCTTGACCTTCTCGGTCACGTTGTCGCCGGTCAGTCCGAACTGTCCGAACAGGAAGGCCGGGCTCTTGTCCATCTTGATCAGCCGCTCGACCGAAAAGACGACATCATCCGCGGTGATCGGGTTGCCGGAGGCAAATTTCATGTCCGGCCTCAGCTTGAAGGTATAGGTGAGGCCGTCATCGGAGACTGTCCAGCTGTCGGCGAGATCGCCCTTCACCTTGGTCGTATCGTCAAGGTCGAGCCGGACTAGCAGAGAGTAGGTGTTGCCGGTGACTTCGGCGGTGGAAATCTCGAAGGCTTCGCCGGGATCAAGGGTGATGATGTCGTCGATGGCGAAGCCCTCGACCAGCGTATCGGCGGGTGTGACGGCAAAGGACGGGCCGCTCAACGCAAAAAAGACGGCCACCGCAGCGCCCGCCGACAGATATCTCAGATGCTTTCCCAGGATTGGCATGTTCATCTCGATATTCCCCTTTTCATATGTATCGGTGGTTTCTCCACCTTTGGTCGCCCAGTGCAGCCGGCAAGGAGCCGCGGAGCTGCCGATTTCATATCATATCCCCGCCGATGACGAGGCATGAGCGCCCACGCCATTCGACCAATGGAGCGTGTGCCAAGCCTCGACGAACGACGGGAGGCCTTGTTTCTGAAAGGAAAGTCGTAACCACCCACTATGGTATGGTCAATAGGCAGGCATGCCCAACACCGTGGCAGGCAGTTCAGACGCGAAGCAGACTTTCGATGCGCCTCGCGATGGCATCGGTGTCGTTGGCGCCAATCACCTCGGCCGCCTTTGCCTTGACCGCGTCAGGGGCGTCGCCCATGGCTATGCCAAGACCGACACCGGTCAGCATGCCCAGGTCGTTGAAATTGTCACCAAAGGCGACGATGTCGTCCGCATCGACCCCACGCTCGGCGGCCCAGGAGACCAGACGGCTGCCCTTGCTGCGTCCTGCCGGCATAACATCGATGCGGTCGTGCCAGGAATACTCGATGCCGTATGCCGGCATGATCTTCGCTTCGGCATACCAGTCGGCCAACCGACCGGCATCCGAATTGGTGACGACGAACTTCCATACATTGGGAGCGGCTTCAAGCACTGCTTCCACCGACGCGATCTGCCGCAACTCCGGCTTCGGACGGGTCGACAGGCCGTCGATCCAGGCGCCGAGCTTTTGGAGATGCAGCGTCGGCACCTCGTAGAGCATGACGTCATCGAGATAGACCAACATGTCGACGCGATGCTGGCGACAGGAGTCGAC
This sequence comes from Pleomorphomonas sp., assembly GCA_030603685.1. Lineage (GTDB taxonomy): Bacteria > Pseudomonadota > Alphaproteobacteria > Rhizobiales > Pleomorphomonadaceae > Pleomorphomonas. The sequence goes on from JAUVXG010000006.1 coordinate 46,051, forward strand.
CAGGCGACGCGCGTCGGCCAGATCGAACGGCTCTCCGCTCACCACGCGCTCGGTCGGGAAATCATAGACATAGGTGCCGTTGCAGCAGATGGCCGGCCCAGAGAGCCCCAGCTCTTCAAAGTAAGGACGGGTCACCGAGTGATGTCGGCCGGTGACCAGCACGACCTCAAGTCCCCGCTGCTTCGCAGCCCCGAGCGCGGCGATCGTGCTCGGACGGATGCGCCCTTCCGGATCGAGGAGCGTGCCGTCGAGATCGAGGGCGATCATCCGATAGGACATGTCTTTCTCCTGCTGCGCCAGATGACGGCCGCCTCACCGAGGACGTCCTTCATATGACACTCCCCGGCCAACCCGCGACACTCGCCGACCAACCCGACCGGTGGGTGCTCTAGCCGACACAGCCTATCCTGTCGATCCGTAGTCGCGCCAGCCGAACGAGCTCGCCTTCGCCGGCCGAACCTCGACCAACGGACCGAAGCAAGCCATGATTTGCCATAGACTCTATCAATATCGATGATATGAAAGAGCAGACGCCGCTTTCGAGTAAGCCCCTTGAACAGAAACTTTCTCACGCTGCATGCCGCCGACAGTCACGCCACGCTCAAGGGCATATCGTCGCCAACCCGGCTCGACATCCTGCGCCTCCTGCATGGCAAGGGACCGATGAATGTCAATGAAATCAGTGCCGAGCTGTCGTTGCCGCAGTCAACCGTCGCCATGTCGGTGCAAGCGCTCGAGGAAGCGGAACTGATCGACACCAAGACGGTCAAGGCCAAGAAGGGGCACCAGAAGATCTGCTCGGCCCGCTACGACGAGATCGTTATCAGATTTGATGATCCGGGAGAGTTGCCGCGCGACGAGACGATCGAGGTGTCGATGCCCATCGGTCTCTACACCAGTTGCGACGTGCGCGCGCCTTGCGGACTCTGTTCGAACGACGGCGTCATCGGCCTCCTCGACGTGCCAAACTTCTTCCTCGATCCCAACCGCATGCAGGCCGGTCTGCTGTGGTTTGGGCGGGGTTATGTAGAGTATAAATTTCCCAATAATGCCAGAGTCTTGAATGAAGAGATCAGCGCCGTCGAGTTCTCCATGGAGCTCTCGTCGGAAGTTCCGGGCACCAATGCGGACTGGCCATCCGACATCACGCTCTGGGTCAACAACGTCCTGGTCGGCACCTGGACATCGCCGGGCGACTATGGCGACAAGCGAGGGGTTTACACGCCGCGCTGGTGGAAGCTCGAAGGCTCCCAGTATGGCAAGCTCAAGACCTGGACCATCTCGGAGCGCGGGACGTTCATTGACGGTATCAGAATTTCCGATGTGAAGCTGGCCGACCTCGACCTCGACAACCACCACTCTATCCGCATGCGGATCGGCATTTCCGACGAGGCAAAGCACCCCGGCGGCATCAATATATTCGGGCGCGGCTTTGGAAATTACGATCAGGACATCGTCATGCGCTTGTACAGATCCGAGAAATAGCTCCCGTCACTTACGTGACACGAAACTAATCTCTTCATCATCGGCTTTCGACACTCATGGCGCCACGAGTTGTTGAACATACATGCCGTTTTACACTTCCATATACAGCCTCTAGGTGTCTACCGACCCCGCATCAGCCTTTGGTCGCGAGCTGCTTTCGACCGATTGACAACCCTACCGGTACGAAACATACTCATCGTTATGTATCATAAAATATAATATGACCTGCAGCGGGCATGAGGGCCGACGTGAAAGCGAATGTGACCATCCACCGGGATTTCACGATTTCCCAGGTTGACGACCGTGTCTACAGCTCCTTCCTGGAGCACTTGGGACGCGCCATCTACACCGGCATCTACGAGCCGGGGCATCCGACGGCCGACGCCGACGGCTTCCGCGGCGACGTGCTGGACCTGGTTCGCACCCTCAACACGCCCTATGTCCGCTACCCCGGCGGCAATTTCGTTTCGGCCTACAACTGGGAGGACGGCGTCGGCCCTCGGGAAAGCCGCCCCACCCGGCTCGATCTTGCCTGGCGCACCCGCGACAACAACCATATTGGCGTCAACGAGTTCGTCGACTGGTGCAAGAAGGCCGGCACCAAGCCGATGCTGGCCGTCAACCTCGGCTCGCGCGGCCTCGACGCGGCGCGCAACTTCATCGAGTACTGCAACCATCCGGGTGGCTCCTACTGGAGCGACCTGCGTCGGCAGCACGGCTGGAAAGACCCGCACAACGTCAAGCTCTGGTGCATCGGCAACGAGATGGACGGCCCCTGGCAGGTCGGTCACAAGTCGGCCGACGAGTACGGAAAGCTCGCCAACGAGACCGCCAAGGCAATGCGCCTGTTCGACAAGTCGGTGGAACTGGTGGTCTGCGGTTCCTCCAGCTCCAACATGCCGACCTTCCCCGACTGGGAGGCGACCGTCCTCGATCACACCTACGACGTGGTCGACCATCTGTCGCTGCACATGTACTTCGCCAACAAAGAAAACAATACTCTGAATTACCTCGCCCAAAGCGAGACGCTCGACCGGTACATTCAATCGGTTTCCGGCGTCATCGATTACATCAAGGCGAAGAAACGCTCCAAGAAGAACGTCACCATTTCATTCGATGAGTGGAATGTCTGGTACCACAGCAACGAGCAGGACAAGAAGATTCTCGAGGGTGACGATTGGCCCGATGCCCCGCACCTTCTGGAAGACATCTACAATTTTGAGGACGTATTGCAGGTCGGCAGCGTACTCAACACGTTCATTCGCCGCGCTGATCGCGTGAAGATTGCCTGCATTGCCCAGCTGGTCAATGTCATCGCGCCGATCATGACCGAAACCGGCGGCCCGGCCTGGAAGCAGACCATCTACTACCCGTTCCTGTTTGCCTCCCTCTACGGTCGCGGCACTTCGCTGCGGGCCGTCGTCGACGGGCCGACCTACAAGGCCGATATCGCCAGCGACGTCCCCTATCTCGACCTTTCTGTGGTCCGCTCGACCGGTGGCGACGCTCTGACCTTCTTCGTGGTGAACCGTCACCTCACCGAAACGCTGGACTTCGCCACCGCGCTCAACGGTTTCCCGGCGGCGCAGGTCGTCGAGCACATCCAGATGACCCACCCTGACCTCAAGGCCGTCAACTCGGCTGCCAACCCGGACAACGTTGTTCCGAAAACGGTCGGCGGGACACTCGTCGAGGATGGCGCGCTCCGCAGCAAGCTGCCGCCGTTGTCCTACAACGTCATCCGCCTGTCGGTTTGAACCAACCGGCCGCCTTCGGAGGAAGGGCGGCCGGTTCCTGTTTCACGCCGGCGCGCCCCACGTGCGTCGGCCAGCAGAAGGAGGACGTGAACATCCCGTCGGTCTGGAGGACACGGTTCGCCGCCCATTCGGGCGCGCCGTGCAACGTGGACGTTGTTGAGGGAGGATTACCCGCATGAGACTATGGAGAACGTTTCTTGCCGGCGCCGCGCTCGCGGTTCTGGCCAGCACGGCCCAGGCGCAGGATATTTCCAACCTGCCGCGCAAGGAGACCGTGATCATCGAAAACCCGGAGGGTACCGTCAAGAATCCGGGCTGGTTCAACATCTGGGTCAATGGCGGCGGCGGTCTTTCGACCGGTCTGCAGCAGCTGACGATGGACACCCTCTGGTACATCGACCCGGATCAGGGCATCAACGGCCCGTGGTACAACTCGCTGGCCGCCGAAAAGCCGATCTACAACGAAGACTTCTCCGAGATGACGGTGAAGCTGCGCAAGGGCATGTACTGGAGCGACGGCGTCGAGTTCACCGCCGACGACGTCGTCTACACCGTGCAGACGCAGATCGACCATCCGGGCATGGTGTGGAGCCCGCTCCTCGCCGTCAGCGTCGACAGCATCAAGGCGACCGATCCCTACACCGTCGTCTTCAAGCTGAAGAAGCCGAACTCGCGCTTCCACGCCCTGTTCACGGTGCGCTGGAACGCCATCTGGATCATGCCCAAGCATGTGTTCGAGAAGGTCGAGGATCCGCTGAAATTCGACTTCGCCAACCCGATCTCGATCAGCGCCTACAAACTCAAGAACTACGATCCGCAGGGCAAGTGGTACATCTGGGAGAAGCGTGAAGACTGGCAGCGGACGCCGCTCGGCCTCATCGGCGAACCCGGTCCGAAATACGCCGCCTATGTGGACGGTGGTCCGCCGGCCACGAAGACCATCGCGCAGCTGAAGCACGAGCTCGACATCATCCACGACAACACGCCGGAAGGCATGTTCACGCTGGTCGAGCAGTCGAAATCGCTGGCCACCTGGTTCAAGGGCTTCCCCTATGCGCATCCCGATCCGACCCTACCGGCCGTGATCTTCAATACGCAGAAGGCGCCGTTCGACAATGCCGACGTGCGCTGGGCGCTCGCTCTCCTGATCGACATCAAGGCCGTCGACCTCGCGAGCTATCGCGGCGCGGCGACCCTGTCGGCCATCGGCGTGCCGCCGACCGGCGTGGCGATGCCGACCTACCAGGCGCCGATGCAGGAGTGGCTGAAGAACTTCGAACTCGACACCGGCAAGAGCAAGATCAAGCCCTATGATCCGACGATCCCGTCGCAGATCGCCGACATGCTGCGCAAGCAGCCGAAGTTCAAGGACCAGATCCCGACCGATCAAGCGGCCATCGACAGCCAGTTCGGCTACGGCTGGTGGAAGCCGAACCCGAAGGCGGCCGGCGAGTTGCTTGAACGAGCCGGCTTCAAGAAGTCCGGCAATCAATGGCTGCAGCCGGACGGCCAGCCCTTCCGGATTCGTCTGACCGTCGAAGGCGACTCGCGCTCGGTGTTCACCCGCGCCGGTACGCTGATCACCCAGCAGTGGAAGCAGTTCGGCATCGACGCCAAGGCGCAGCCGACGACCAACCCCTGGCAGCCGATGCAGGCCGGCGACTTCGACGCCGCCATCGCCTGGAGCGTCGAGACCTGGGGCGGCGACGCCGACATGTCGTTCTTCCTGGACAGCTGGCACTCCAGCTTCGTGGCCAAGCCTGGCGAGGTTCAGCCGGCCCGCAACTGGCAGCGCTGGTCGAGCCCGGAACTCGACAAGATCATCGAGGGCATCCGCGGGATCAGCTTCGACGATCCCAAGGGCGTGGACTACGGCATGGACTATCTGAAGCTGGTGGTGAAGGAAATGCCCACCATTCCGAGGATGTCCTACAACGTGTTCGCCTCGATGGACACCACCTACTGGACCGGCTACCCGACCTTCCCGGATGATCCCTACACCGATCCGGTTCCGAACTGGGGCAACTCTCGCCTCATGATGGTCAAGCTCCGGCCGACGCAGCCCTGACGGCGGCGGGTACGCCCCATCTCCTCCGGGGCGTGCCCTCCCTTCTTGACGGTCCGCGCGGACTTCGGCCCGCGCGGGCTATTTCGGACGGATTGCCGGCGACGCCGGCAGTGCAAGCGGAGCTAGGGATCCCGTGGCAGCCTACATGATCTTCGTCGCGCGCCGGTTCGGCCAGCTGTTGCTGGTCGTCTTCCTGGGCATTTCCGCGACCTTCTTCATCAGTCACATGACGCCGGTCGATCCGGTCGCCGAATCGATTACGGCGATCACCAATTTCGGCAAGTCGGATCCGGAAGCCATCGACCTCATGCGGAAGACGCTGACCGAGCTCTATGGGCTCCAAGGCAACCTCTTCGAGCAATATGTCACCTTCTGGTCACGCCTCATCCGCGGCGACCTCGGCCCGTCGCTGTCGGCCTTCCCCACGCCGGTGTCGCAGATCATCTTCCGCGCCCTGCCCTGGACCGTCGGGCTGATGATTTCGGCAACGCTGATCTCGTTCCTGCTCGGCAACACGCTTGGCGCGCTTGCCGGCTACTATCGCAAGAGCCGGATCCTGAAGATCGTCAGTCTGGGTCTGATCGGCCTGCAGCCGATCCCCTATTACGTGCTGGCCTTCATCCTGCTCATCCTGTTCGGCTTCGTCTGGCCGGTACTTCCAATCACCGGCGGCTACGAGATGAACGCCGACCTGACGCTGTCCTTCACGCTTGTCCTCGACATCCTCCGCCATTCGATCCTTCCGGCGATGGCGCTGGTTCTGGTGGGCGCCGGGTCCTGGCTGACGGGCATGCGGGCGCTCACGTCCAACATCGTCACCGAAGACTATGTGACCTTTGCCGAGCTCGGCGGCGTCGGCTCGACCCGCATCCTGCGCTCCTATGTGGTGCGCAACGCCATGGTGCCGCAGCTCACCGGCCTCGCCATGTCGCTCGGCGCCATCTTCAACGGCACGGTGATCACCGAGATCGTGTTTGGCTATCCCGGCATCGGCACGCTGCTGATCAACGCGGTGCACGCGGGCGACTACAGCCTCGTGCTCGGCCTCGCCTCGCTCTCGATTATCGGCGTCGCCATCGCGGTGTTTCTGATCGACATCCTCAGCCCGCTGCTCGACCCGCGCATCAAGGCGGAGTGATGGCCATGTTCACAATCATCCGCGACCTCATTCGCTACAACATCGAGTTTGCCATCGGCCTCGCGATCCTGCTGCTGCTGATCGGCGCTGTCATTCTCTCCTTCTTCTCGCCCTACCCGGCCTCCGACATCTACGTTGTGGCGCCGGACATCCCGCCGGACGCCGAGTTCTGGCTCGGCACCACGTCGCGTGGCCAGGACAACTTCTGGCAACTGATGATCGCTCTCCGGAACACGCTCGCCTTCGGTCTCGGCGTCGCCTTCCTGTCGCGCATCCTGTCGCTGGTGGTCGGGCTCACGGCCGGCTACGCCGGGGGGCGCGTCGATCGGGTCCTGATGGCGATCAACGACTCGGTCATGGTGATCCCGCATTTCCCCATCCTGGTGCTGTTCTACTTCGTGCTGAAGGACGACATGAGCTGGCTGATGCTGGTGTTGATCCTGTCGGCGCTCGGCTGGTCCTACGACGCCCGCCTGATCCGCTCGATCGCCATGAGCCTCAGAACACGGCCTTTCACCACACAAAGCGTCTATTCCGGCATGAGCATGCGCAAGATCCTGGTCGAGGAGCACCTGCCCTACGTGATGCCGATCGTCTTCGCGACCACCATGAACAACATGATCTGGTCGATCGGCATGGAGATCACGCTTTCGGTGCTCGGCTTCACCGATGTCGATACGCCGACCATGGGCCAGATGATCTATTGGGCCAACTCGCACTCAGCCCTGATTTCCGGCATCTGGTGGTGGGTGGCGGCGCCGGTGGTCGCCATCATCGTCCTGTTCATCGGTCTGTTCCTGCTCTCCATGTCGATGAACGAGTACATCGATCCACGCAGTCGCCTGAACCGGATGGGGAGCTGAGCCGATGCAAACCGAAGCGCTTCTCCATACTCCTCCCGACACGACGAGCGAACCGACGCTGGTGGTCGACCGACTGAAGGCCTACTACACCACCAAGGCCTTCGGCATCGATCGCGACATCCGCGCCGTGGACGACATCAGCCTGACCGTGGCCAAGGGTGAGATATACGGCGTCGCCGGCGAGTCCTCTTCCGGCAAGACATCGTTGATCAAGACCATCGTCGGCGCCATCCGGCCACCGCTGCACGTGGTCGGCGGTACAGTCCGCTTCAATTTCGGCGGACAGAACTACGACATCTACGATTTGAAGCCTGACCAGTTGCAGGCCATTCGCTGGCGACATCTGTCCTACATCATGCAGGGATCGATGAACGTGCTGAACCCGGTGCGCCGGATCAAGCATTCCTTCTACGACTTTGCCTACGCCCACATGGGGCTCGATCGCGCGACCTTCTGGAACACGGTTCGCGATCATCTCAGGAGACTGGACCTCGACCCCGGCGTGCTGGAAAGCTACCCGCACCAGCTCTCCGGCGGCATGCGTCAGCGAACCACCATCGCGCTCGCCACCGTCTGCACGCCGGAGTTCATCGTCGCCGACGAGCCGACGACGGCGCTCGACGTCATCGTCCAGCGCGACGTGCTCGCCATGCTGCGCGACATTCAGCGTGACCTCGGCTCGTCCTTCCTGTTCGTGACGCACGACATGAGCGTGCACGCCACGGTGTCGGACCGGGTCGGTATCGTCTACGCCGGGCGCCTCGTCGAGGAGGCCGACACGCCGACGCTGTTCCGTGGCGCGCGCCACCCCTACACCCAGCATCTGGTCGCCTCGCTGCCGAAAATCGGCGACACGACACGGAGGGCATCGCTGTCCGGCCGGCCGCCGAGCCTCGCCGATCCGCCGTCGGGTTGTCGCTTCCACCCGCGCTGCCCGCTGGCCATGGATATCTGCTCGAAGGAAGTGCCGCCGATGGTCAATCTTGCGCCGCGCCACCGCGTTGCCTGCTTCGCCGTTTCGGGGGCGACATCATGAGCCTCCTCCTCGATATCGCCCAGGTCGGCAAGACGTTCACGCAGGGCGGATTGCTGTCGCGCCGCACCGTCGAGGCCGTGAAGGACATCTCGTTGCAGATCGAGGCAGAGAAGCCGGAAATCCTGTCCGTGGTCGGCGAATCCGGTTCCGGCAAGTCGACGCTGGCCGCCATGGTGCTCGGTCAGCAGTTGCCGACACGCGGCCTGGTGCTGTTCGACGGCGTCGACGTCGCCAGCATCCGCAGCAGCGCCGCTCGTCGCGCCTTCATGGCCAAGGTGCAGCCGGTTCTGCAAAACCCTTTCGAAGCCTTCAATCCGCTGAAGCGGGTCGATCGCTATCTCTTCGCCACTGCCGCCAACTTCATGATGGCGAAAAGCAAGCCGACCCGCCAGGAGATCGAGGCGCGCGTCGACCGAGCCCTGGTCGAAGTGGGGCTGACGCTGGCCGAGGTTCGCGGCCGCTTCCCGCACGAGCTCTCTGGCGGCCAGCTGCAGCGCACGGCCATCGCCCGGGCGCTGATCCCAGACCCGCGCCTGCTGGTAGCCGACGAGCCGGTGTCCATGGTCGACGCTTCGCTCAGGATGTCGATCGTCAACCTGTTCGGCTCGCTGCGCGACCGGTTGGGCCTGTCGATCATCTACATCACCCACGACCTCGCCACCGCCTACTACATTTCCGACCGCATCATCATCATGAAGAAGGGCGAGGTGGTGGAGCGGGGAAGCGCGCGCGACGTGCTGGACAACCCGCAGCATCCCTACTCGATCGCCCTCAAGAAAGCGGTGCTGACGCCCGATTTCGCCTGAGATCCGCCCGCACCCCACCCTGGACCGCCAACATGAAAACAGGCAGGCACCGGTTGGCGCCTGCCTGTTCTTTCATGTCTTCAAGAGACCTCGGCGGGAGTCCCGCCGAAGCGCCCTTCTTTGCCCGGAGATCAGTCCTTGAGCGCGAAGTTGTCGAGCTTGGCGGCGTTCTCCTTGGTGATCAGCACGCAGTCCATGGAGATCTTCTCCGGCTGGCCGGTGGAACCTTCCTTGAGGTACTTGTCGGCCAGTTCGACGGCATACTGAGCCTGGCGGAAGGCCGGCTGCAGGCCCGTCGCATGGATCTTGCCGGCGATGATGGCATCGCGGACGTCATTGGAGCCGTCGAAGCCGGCGACCAGAACGTCCTTGCGGCCAGCGGCCTCGAGAGCGGCCATGGCGCCCATGGCCATGGTGTCGTTGCCGGAGATCACGCCCTGGATGTCCGGGTTGGCCTGGAGGATCGATTCCATCTTGGAGAAGGCTTCGGTCTGGCTCCAGTTGGCGCTCTGCTGGGCAACCATCTTCATGTCGGGATACTGGTCGATCACGTCATGGAAGCCCTTGGACCGCACGCCGGCGTTGGTGTCGGACTCCTTGCCGACCAGCTCGACGAAGTTGCCCTTCTCGCCCATGGCTTCGACGAAGCTTTCGGCGACCAGGGTGGCGCCCTGATAGTTGTTGGAAACGATCTGAGCGACGGCGATGCCGGTGGCATTGATCTCGCGGTCGATCAGGAACGACGGCACGCCGGCGTCCTTGGCCTTCTGCACGGCGGCGACGGTGGCGTCGGCACCGGCGTTGTCCAGGATGATCGCAGCAGCCTTCTGGGCGATGGCCGAGTCGATCAGGTCGTTCTGCTTGTTGGCGTCGTCGTCATGGCTGTAGATCGCCGCCTCGTAGCCGAGTTCCTTGGCCTTGGCCTGGGCGCCGACCGCTTCCTGCTTGAAGAAGGGGTTGTCGTGGCTCGGGGTGATGATGACGATCAGCTTGCCGTCGGCGGCCAGCGCCGAGGCGGTCAAGGCGATACCGGCCAACAGGCCGAGGGAAACCGTCCTCAGAGTATTGCGAAGCGACATGTCTTTCTCCTCCACTTAAGTCCGCTGCACACCTCTCAGCGGGGCGCGGTTCACGTCGGGTGTCGACGGCCGCAGTCGTTGACGCCGGCCGGGGCTTCGGCCGGCGCCGAAATCTCAGCCCGGATCTCAGCCGAGCCGGGCGTTGCGGGCGATGCGGCGCTGCATCTGGTCGAGGATGACCGCGCCGACGATGACGACGCCCTTGATGACCATCTGCCAGAACTCCGAGACGCCCATCATGACCAGGCCATCGGAGAGCACGCCGATGACGAAAGCGCCGACGATGGTGCCACCGATGGTGCCGCGACCGCCCGACAACGAGGTACCGCCGAGCACGGCCGCCGCGATGGCATTCATTTCGAAGGTCTCGCCGGAGGCCGGATGCGAGGCGACCAGCTGGGAGGCGACCACGAGGCCGGCGATGGCGGCGCAGAAGCCCGAGATCATGTAGACGGCGAGCTTGACGCGGTTGACGCTGACGCCGCTGAGCGTGGCGGCGCGCTCATTGCCACCCACGGCATAGATCTGCCGGCCGAAGGGCGTCTTGGTGGCGACATAGGCGGCGATGCAGGCGACGACCAGCAACAGCCAGATTGACAGGGGAATGCCGAGGATCGTGCCGGAGCCGAGCGTCGGGAAGCCCTGATTGCCGAACTCCGGCTTGCCGATCAGGTTCGGGAAGGTGGAGCCGCCCGACATGAGCAGCGCCGTACCACGGGCCACATAGAGCATGCCGAGTGTGGCGATGAACGGCGCCACCTGCATGCGTGTGATCAGGAGGCCGTTGATGAGGCCGACGAAGGTGCCGACCAGGAGCGCGATGCCGATCACCTCCCAGACGTTGGGATAGATCACCACGCCGAACATCTCGAGAGGGATGCCGTAGAGGACCAAGGCACCGGCGACCATGCCGACCAGGCCGACGATGGCGCCGACGGAGAGGTCGATACCGCCGGTCAGGATGACGAAGGTCATGCCGATGGCGAGAAAGGCATTGATCGCCACATGCTTGGACACGATCACGGCGTTGGCGACGGTGACGAAGTTGGGCGCCATCAGACTGAAGAAGACGACGACGGCGATCAACGCGATGAATGTCCTGAGCTTCAGGAGCAGAAGGAGCAGCGTGGACTGTCCCTTGGGCGCTTCGGCCGCCGGTGTTGCAACTGTGTTGGTCATGGTCACTGGTCCTGAACCGGGTGGTCGTGAGCGGGGGCGGCGTGTCCCTTGGTGGACGCGCGAACGATGACTTCGTCGGTCGCCTCGTGATCGGGCAGGTCGGCGGTGATCCGCCCCTGCGACATCACCAGCACGCGGTCGGACACGGCGTGGACTTCCTTGAGGTCGGACGTGGCGAAGACCACCGCGAGGCCTTGATCGGCCAGTTCGCGCATGGTGCGGAACACCTCTTCCTTGGCGCCGATGTCGATACCGCGGGTGGGTTCGTCGAGGAGGAGCACCCTTGGTTCGGTCATCAGGCTCTTGCCGATGACCACCTTCTGCTGGTTGCCGCCGGACAGGGAGGTGATCGGCGTTTCCGGCGACGGCGCCTTGATGCGCAGCGAGCGGAAAAGAGCGTCGATCGCCTTGCGTTCGGCGCCGCTCTGCACGGTGAAGAGCTTCGTGACCTTGGCGAGACTGGCGAGCGACAGGTTCTTGCCGACGGTGAGGTTCTGCACGAGGCCGTCGCGCTGCCGGTCCTCCGGCACCAGGAAGAGGCCGGCGGCAATGCGCTTGGATACCGGCAACTGGTCGATGGACTTACCGTTGATGGTGACCGTGCCACGCGCGTCAGCCCTGAGGCCGAACAGGCTTTCGAACAGCTCGGAGCGGCCAGCGCCCAACAGGCCGTAGATGCCGACGATCTCGCCGGCCCGGAAATCGACGCTGACGTCGTCGACGAGGTAACCGCCACCGACGCGCGGCAGCTTCAGGTTCCGGACCGAAAGCACGGGCTCGCCCACCTTCACCTCGCGCTGCTGGCGCTTGGCAAACTCCGACGTGCCAAGCATCTGGCGGATGATCCAGGGAATGGTCGCCTCGCCCTTGGGGGCGCTCGCCTGGAAATGGCCGTCGCGCAGAACCGTGAAATAATCGCCGATGCGGACGAGCTCCTCGAGGCGGTGCGAGATGTAGATGATGGCGACGCCGGATTTCTTCAGTTCGGCAATGACGCGGAACAGCACCTCGACCTCGGAGGCCGACAGCGCCGACGTCGGCTCGTCCATGATCAGCACGCGGGCGTCGTCGGCCAGCGCCTTGGCGATCTCGACGATCTGCTGCTCGCCGATCCTGAGATCGTCGACCAGCGTGTCCGGGTCGATGTCGTGTTCGAGGCGGGCGAGCAACTCCTTGGCCCGTTCACGCTGGCGGGGCATGTCAATGTGAACGCCGCCCCTGGTCATGTCGCGCCCGAGGAAGATGTTCTCGGTGACCGTGAGGTTGGGGCAAAGATTGAGCTCCTGGAAGACGATGCCGATTCCCTTCTTTGCCGCGTCGAGCACGGAGGAGAACCGCACTTCCTCGCCGCCCATCACGATGCGGCCGGAGGTCGCCTGATCGACGCCGGCGAGGATGCGCATCAGCGTCGACTTGCCGGCGCCGTTCTCGCCGATCAGCACATTGACCGACCGCTCGTAGACGTCGAAATCGACATCTTCCAAGGCAACGGTACCGGGGAAGACGCGGGTCATCTTCTCGGCGCGAAGAATGATCTCCGGCGCGTCGGACCGTTCCAGCGC
>JAUVXG010000025.1 GCA_030603685.1 Pleomorphomonas sp.
CGCACCGATGGGAACGAAGACGAAGCCGACGAGGATCGGTGCGAGACCCAGCCAACGTTTTCGGCCGCGCCAGAGACAGATCCAGAGCCCGCCCGCCGCGACGGCCAGCATGGTCCACCCCATGGGGCGGCCATACAGACCGCCGCCGGGCGTCCAGTCGGCGACAGTGCGGGCGACGGCGATCATGCCTTCGATCCCGGACCCCATGACGGCAAGCGGCAGCCCCTCGAGACCGAGCGGCATCACCAGCGCGGCGACGAGCGCCGCCGGCATGATCAAGAACGACACCAGTGGCTCGGTCATCAGGTTGGCGATCATGCTCAGCGGCGCCAGGCGGCCGAAATGATAAAGCGCCATCGGCAGCGTGGCGAAGCCAGCCAGCACCGTCGCGGCCAAGGCGGCCATGCCCCAAAGCGCGAGCCGTCTCGCCATGCGAACGAGCAGGCTGATGTCGCCGGCGTCTGCCGGTTCGCCTCGTCGGGAGCGCCAGGCCTCAAGCCCGGCCATCAGCGCCACGACGGCGGCAAACGACATTTGGGCGCCCGGCTCCATCACTGCCTCCGGCGAGAAGGCCAGGGTGATCAAGGCGGCAACGGCCACCACCCTCAGTGACAGGGCGCGGCGGTCGATCAGAACGGCAGTCAGCGACACCGCCACCACGATCATCGATCGCTCCGCCGGCACGTCCATACCGGAGATGACGAAATAGGCGCCGGTCCCCAGCATCGACAGCGCGGCTGCGATCTTCTTGATCGGCAGGTTGAGCGCCAGTGGCGGAATCAAGGCCAGGACGAGGCGGATCCCGCCGAACAGGAAGGCGGCGACCAGGCTCATGTGCATGCCGGAGATCGACAGCACGTGCGATATGCCGGCGATACGCATGGCCTCATTGGTCGGGGCGGATATGCCGGCTCGGTCACCGACGATCAGGGCGGCCGCGATGGCTCCGGAATCGCCGGGAAGAGCTTGCCGAATGCGCTTTGCCGCGGACGTGCGCAAGGTCTCGATGCCGCTGAGGATAGTGAACTTCAAGCCGGGTGGAGGCGCTTCCGGCCACGATTTGACGCCGCCATAGGAAAAGCCGCTGGCTCCGATGCCCGCGAACCATGCGACGCGCGCAAAATCGTAGCCCCCCGGAAGAGGCGGCGGCATCGGTGGCGCGAGGCGCGCGAGCATCGAGACGGCCTGGCCGGGCATCGGTGGCGCGCCGCGTATCGTCACGCGGATGAGCGGTGGCATGCCTCCCCGAGGCGCAGGCTCGATCTCCGCCGGCAGAACGAGGAGGCGCGCCGCGCCTTTTCCCCTGTCCTCGACGGCCACGACATGCCCGCGTAGCGTCACCGTCCGCTCGAAGGGAAACACCGGGTGGGCGGCAAGCCGGGTCATCAGGGCTGCGTGCAGGAACCCGGCGCAAGCGAGGCAGACGAGGATCGGCAGCAGCGGCACGGACGGCGACAGGCGGACGATCACGACGAGCATGGCCGTGAGGCCAAGTCCGGCGAACGCGAGTTCGATCGAGGAAGGTTCGCTTATCGGGGCGAAGTACATGGCCGCGCCAACGGCGGCGGCGACTGGCCACCAGAGAAAACCGCGCCCATCGTCGAGATCGCGAGCAAAGGATTTCCGAAGGGCCGAGGCCGCGCGACGCCATTGCGCGCCGATGGGCAACCAACCATGGCCGGGGCGCTCGATACTCGTCTCCGTCCGGACCGTCACAGTCGCCGCCTATTTCGTTGTTCACGCAGCCGAAGCCGCGATCTTATTTTGCGAAACGCGCGGCTTTCCTGTAAGACGCCGTCCACGCCATGTCCGGCCGACGACGATCCGCCGTCCCTTCCGGGCCAACCCTGGTATTTTCGGAACTATTGTCGATGTCCACGCCCGTCGTCACGCGTTTTGCGCCGTCCCCCACCGGTTTTCTGCACATTGGAGGCGCGCGGACGGCGCTCTTCAACTGGCTTTACGCCAAGCGGCACGGTGGCAAGATGCTGCTTCGCATCGAGGATACCGATCGCGAACGGTCGACGCAGGCTGCGGTCGACGCTATCATCGACGGACTGACCTGGCTGGGTCTCACCTGGGAGGGCGAGCCGATCTCCCAGTTCAAGCGTGCCGATCGTCATGCCGAGGTGGCGCGCGAACTGGTCGCGGCCGGCAAGGCCTATTATTGCTATTGCACGCCTGAAGAGCTGAACGAGATGCGCGAAAGCGCCAAGGCGAACGGCCTGCCGCCTCGCTACGACGGGCGCTGGCGCGATCGCGATCCGTCCGAGGCCCCGGCCGGCATCAAGCCGTCGGTGCGCATCAAGGCGCCACTTGATGGCGAGACGGTGATCGAGGACGCGGTTCAGGGCACCGTCACCTTCCCCAACCAGGATCTCGACGATTTCATCATCCTGCGCTCCGACGGCACGTCCACCTACATGCACGCGGTCGTCGTCGATGACCACGACATGGGCGTCACCCAGATTATCCGTGGCGACGACCACCTGACCAACACGGCGCGCCAGAAGATCATCTACGATGCCCTCGGCTGGGACATGCCGAAGGTGGCACACATTCCGCTGATCCACGGGCCGGACGGTGCCAAGCTCTCCAAGCGCCACGGCGCGCTGGGCGTCGAGGCCTATCGCGCCATGGGCTACCTGCCTGTCGCGCTTCGCAACTATCTCGTCCGGCTTGGCTGGGCGCATGGCGACGCGGAGATTCTCTCCCCCGACGAAATGGTCGCCCTGTTCGACCTCGAGGGGATCGGCCGCTCGCCGTCGCGCTTCGACTTCGGCAAGCTCGAGAACCTGAACGGCCACTACATCCGCCAGACGGAGGATGAAGAACTGGTGCGCCACATCGTCGCTCTGCTCGACCATATTCCCGGCGGCGCGGAGCTGAAGGCGAAGCTCGACGACGGCAAGAAGGCGCAGCTGACCGCCGCCATGCCCGGTCTCAAGGAGCGCGCCAAGACGCTCCTCGAACTGATCGACAACGCCGGCTACCTGTTCGCCAGCCGGCCGTTGGTTCCCGACGAGAAGGCCGCCGCACTGCTTGACGCGTCCGGAAAGGCCGCGCTCGGCGATCTGCTGCCGCGCCTCACGGCGCTGCCGGACTGGACCGCCGCCGCCACCGAGGAGGTCGTCCGCGCCTACGCGACGGAAACCGGCCTCAAGCTCGGCAAAGTGGCCCAGCCACTTCGGGCCGCTGCCACGGGGCGCACGACTTCGCCGCCGATCTTCGACGTGCTCGCGGTGCTTGGTCGAGACGAGGCGCTCGGCCGCATCGGCGATGTGCTGGCCGATTGATCGATCCGGAAGCCTGCAAATCATCAGCCCCGCCCGGCTCCGCCGCGGCGGGGCTTTCACTTCCTTGCGAGGTGAAACGACAGAAGGTGGAAAGCTTCCTGGTCCACTCAGCAAGGCGACAAGCATCACGGAGTGAAAAAGCTCACCGAAACAATAACTCCCCCGGCAACGGCCCGGTTCCCCACCTCAGCCGAAATGGCAAGTCTGACCACCAATTCGACGGCTTGCCGGAGTAGGGATTTTCCGCTACGTGAAGATCGACATGCGACTGGGAGGTTGGTCGGCAGTTTACGTAAGCGTAAGCGCTTTATCCTTCCCCTCATTGGCCTGGTCCACCCGATCACCTCTGTTGGAGATCCGACCGAATGACCACGAAGAACGCGACCGTCACCATCGATGACAAGACCTATGAGTTCCCGCTCAAGGACGCGAGCATCGGCCCGAGCGTGATGGACATCTCCACCTTCTATGGCAAAACCGGCCACTTCACCTACGATCCGGGCTATACATCGACCGGTGCCTGCGAATCCAAGATCACCTATATCGACGGCGACAAGGGCGTGCTGCTCTATCGCGGCTACCCGATCGAGCAGCTGACGCTCGAGGGTGACTATCTCGAAACCTGCTACCTCCTGCTCTACGGCGAACTGCCGACCCATGCGCAGAAGGAGCAGTTCGACCGCCACATCACCCGCCACACCATGATCCACGAGCAGATGACCCGGTTCTTCCAGGGTTATCGTCGCGACGCTCATCCGATGGCGGTGATGGTCGGCACGGTCGGCGCGCTGTCGGCGTTCTATCACGACTCGATCGACATTTCCGATCCGCATCAGCGGATGATCGCCTCGCATCGGATGATCGCCAAGATGCCGACGATCGCCGCCATGGCCTACAAGTATTCGATCGGCCAGCCGTTCATTCATCCGAAGAACGACCTCGATTACGCGGCCAACTTCCTGCACATGTGCTTCGCCGTTCCGGCCGAAGAGTACAAGGTCAACCCCATTCTCGCCCAGGCGATGGATCGCATCTTCACGCTCCATGCCGACCACGAGCAGAATGCCTCGACCTCGACGGTGCGTCTTGCCGGTTCGTCGGGCGCCAATCCGTTCGCCTGCATCGCCGCCGGCATCGCCTGCCTGTGGGGCCCCGCTCATGGCGGCGCCAACGAAGCGGCGCTCAACATGTTGGCCGAGATCGGAACGGTAGATCGCATCCCCGAGTATATCGCCCGTGCCAAGGACAAGAACGACCCGTTCCGCCTGATGGGCTTCGGTCATCGCGTCTACAAGAACTATGACCCGCGCGCGAAGATCATGCAGCAGACCTGCCATGAAGTGCTCGAGACGCTCGGCATCAAGGACGATCCGCTGCTCGACGTGGCGGTCGAGCTGGAGCGGATCGCGCTCAGCGACGAGTACTTCATCGAGAAGAAGCTCTACCCGAACATCGACTTCTACTCGGGCATCACGCTGAAGGCGATGGGCTTCCCGACCTCCATGTTCACCGTGCTGTTCGCCGTCGCCCGCACCGTCGGCTGGATCGCCCAGTGGAAGGAAATGGTCGAGGACCCGAGCCAGAAGATCGGTCGTCCGCGCCAGCTCTACATCGGCGCGCCGCAGCGCGACTATGTGGAATACGACAAGCGGGACTGAGACGCGGCACTCTTCGCACAAGTCAACCGATCGCCCCTGGCAGCAATGCCGGGGGCTTTTTTTCGTTCGGGAGAGCGCCGTCAGCGCGTGGCGAGGCGCAGCACAACGCCTGCCGCGGTTTCGGCGGCCGGTCGACCGTCCGGCAAGGCCATCAGGTCGCGCAGACGAGAGAAGGCGGCGAGCTGCTCGGCGCGGACCGCCGTGTCGGACAGAAGCGGCGCCAGCGCATCGGCAAGCCGCTCGGGCGCCAGATCGGGATCGAGAAACTCCGGGCTCGCCTTCTCCCCGAGAATGATGTTGGCGAGACCGAACATGCTGATGCTGACCAACCCCGGAATGCGGCGAGCGATCTCAGACACGAGGCGGAACAGTGGGTCGCGTGCATAGGCGATTACGCTCGGCACGCCGGCGAGCGCTAGTTCCAGCGTCACCGTGCCGGATGTGGCAAGCGCCGCGTGAGCCGATCGAAAGGCAGCCCACTTGTTCGCCTCGCCGGTGACGACATGCGGGCGCACCGACCACCCGGACGTTTCTTCCTCGATGCGTGCCCTGAGGCGTTCAACGGCCGGCAGAACGGGACGAAAGGCGAGACCGCGAGCCGACAACACATCCAGAACCCGTCCGTACAGCGCCAGCATCCGGTCAATCTCGCCGGAGCGGCTGCCTGGGAGCACCAGCAGCGTCGGCGGCACGCCGTCTGCCAGCGAAGGGCGTTCTCCTGGAGCGGCGGTGAGCTGTTCCGGCCGATCGATCAATGGATGACCGACGTAGGTCGCCTCAGGACCCTTCAGGCGCCTCAGGACGGCCGGCTCGAACGGAAGGAGCGCCAGCACATGATCGACGTAGGATGCCATCCTGCGGGCTCTGTTGGGCCGCCAAGCCCATACGGAAGGGCAAACGTAGTCGATGATGGGCAAGTTCGGCAGCGCGCTCCGAACATCCTGCGCCACGCGGTGGGTGAAATCAGGGCTATCGATGATCACCAAAACGTCCGGCCGGCCGGCAATGACGGCGCCGGCCGTCTCGGCGGTACGAAGCTGAATGAGCGGCAGCCTTTTGACGACCGGGCCAAAGCCCATGACCGCAATGTCGTGCAGGGAAAACAGGCTCGGCATGCCCTCGACGGCCATCCGGTCGCCGCCGACACCGAAGAACTCGACCGGGCGCGCCGACAACCGCTTCAACGCCGCCATCAGCCGTGCACCGAGCTGATCGCCGGACTCCTCGCCGACGACAATGGCGACGCGGAGCGGCGAACCTTCAATCATGACGCACCATCCGAAAAGGATCGAACCTGCAGGAACAAGCGGGCCGCATCCGCCGCGGCGACTGTGGCAGGCCGATCGACGATCATGACCCGGCCGGACTCCACGACGATGCCGGCAAGGCCTGCAGCCACCGCCATCTCGACCGTCCTGGGTCCGATGGTCGGCAGGTCGACGCGCAGATCCTGCTGAGGCTTGGCCGCTTTCACCAGAACGCCGGAACGGTGCGCCGCCTTGAGGCGGCCGCGCTTCCTGAGGTCGGCCACGCGCTGCAGGAGTTCGTCCGTACCCTCGATGCCCTCAACCGCGATGACCCGGCCCGAAATCGCCACGACGGCCTGGCCGATATCCAGGCGACCGAGCGACAACGAGGCCTCGATGCCCTTGACGATATCAGCCTCGGCATCGTCGCTGGCCTTGATGCGCCCCAGATTGCCGCTACCGCCAACCAGTTCGGGCGCGACCTGATGGGCGCCGACGACGCGGTAGCCGCGGTCCTCAAGAAAGCGAACGACATTCTTCAGCACGGTGTCGTCGCCGCCGACCATCAGCGACAGAATCTTGGGCAAGCTCAGAACGGCACCGAGATCGACACGGATCGCCGAGAAATCCGGTCGATTGACGGCGCCACAGATCACGACTTCGCCGACGCGCTCACGCGCCATGAGATCGAAGAGGCGGCCGATTTCGCCCCAGCGCAGCCAATGGTGATGAAAGGCTTCGATGTCGAGATCGGCCTCGCCGACGATACCGAACAAGACGACCGGTCTTCCAGCCGCCTCGGCCGCCCGCGCCACGATGACGGGCACGCCGCCGCCGCCGGCTATGATGCCCAGGGTCGGGCGGTCGGAAGCGGTCGCCCGGCTCATTCGCCCTCGCCGTCCCGGCTTCTCGGCGTACAGATGGCGCGATCGCCACCCGCCCGAATGAACTCGACCATGCGATCGACCAGCTGGCTGCCGCCATGGGTCTCCACGACGCGGTCGAGGCGCACGGACAGTGGGTCTTCACCTTCGAACAGCAGCTTGTAGGCGTTGCGCAACGCATGAATGTCGTCGCGGGGATAGTTGGCGCGTCTGAGACCGACGAGGTTCAGGCCGCCAAGACGGGCACGGTTGCCGGTGACGATGCCGAAGGGAATGATGTCGTTCTCGACGCCGGTCATGCCGCCGACCATGACGCCCTCGCCGACGCGAACCCACTGGTGCACGGCGCTGAGCCCGCCCAGAATGGCGTTGTCGCCGATGTGAACATGGCCGCCGAGCGTGGCGCAGTTGACCAGAATGACGTTGTTGCCAACCACGCAATCGTGGGCGACATGGGCGTTGGCCATCAGCAGGCAGCCGGAGCCGACGCGCGTCAGCATGCCGCCCCCCTCGGTCCCGAGATGCAGCGTCACGCACTCGCGAATGACCGTCCGCTCGCCGACCTCGAGGCGGCTCGGCTCACCCCGGTACTTGAGGTCCTGCGGCACCATGCCCACCGTAGCGTGCGGGAACACGGTGACGCCGTCGCCCAGCGTCGTGCGGCCATCCACCACCGTGTGCGCGTGCAACACGACACCGTCTCCCAGCCGCACGTTGGGCCCGACCACGCTGAAAGGGCCGATGCTGACGTCGTTTCCGATCTCGGCGGCCGGATCGACCACGGCGGATGGATGGATGGTGGGCATGCGGATGTTCCTCGGTGGCAAAGCGACAGCGAGCCGCTCGCTTCCCTATAGCTTCCGTTGCCGGGGGAAAGGCTGCAATTAATGTTTCAGCGTATTACGGCGCGGCAACGTGGCGGCGGTCTGTCAGGCATTCACCAGCATGGCGCTGAGTTCAGCCTCGGCGACCTTGGTGCCGCCGACAATGGCGGTCGCCTCGAACCACCACATGTTGGCGCGCTTCTTCATCTTGCGGACGTGATACTCGACCACGTCGCCGGGGCCGACCGGCTTCCTGAACTTCACCTTGTCGATGGTCATGAAGTAGACCAGCTTCGGCGCCATTCCTTCGGTGGCGTTGACGCAGATGGCGCCGGCGGTCTGGGCCATGCCTTCGATCATCAGCACGCCCGGCATGACCGGCGCGTCGGGAAAGTGCCCCTGGAACTGCGGCTCGTTGATGGTGACGTTCTTGATGCCGATGGCCGAGTTATCGCCGTCGATCTCGATGATCCTGTCGATCATCATGAAGGGATAGCGGTGCGGCAAAGCCTTGAGGAGCGCCTGGATGTCCATGACCCCCAGGCTGCTCTTGGTTGACGTTCCGGCTTCGCCCGGTGCCGTTGCGGTATCGGTTTCGCTCACGTTTCGTCCCTTCCCGTCGCCTGCTTCACGGCCCTCTTCAGGGCCATCTGTTCCTTGGTCCACTCCCGAATCGGCTTCGCCGGGTTGCCGACGTAGCGCGTCCCCGCGGGAATGCTGTCCTTCACCATGGCGCCACCCGAAATCTGGGCGCCCATGCCAATGCGAATATGACCGGCAAGCCCCGTGTGACCGCCGATCGCAACGAAGTCTTCGAGCTGCGTCGATCCGGAGATGCCGACCTGAGCCACCAGCACGCAATGTCTGCCAACTTCGACGTTGTGACCGATCTGCACGCCGTTATCGATCTTTGTACCCTCGCCGATCACCGTGTCACGATTGGAACCGCGATCGATGGTCACGTTGGCACCGATCTCGACGTCGTCCTGAATCACGACCCGGCCGATCTGCGGTACCTTGAGGTGACCGCGCGGCCCCATCGCGAAACCGAAGCCGTCCTGGCCAATGCGTGAGCCCGGATGGATGATGACCCGATTGCCGACAAGTGCGTATTGAAGCGTCACACCGGCCCCGATGTAGCCATCGCGACCGAAACGGACGCCCCGACCGACAACGGCATTGGCCGACACCACGCTCCCTGCGCCGATCTCCGCACCCGCACCGATCACGGCGCCCGGCTCGATGGTGACCCCTTCTTCGAGGCGCGCCGTTGGGTGCACACTTGCCGCCGACGACACTCCCGCTTCGCCGAACGGCCCCTTCAGGCGGAAGGCGTCAGGGAACAGCGCCTGCATGATCATTGCCATCGCCCGGTAGGGCTGCTGGGCCACGACGACGGCCGCGCTCTCGGGGGCATCGGCGACATGGGCTGCCGAACAGATGACAACCGACGCACGCGTCTCGCGGAAGACCGCGATGTAATGGGGATTGTCGAGGAAGGAAAGGTCGCCCGGCCCAGCCTGATCGAGCGGCGCCACGCGGCCTATGGCGATCTCGACGTCGCCCCGCGCAACTTCTCCACCGGCGATGCGCGCCACCTCGGCAAGTTTGAGCCGCCCGGACGGCACGAAGAACACTGGATCGGTCATGACAACACTCGCTCGTCCCTGCCGGTCACGAACCGCGCCGGACGCACGCCTTCCTTCTTCGTTTCGGCTGACACACCACTGGCTCTGAGGCCGCCCGGCTCGCCGTTGCGGCCGGCTGCGATGTCACCGGAACGGAAGGCATTAGCCATTGCTTCGAGGCGGTGTCAACCGATGGCACGCCCAGAATCCTCAACGGAAGCCGGGTGTGTGAAGATCAGAACGCACCGGAGACTGCCTCCAGCTCTTCACTCGAGCCGCCGCAATGGCCCAGAAGTCGATGCCGGTCTCCTGTCAGCCCTGACCAAAACGAAACCGCCGCGCTTGTGGCGCGGCGGCTGATGACTTGCGAGGAAACGGCCTCAGAACTTGGTGCCGCCCGAGAAGCGGAACACCTGGGTCCTGTCCGTGTCTTCCTTCATGACCGGGTAGGCGAAGTCGGCGCGCAGCAACCCGAACGGCGACTGCCAGACCAGACCCGCACCGACCGAAGCGCGCAAAGCAAGGTCGTTGTCGACACTTGCCGTCGTCTTGTCGGACGACCAGAGCGTGCCGGCGTCGGCAAATAGCGATCCCCAGAAGCCATACTCCTGCGGGACGAACGGGACCGGGAAGATGGTCTCAGCGCTCGCCGCGAAGAAATATCGGCCGCCAAGCGGATAACCGGAGGCATCGCGGGGGCCGATACCGTTGGACTCGAAGCCGCGAATGATGGAGCCGCCGACCTGGAACTGATCAATGGTTTCGAGATCGCCATCAAGGCCGAACATCGCACCGCCCTTGGCGCCGAGATGGCCGATAAGATCCCAGTCTTCCACCAGTTCCTTGTAGTACTCGACGCGACCGGTTGTCCGCAGGAAGGTTGCGTCGCCGCCAACGCCGGCGAACTCCTGCTTGACCTGAGCATAGATGCCGTTGCGCGGGAAGGCATAGTCGTCGACCGTGTTGTAGGTCAGGCTCGCACCAACGATCGAGATGAAGCGATCACCAGGCGTAACGAACGAGCTGTACGCCGACTGAACGTCGCTGATCTCCTGCTGATATCCTTCGTAGAAGAGACCCAGGGTCGTGTCGTCGTTGATCGGCACACCGAAGCGAATCGTGCCGCCGGTGTTTGTCTCGTCATAGGGGTGCACACCATCGTCGCCGTCGCTGTAGTTGCGACGATAGACGTCGAAACCACCCTCGAGACGACGGTCGAACAGATAGGGCTCGGTGAACGACAGCTCATAGGACGAGTCGCCGCTCTTGCCGTCGGTCGTGATGCCCTTCGACACCGAAGCGCGCACATACTGACCACGGCCAAGGAAGTTCTTCTCGGTCAGCGACAGCTCGGCGAGGATGCCGTTCGACGTGGAGTAACCGGCGCCGATGCTCACTTCACCGGTCGGCTTGTCGTCGACCTGCACGTTGACGATCACCTTGTCGACCGACGATCCCTGCTCCGACCAGATGCGAACATTCCGGAAGTAGCCAAGGTTCTTCAGCCGGCGTTCGGCCTTCTCGATCAGCACCTGATTATAGGCGTCACCCTCGCCGATATCGAACTCACGGCGGATCACGTAATCGCGGGTGCGGTCATTGCCGATGATGTTGATGCGCTCAATGTAGGCACGGGCGCCTTCATCGACGAAATAGGTCACGGCGATGGTACGGTTGGCGTAGTCACGATCGCCGCGCGGCCGCACCTGCACAAAGGCGTAGCCCTTGGCTGCAACGGCCGTGGTGATCGCCTCGAGAGACTTGTCCACCTCGGCGGCAGAGTAGGTATCCCCCGAACGCGTCAGGGTCAGCGCCTTGAGATCGTCCGCATTGAGATCCGGTAGCGTCGTCTCGACCTTGACGTCGCCGTACTTGTAGCGCTCGCCCTCATCGACCGTGAAGGTCAGGAAGAACGAGTTCAGCTCGCGATCGAAATCGGCGGTGGCAGAAACCACCCGGAAGTACTAATAACATACATTGAAGTAGAAGCGGCGCAACGCTTCCTGATCGGCACTCAGCTTCTCGGGCGTATAGGTGTCGGACGTCTTGATCCAGCCGAAAAGACCGGACTCCTTGGTGGAAATGACGCTCGACAGACGGTAGTCGGAGTAGGCCTTGTTGCCGACGAACGTGATCTGGCTGACCTCGGTACGCGGCCCCTCGTTGATCTGGAAAATGAGATCCACGCGCCCCTTGCCGAGATCGACCTGCTTGGGTTCGACCGTCGCATCGTAGCGGCCGGTGCGGCGATAGAGTTCAAGAATGCGCTGCGTGTCGGACTCGACCTTGCCCTGCGTCAGCACCGAACGCGGCTGCAACTCGATGGCGCCCTTCAGCATCTCGTCGGACTGGACGTCGTTACCCTCGAAGGCAACGCGGGCGATCACCGGGTTCTCGACGACCTTGACGATGACCCGACCGCCGGACTGGCTGATCTGAACATCGGAGAACATGCCGGTCGCAAACAGCGCCTTGATCGATTCGTCGACCTGAGCCGGGCTCAGCGGGCGTCCGGGCGCCCCCTTGATGTAAGCTGCGATCGTCTCAGGTTCGACGCGCGTGTTGCCGACGACGGTCACCCGCCCCGCGGTTGCAGCCTCTGCTACTGAAATTGCGCCCAACTCCGGCACAAATCCGCCCCACAAAGGTGCCGCGACGAGCAAGGCAGCGGAGGCGGCGACGACTTTCGTCCATTCTTTGAATGAGCGCATTTAATCACGTACCCGAGTTTCTGCGGCCAGAGCCGATTGGGAACCCTTGTTACAGATTCCGATCAAGAGGTTTTTACAGTCTTTGCCACGATGCGCAAGCGACCTTGCCATGAGTGGTGCCGTTTTCCATGTCATGCGTGACCCGAAGGTCACGAGCGAGACCTAACCCGATGCGATCTTGGCTATATCGTTGAGCACGCCAAAGGCCATCAGTCCCAAGACGATAGCGAATCCGATGCCGAAGCCGATCTCTTGAGCCCGTTCTGGCAGCGGACGTCCGCGCAGCGCTTCGATCGCGTAGAACGCCAGATGTCCACCGTCCAGCATGGGAATTGGGAAGAGGTTAATGAGACCGATCGAAATCGACAGAATGGCAGCAAGGTTAATGAGTGGTATCAGGCCCAGCGCCGCCACCTGACCGCTGACGCGGGCGATGCCGATCGGACCGCTGATCTGTGTCGTGGAGGTCCGTCCCGAGAACATGCCCGCGACGGACGACAAGGTACTGTCAACGATCGACCACGTTTCGCGAGCGGCTTCGCGAACCGCACCGACCGGTCCGAAGCTCCGCAACTCGACAGTGGGATTGGTCTGCCTCAAGCCGAGCACCGGCACGATCTGCTTCTCGCCAAAGCCGTCGACAATCTCTCGCGATCGCGGCGTGGCGTGCAATGTCAGGCGAGTGCCGGAGCGATCGATGTCGATGGCCAGCTCGACCCCGTTTTGCAGCATGACCACGCGCTGGATGTCGGCGAAGCTCTCGATGGGACCACCGTCGATGGCGAGGATGCGATCCCCCGGCAAAAAACCGGCTTCCGCCGCCGGGCTGCCCGGTTCGACGGCGCCAGCGACCGGAGCGATCATCGGCTTGCCGAAAGCGTAGAAAAGAACGGCAAGCACGGCGATCGCGAACAGAAAGTTGGCGGCCGGCCCGGCGGCCACCACGGCGGCGCGGGCGGCCAGCCCCTTCGACTGAAACGCCCCTGGGTCGGACGACTTCTCACCCGGCTGGCTGGCGGCATTTGCATCATCGATGAAGCGCACATAGCCACCGAGCGGAATCGCCGAGAGCTTCCAGCGCGTCCCCTTGCGATCGGTTCGCCCCAGAAGCTCGGGACCGAAACCTATCGAAAAAACGCTGACGGCGACGCCGGCCCGACGCGCCACCCAGAAATGCCCAAGCTCGTGAACGAAGACCACCACGGTCAGCACGACCAGGAAGGGAATCACCGTTCCGATCAGGGTGCCACCGGTTGCCGCGAGAAAACTCAATGCTTCATCCTCTCGTGATCCTGCCCGCCTCGGTCGACGACGGCTTAAAGCAGCCCCTCATCCCCCCACTATAGGCAGGCCAGGGCAATCTTGCGAGCCCAACCGTCGAGCTCGGTCGCTGCGAGCAAGGACGAGGGCTCGGACAGTCCGCCCTTCGCGTCAATCCCGGCAAGAGCCGCCTCGACGACGCGCGCGATATCCAGGAAACCGATTCGGCCGGCGAGGAAAGCTTCGACGGCGACCTCATTGGCGGCATTGAGCACGCAAGGGGCGCCGTCCCCGCGCCGCATCGCCTCCTCGGCCAGAGGCAAACAGGGAAACCGATCGCGATCGGGCGCTTCGAAGGTCAGCGTCCCCACCGTCGCAAGATCGAGCGGCTTGACCGTCGTCGGCCGGCGCTCCGGCCAGGCAAGGCAGTAACCGATTGGCGTACGCATGTCGGGCACACCGAGTTCGGCAAGCAGCGAGCCGTCCTTGTAGCGAACGAGGCCGTGCACGACCGATTGGGGATGGACCAGCACCGAGAGTTGATCGACCGAAACGGGATAGAGCCGGTAAGCCTCGATCAGCTCCAGCCCCTTGTTCATCAGGGTTGCCGAATCGATCGTGATCTTCGGCCCCATGCTCCACTTGGGATGTTTCAATGCCATGTCGCGCGTGACGGCGGCCAGCTCCGATTTTGGCGTCCGCAGAAAGGGCCCACCGGACGCGGTGATGATCACCTCGGACACGTTCGGGGCATTGTCGGTCTCGAAGACCTGGAAGATGGCGTTGTGTTCGCTGTCCACCGGCAGAATGCGGGTGCCGGCGCGCTCTGCCGTCGCCAGGAACAGCGGACCGGCGGAGACCAGCGTCTCCTTGTTGGCCAGTGCGAGCGTCCGCGTGGCGCCGAGAGCGGCGAGGCTGGGCGCGAGCCCGGCAAAGCCGACGATCGCCGATACGAGAATGTCGGTCGGCCGGGATGCCGCGGCGGCGATGGCCTCTGCGCCAGCTGCCGCTTCGATGCCGGTGCCGGCGAGGCGGTCGCGAAGCTCCGCATAGGCGGTAGGATCGGCAACCACGGCAATCCGAGCGGAAAAACGAATGGCAAGCTCGGCAAGTTCGCGCGCGTTTCGGCCGGCGGTCAGCGCCTCGATCTCGAAGCGGCCCGGCTCGGCGGCAACCAGGTCCAGAACATTGAGACCGATCGATCCGGTCGCGCCGAGAATGGACAACCGACGCGGTGCCTGCCCCCACGCAGCGTCGCCGCTCCCCTCCGTCTCCGTGGTCGATGTCATTGTCATCACCAGATGAGAAGGCCGGCGGCGATGCCACCGCCCGAAAGCCAATCCCGCCCAAGGCCGATCGCAGCCGCAACGGCGAGCGCGGCGACGAGCCCGTCGACGCGATCCATGATGCCGCCATGTCCTGGGATCAGGACGCCCGAGTCCTTGACGCCGAAGTGTCGCTTCATGGCGGATTCGGCAAGATCTCCCACCTGCCCCACGACCGACAGGAGCAGTGCGATCAGCACCAGCGCGACGCTCACGCTCACGCCGGCCGCCACAACCACCAGACACCCGACGACAACTCCGGCCAACGCCCCACCGAGAGCGCCCGACCAGGTTTTCTTCGGCGAAAAGCGCGGCGCCAGCTTGGGACCGCCGATCAGCCGGCCGGCAAAGTACGCGGCGGTATCGGTGGACCAGACGACGGCGAGGACGAAAATCACCGCGACCGCCCCGGTCGAGGCGAAGGTGAACATGTCCTCCCCCCGTAGCGCAACGGCAGCCACCGCCGGCACGCCGGCATAGAGGATTCCAACCGACAACCAAGCCACGCGCGGCTCGGTGACGCGCGCCAGAAGCAAGGCAGCCGCCACGAGCGCGGTGAAGCCGAGAGACTGCAACGGTTCGTCGCGCCCTGTCATCACGGTGACAGCGACGAAAGCCATCAAGGCCCAAGGCGCCGCCCGGAACGAAAACGGCCCGCTCATGGCCATCCACTCGCGCAGGATCAGCACGGCGGCGACAGCGGCGAGCGCGGCGAAAACCCAACCACCGGCCCAGAGCGCAGCGATGGTCGCCGCCGCGAGGACGACAGCCGACAGCAGGCGCAGAACGAGCTCGGAGCCAGGCTTGCCGAACTTGGAAGTCGGCGCGTTCATCGGACCTCGTCTTTCTGGGACAACCCGCCGAAGCGGCGATCACGGCCGAGATACTCGGTGATCGCCCGATCGAATGCGGCGCCATCGAAATCCGGCCAATAGTCGGGAACGAACACGAACTCGGCGTACGCGGCCTGCCACAGCAGGAAGTTGGAAAGCCGCTGTTCGCCGCTTGTCCGGATAATGAGATCCGGGTCGGGCATACCGGCGGTGTCGAGCTTCGACGCAATGAGATCGGCGGTGATCTCATCGGCGTCGAGGCGACCGGCAGCCACCTCGCGGGCAAGAACCCTCGTCGCCCGTGAGATCTCGTCACGACTGCCGTAGTTGAAGGCAATGACGAGATTGAGACCAGTGTTGCCCGCCGTCTTCTGCTCTGCCTCTATCAGCAGGGAGGCTATGTCGCCGGACAGATTGTCGCGGCCGCCGATCACGCGCACACGAACGTTGCCACGCGTCAACTCGGCGAGATCGCGGCGGATGAACAGCTTCAGGAGCCCCATGAGCTCACTGACCTCTTCAGCCGGCCGAGACCAGTTTTCCGACGAGAAGCCGAAGACGGTCAGCCACTCGATACCGATCGACCTGGCGTGCCCAACGACGTCGCGAATCGATTGCACGCCGCGCCTGTGCCCTTCGGCACGGGGCAGTCCGCGCTGACGGGCCCAACGCCCGTTGCCGTCCATGATGATGGCGACATGGCGCGGCAGGCCCGCCTTCGCAGCGTTTTCCGCCGGCGCCGTTCCGAGCCCCATCATGTCCGACCTGCCCCTCCCCGAGACCACAACGCCATCAGCCCGTCCTTGCGGATCAGACCTGCATGATCTCCTGCTCCTTGGCGGCCAGCATCCTGTCCGCCTCGGCGATCGACTCGTCCGTGATCTTCTGTACGCGATCCGAATAGACGCGAAGCGAGTCCTCGGAGATGAGGCCTTCCTTCTCGAGATCCTTCAGCTCATCAAGGCCATCGCGGCGCACGTGGCGAATGGCCACCTTGGTCGCCTCGACATACTTGTGCGCGATCTTCACCAGTTCCTTGCGGCGCTCGGTATTGAGCTCGGGAATCGGCAGACGCAGGAGCGTTCCCTCGATGATCGGATTGAGGCCGAGGTTCGATTCGCGGATCGCCTTGTCGACGGCGTGCACCATGCCCTTGTCCCATACCTGGACCGAGAGCATGCGCGGCTCGGGAACGGACACGGTGGCCACCTGGTTGAGCGGCATGGTGCTGCCGTAAGCCGCCACGACGATGGGATCGAGAAGGCTCGCGCTGGCGCGACCGGTACGGAGGCCCGCGAGGTCGTTCTTGAACACGCTGAGCGCGCCCTGCATGCGGCGCTTCAGGTCGTTGATGTCGTACTCTTCATCGGCCATCTTGCCAACCTTCCAGAACTGATCGGCGCCGGGCCAACCTTTCGCCACTCACGGGCAGCGGCAGGCCGCCGGCGCTCGCTGTTGTTACCCGTCGATGACGGTGCAAAGACCCTTGCCCTTCAGAACATTGACGAATGCGCCATGCTCATGGACCGAGAACACCACTACCGGAATCTTGTTGTCGCGGGCAAGCGCAATCGCCGCCGCGTCCATGACCTGCAGGTTTCTCGAAAGCACTTCCTGGTGCGTCAGGCGCTCGTAACGGCGCGCGGTGGGATCCTTCTTGGGGTCGGCGGTGTAGACTCCATCGACCTGCGTTCCCTTGAGAAGAGCGTCGCAATCCATCTCGGCGGCGCGCAAGGCAGCGCCCGAGTCGGTGGTGAAGAAGGGGTTGCCGGTGCCGGCAGCGAAGACGATCACCTTGTTGGCGGCGAAATGGCGCAAAGCCTCGCGCTGGGTGAAGGTCTCGCAAAGGGCGGGGATAGCAATGGCCGACAGCACCACGGCCGGCGCCCCGAGCCGCTCGATGGCCGAACGCATGGCGAGCGCGTTCATCACCGTGCCAAGCATGCCAAGGTAGTCGCCGGTCGTCCGATCGCCACCGTCGGCCGCCACGGACACGCCACGGAAGATATTGCCACCGCCGACAACCACGCCGACCTGAATGCCGAGCCGATGCGCCTCGACGATTTCACCGGCCAGACGGTCGACCACCTTGGGATCGATGCCGAAGCCGCGATCGCCCATCAGGGCTTCGCCCGACAGCTTGAGCAGGACACGGCGATACTTGAGCTCGGTCATGGGCAAAACTCCAAATTTTTCGAGAAAAGGCGATTCCGAGAAAGGGAAGGTTCTAAAGCGTTCCAACTACCCCGCATCGACGGCGATGGAAACCCCCACGAGCAATATACTCAAGACAGCTGCCATGCGAAGGAGGCAGACATGACAAGGGCGCCGAACCAGTCGGCGCCCTCATCGTTGTCAGTTGGAATACCGCTCAGCCCTGACCGGCGGCGGCGGCCACTTCGGCGGCGAAGTCGCTCTCGCCCTTGTCGATGCCTTCACCGAGGGCGAAGCGCACGAAGCCGGTGACCTTGATCGGCGCGCCGACCGTCGCCTCGGCGGCCTTGACGGCGGCTTCGACGGTAAGGTCGGGATTGATCACGAAGGCCTGCTTCAGAAGCGTCGACTCTTCGAAGAACTTGCGAATGCGGCCTTCGACCATCTTCTCGATGACGGCGGCCGGCTTGCCGGACTCCTTGGCCTGCTCGATGAAGATGGCGCGCTCACGCTCGACGACCTCGGCCGAGATATCCTCGGCGGACAGCGCCAGCGGCGAGGTGGCGGCAACGTGCATGGCGATCTGCCGACCGAGCTTGACGAGCTCATCGACGTTGCCGGTCGACTCGAGGGCGACGAGCACGCCGATCTTGCCGAGACCGTCGGCGATCGCCGAATGGATGTAGGTGGCAACGGCACCGGCCGACACCTTGAGGGAGGCGGCACGGCGGAAGCCCATGTTCTCGCCAATGGTGGCGATCAGTTCCTTGACCTCGGCCTCGACCGAATGCGCCTTGCCCGGATAGGTCGCGGCGGCAATGGCAGCGGCGTCGCCACCCTTGTCCACGGCAACGGTCGCCACGGCACGCACCAGCCCCTGGAAGGCCTCGTTGCGGGCGACGAAATCGGTCTCGGAATTCACTTCGACGACGGCGGCGGTCTTGTCGCCGGTGGCGACGCCAACCAGACCCTCGGCGGCAACGCGCCCGGCCTTCTTGGCGGCCTTGGAAAGCCCCTTAGCGCGCAGCCAGTCGATGGCGGCTTCGATGTCGCCATTGTTCTCGGCCAAGGCGTGCTTGCAGTCCATCATGCCGGCGCCGGTCTTCTCGCGGAGATCCTTCACCTGTGCAGCGGAAATGTTCATGTGACCCTCGTCTGTTCTCGTGAAACCTCAAAACGCCCGCAGCCGGATTGGTAACGGCCCGTCCTGACGGGCCGATGAACGGATGCCGAGCACCCTCTCGGGCAGCTCGACGCCGGCAGGCATCTCCGGTTCAAGCGCCCACCGGCCGGTGGGCTTCCTAACAGCTCGGGCGGACCCTCGGAGGACCCGCCCGAAAAGCGTTGCCAAGATCACGCCGAAGCGTGGATCAGGCGTTGGCCTCGGCGGCGGCCGCGTCGTCGGCGAGCGCCGGCTCTTCCATCGGCTGCTCGGCGGCTCCGATGTCTTCACCCATGGCGCCCATGGCGCGCGACAGGCCGTCGATGGCTGCGCGCGAGATCAGGTCGCAATAGAGCGAAATGGCGCGGCCGGCGTCGTCGTTGCCCGGAACCGGGAAGGTGATGCCATCCGGGTCGCTGTTGGAGTCGAGGATGGCGGCAACCGGAATGCCGAGGCGACGGGCTTCGTCGATGGCATTCTTTTCCTTGTTGGTGTCGATGACGACGATCAGGTCGGGCGTGCCGCCCATGTCCTTGATACCGCCGAGCGCGCGCTCAAGCTTGTCGCGCTCGCGGGTCATCACCAGACGTTCCTTCTTGGTGAGGCGGGCGGACAGCTCGGAGTTGAGCGTCTCGTCGAGCTTGCGCAGGCGCTGGATCGAGCCGGAGATGGTCTTCCAGTTGGTCAGCATGCCGCCGAGCCAGCGGCTGTTGACGTAGTACTGGGCCGAACGATGCGCCGCCTCGGCGATCTCTTCCTGGGCCTGGCGCTTGGTGCCGACCAGCAGCACGCGACCGCCGCGGGCGACGGTGTCGGACACGGCCTTGAGGGCCTGGTGCATCAGGGGAACCGTCTGCGCGAGGTCGAGAATGTGGACGTTGGCGCGCGAGCCGAAGATATAGGACTTCATCTTCGGGTTCCAGCGGTGCGTCTGGTGACCGAAGTGAACGCCGGCTTCGAGAAGCTGGCGCATGGTGAACTCGGGAAGAGCCATGGATGTAGTACCTTTTTCCGGTTTGGCCTCCGCGGGAGGAATCAGCCAGGGCAACCTGCCCGAACCGACCGGAGGGGACGCCAAGGCGCACCCGCGGCTCCCGCGTGTGGAATGGCGCGGGATATAGGGGAAACGGCCGCTGATGGCAAGTGCCAACGGTTACCGAATACCGCCGAAATAGCCATTGCCGAGTGCTCGCCCCGCCCCTAGCGCTCACCATTATTTTACCTAGCTCACCATGTTAGCTATTATCATAAGCATACTTATTATGTATAGGGTGCGCATGAGCAACTGGACACCCACCATCGGCAGCTTGGTCCATGAAATCGACCGCCTCGTAAAGAAGCGGTTCGACCGGTTTGCCGAGACGACCGGCATGTCGCGCGCCCAGTGGCAGGTCCTTGCCCGCGTTGCCAAGCGGCAAGGCGTGAACCAGGCAACTCTGGCCGATCTCGTTGGCGTTGAGCCAATCAGCATTTGCCGCATGGTCGACCGCCTTGAGGCGATGAACCTCGTGGAACGACGACCAGACCCGGGCGACCGCCGTGCCCGTCTGATCCATGTAACCGAGAACGCCCGCCCGGGGCTCGAACGCATGCGGGCGACGGCCCAGGCTCTGTTCAAGGAAGCCCTTACGGGCATTACCCCTGAGGAAGAGGAAGTCCTCACAAGCTTGCTCGGCCGTGTCCACGCCAATCTTGTCGCCATGACCGGCGAGGATATGTCCTCCCCCATTCCGGCCGACACCGCCAACTCCATCCGGCCCCAGCCGGACCAGAAAGACTGACGAGAAATGTCCGATACCCAAGACGCAACACCTGCCTCGACCGCCCCGTCAAAGCCGGCGCCCGGTAAGGCCGCCCCTTCCCGAAAGTCACGCCGGAGCGGGCTCCGCTACCTGCTGATGGCGGCGTTTCCCCTGGCGCTTGTCGCGGCCGGCGGCTGGTATTGGGTGATCGGTGGCCGGTGGGCCTCGACCGACAACGCTTATGTGCAGCAGAACAAGGTGTTGGTCGCTCCCGAAGTGGAAGGACGCATTGCCGAAGTGCTGGTCGGGCAAAACCAGACGGTGAAACCCGGCGACGTTTTGTTCCGGATCGACGACGCTGCCTATCGAATCGCCCTTGAGAAGGCCGATGGGGCCGTGGCGCTCGCCCGCCTGCAGGTGGAAGAGCTTCGTACCCACCTGAAGGATGCCGAACTGAAGGCCGAAACGGCGCGCAATACCCTCGCCTTCCAGGAGGTGCAGTTCAGCCGCCAGGAGAAGCTCCGGCAGACCGGCAACGCAACCGAAGCGCAATATGACAGCGCCCGCCACGAGCTCGACCTTGCCAGGCAAGCCGTGGCGGAGACAGAGCAAGGCGTGACCGATACGCTGGTCGCACTCGGCGGGGATGCCGACATAGCGACCGACAAACACCCATCGGTGCTCGGTGCCCTCGCGGCGCAGGACAGCGCCCGGCTCAACCTGAAACGTTCCGTCGTGCGTGCGCCGACCACCGGCACCGTCAGCCAGGTGGGCAATCTGCAAGTCGGTCAATACATCGGCAGCGGCAGCCCGGTCATGGCGATCATCGACAACACCAGTACCTGGGTGGAGGCCAACTTCAAGGAGACCGATCTCGGCCACATGCGCCCCGGACAACCGGCCGAGTTGACGTTCGACGCCTATCCCGACGTCACGATCAGGGGACACATCGACAGCTTCGGCGGCGGCACCGGTGCCATCTTCTCGCTGCTGCCGGCGCAGAACGCCACCGGCAACTGGGTGAAGGTCGTGCAGCGCGTACCCGTTCGGATCGCACTCGACGAGCCAACATCGTTGCCGTTGAAGGCCGGCCTCAGCGTCGGGGTCTATGTCGACACCGGCTTCGTCCGGCCGCTGCCCGCCTTCCTGCGGACCGCGCTCGACACGCTGGGATTCGCACCGGAAGCACAGAAGCTCGCCGCCAGATGACAGCCCCCGCCGACCTGACGAAGGTGCCGCACCGCGGCCTGCTGTCGCTCGCCACCATGCTGGCGGTGATCATGCAGGTGCTCGACACGACGATCGCCAACGTCGCCCTTCCCTCGATGCAAGGCAGCCTCGGGGCGGCTCAGGATACGATCAACTGGGTGCTGACGTCCTACATCGTCGCGTCGGCAATCGTCATGCCGTTGACCGGCTGGATCGCGGACGCCATCGGCCGCAATCGCCTGTTCCTCATCTCGGTGGCAGGCTTCACATTGGCTTCCTGCCTCTGCGGCATGGCCGGCAGCCTGACCGAGATGGTGCTGTTCCGCGTGCTTCAGGGCGTGTTCGGCGCATCGCTCGCACCACTGTCACAGGCCGTGCTGCTCGACATCAATCCGCGCGAGCGACATGGACAGGCGATGGCCCTTTGGGGCGCCGGCATCATGGTGGCGCCGGTTCTCGGACCGACATTGGGAGGATGGCTGACCGACAGCTTCGATTGGCGCTGGGTCTTCTACATCAACGTTCCGGTCGGGCTGCTTGCCTTCCTGGGCATCGCCTTCACCATGCCGCCTTCGCCACGCCATAGCCGCTCGTTTGACTTCGTCGGCTTTGCCTTCCTTGGCCTGTTCGTCGGCGCGCTTCAACTGATGCTCGACCGCGGAGAGCAGCTCGACTGGTTTTCCTCGCCGGAAATCGTCATCGAAGCCGCGCTCGCCGCCGCCGCGCTCTGGTGCTTCGTCGTTCATTCGGCAACAGCCGAGCACCCCTTCATTCACCCGCAAATCTTCCGTGATCGCAACTATGTGGCCGCCAGCATCTTCAGCTTTGCCATCTCCGTGGTGCTGCTCGCCACCACCGCGCTGCTGCCGCCTCTCCTGCAACGCATCATGGGGTTTCCCACGGTAACCACTGGGCTCGTGCTGGCGCCGCGCGGCATCGGCACCATGGTGGCCATGCTGTTGGTCGGCCGTCTGCTGCGCTTCATCGATCCGAGACTCATCATCGTCGTCGGTCTCGGATTTACGGTCTGTGGTCTCTGGGGAATGACTGGCTTTACGGCCGACATGGACTCATGGCCGGTCATTTACACCGGTGTATCCATGGGCTTCGGGCTTGGGCTGGTTTTCGTGCCGATGTCGACGGTGGGATTCGCCACACTGCCGACCGAACTCCGAACCGAGAGTGCCGCGCTGTTCAGCCTGGTGCGCAACATCGGCTCGTCGATCGGCATTTCCATGGTCTCGGTCGTCTTGACCCGCAATATCCAGGTCAACCACGCAGAGCTTGCCGAACGGGTGACGGCCTTCTCGCCAAGCGTCGACGCGGCCGCCCGCGCCGTCGGCATGAATGCCAATTCCGGCCCGTTCGCAGCGGTGCTCGATCAGATCACCACACTCCAAGCCACGATGCTCGCCTACATCGATGACTTCAAGCTGATGATGTATGTGTCGATCGCGGCGCTGCCGCTCGTGCTCCTGCTGCGCCGACCAAAGACCCAGCCGCGGGGACCGATCATTCCCGATGCCGAATGACTGGTTGCGGTTTCAAGCTTGCTCAACGAGCGCCCGGAAGCGGGACATTCTCAGCTCCATCAGGGAGCATCAGGCACCGGGGTGGTCGGCTGCCAGCGCCGTGGCCTGGGCGATCCAGTCCTCGCGCTCAATCCGCCCAGGGAAAGCCAGGTAGGCACCGACCCAACGCACCTCCACCGGCGTCCAAGCGGCGATCTGATCGAAATGATAGATGCCGAGCGCGTTGAGGCGCGTCGCGTTCTGCGGGCCGATTCCCTTGATGCGCCGGAGATGGTCGGCGCCCCCCGCGCGTGGTCCCGGCAGTGCCGGCGGCCGCTCGCCGACGCGATCGGCGGCGGCAATGCGGTCGAGCCCCGCCGAGACCTCGGCTGCGGGGCCGGTCAAGACGTCCGGAGCGATCGGCTCCACGGGCTCTGCCGACACGATCTCGGCTGAAACGGCCGGTTCAGCCTGCGGCCTTGTTGGAGTGGGAGTTGGGGGCGCTTCGGTCTCGACAGCGGCCGCATCCGCCTCGGCCGCTTCGGCGGCGGCCATAACCTCGGTCAAGCGCTCGCTTCCGACCGTGCGACGGCCAAACCATTGCTTGACGAGGATGCCGACCAGCACACCGGCACCAACTGCGATCGCCGTCAGGAAGAAGGCTTCGATGATCAGAATGGCCATGATGAACTCCGGTGGGAGAAAGGCGGCCGAACGGTAGAGGTCATGCTTCGATGCGGTCGGAACCAAACCAGCCGATGATCAGACCGGCAGCGAATGCGATGAGGAGATAGGGCCAGAGCATGATTGCAAGATAGAGCATCATCGTCTCCCGATCAGGGCGCTGCCAAGGTGATGGAAAGCCCGTCAACGCCACCGGCCGCGCCGCTGGTCGCGAGCCGGCTGGGGTCGACCCCGATCTCGGCGAAGGCGCCCGCGACACTCCGCGCGCGCGCCTCACCGAGCGATTGGGCCTGTTCGGCATCGAGCCCCGACACGGTGGCAATCAACGCGAAACGCGCGGTCGGGCATCGGAGCGCCAGCCCGCCGAGCCGATCGACCACTCCCCAACTGTTGGCGGCAATGGCGGCCGAACCCTCGTCAAACCGGATGGGATTGCGGTCGAGTACCTTCCCGATTGCCTCGCCACAGGCGGCCACCTCAAGTGGCGGTTCGGCCGGCAGTGCCGTAACGGCGACTTCAAGCGCGTATCCGGACGGCACCGCAGCCGAAAGCTCAGAGGGGAGGCGTGCAGAACCGGCGGCCGTGAAGGCGCTGCCCGTAACCCTGATCGCGGAACCCTCGACGCTGACGTTGCCCTTGGCAAGAAGCGACGCGGCGCGGATCGCGAACAGTGCCGCCTCGCGCGCGTTCTCCGGCACGGTTTCGGACAGGACGGAAGAATCGAGGATATCGGCTCGACCAAAGGCCCTATCGGCAGCGGTCCGGACTGCATGGCGCATAGCCTCGTCCGCAAGATCGCCGTCGAGAGTCACCGTGTCGAAGCCGCGTTCGACAAAGAACCGAAAGGCGACAGGAGCCGACACGTCGACGCTGCCCTTGACAACACCGGCCGGCAGGTCATCGAGTTCCTCGGCAATAGACGCCTTGCCGTCGCCTGTTGATGTCTTGCCGCTCACCGACAGTGCATTGGCAACAAAGCGCACCTCTCCGGTGTCGAGCTGTTCCAGAATGTCGGCTGCCTTGCGCGCCACCGAAACGAGATCGATGGCCGGATCAAGTCCGGCGCCAAGGCCGGACCTGTCGATGAGGCCAAGGTCTTTGGACGTGCCGTCGACAACGGCGCGTATGGCGGAACGCATCGCCTCAGACGGGGTGGAGCCGCCAATTGTGAGCTGCTCGGCATCCTTGGTCAGCGACCAGACATAGGGCGCGACCACCGGTGGCGTGACGCCGTTGCTGACATCATAGCCTTGGGGAGGATTGGCGATCGCCGCCTCCAGCTCGACGAGGTCGCCCGATGTGGCTGCGGCGCCGGAAAGCGTCAGATGCGTGCCCGACAACAGCGCCGTGCCCTCGTCGAGCTTGGCAAGAAGGCCGACCGCGAACTCGGCGGCGGCATCGAAATCGTCCGGAGCGCCATCGGCTAGCGTCGTTTCGACCACCGGCTCGCTCTCCCCGGCAATGGCTTTCGCCGCGGCCGCCAAACTGCCCCGTACCCCGTCCGTCGGCACGAAGCCGGAGACCGTCACACGGCCGCGACTTTTCGAAACCGTCAGCGTGAACGGCTCGACGATCGGTAGCGCGATGGACTTCTGGAGAAGGAAACCGGGCGGATTCCAGGTCTCCAAATAAGCATTGAGCGTGCGGTAGGCCTCGGGACTTGCGGCACGTCCGGATATGGTCAGCATCCTGTCGCTGAGCGAGATATGTGCCGACGCCAGGAGATCGATATAGTCCGTCGCCGCCTCGGCGACATCGGCGAATCCAGCCGGTGCTCCCGACGCATAGTCGAGATTGTCGAATACGTTGCGCGGACCGACCGCCTGTCGCACCACATCGAGCAGGCTGGCGCGAGTCGCCGGGTCAGGAACGACACCCGATACCGTGACGCCACTATCGTCTCGATCGACGGACCAGACGAAGGGCGAGGCCAGAGGCCGCGACACATTCACGCCTTCCAGGCTGTAACCTTCCGGCAAC
The DNA here is from genome assembly GCA_030603685.1 of Pleomorphomonas sp. Lineage (GTDB taxonomy): Bacteria > Pseudomonadota > Alphaproteobacteria > Rhizobiales > Pleomorphomonadaceae > Pleomorphomonas. The sequence continues at coordinate 26,109 of JAUVXG010000025.1, forward strand.
GTCGGCGCAAAAGAGGTCAGGCGATCGTAGGCCGCATTGCTGACGGCCTCGCCGTCGACGGTCACCGTCCGGTCGGCCAGCGTCACCTGTCCTCGCGACAGCAAGGCCGGCAAACCATAAAGCGCTCTGAGGACGTCGAAATAGCGATCATCGGCCTTGCCACGCGCCAACAGACTGTGATCGACCACGGCGAGCCCCGGAGCCGCCGCCGCCATGCCGCCCAGGATGCGCGCCCTGTCCGGCAGCGAAGGCACGGCGCCGGATAGCGACACCGTGTCGCCACTTCGCTCGAACCTGGTGACGTAGGGATGGACTTCGGGCAGCAGCCCGGCCGCCGAGGCGTCAACCGCGCGAATGCCATAGAGGCGGCTCAACCGCTCGACCGCCAACTGACGATACTCTTCGGACGGTGCGTCACCCCGAAGGAACACATCGCGACCGCGAACATCGACCGACGCCCAGCTGGTCGCCTCGCCGGCCAACACCTGCCCGGCACGTGTTCCGAGATCGACGGCAATGTGAGCCGTGCGGCTGATGAGCGCAGCCGCGGTCACGGCAACCGCCGCCGTCACGCCAAGTATCGCCGAGATCTGCCAGCGAACCATCTCCCGCCTCCGCACACCCGGACATCATCCACCTGATTGCTAGGCTGAGAATACGAAACGGCATTTGCGAAAAGCAATTACCCAGGGAGCACACTCGTCAAACAAATGAGGGGCAAGGCAAAAATGTCGTCACCTGCGAGCTTTGTCGCGGGCGCCAAAAAGAAAAGGCCCGGACGAACCGGGCCTTTCCCTCAAACCCCAGAGGGGGTCGATATTACCAGTTGCGGGTCAGCTTCAGCATGGCCGCCCAGGTATCGTCGGTGACCGAAGCCGTGCCGTCGGTGAACACCTTGTCACTGGTGTAGTTCACTTCGGCCGTCAGGATGAGGTCCGGGGTGAACGAGTAGTCAGCGCCCACCTGAGCGATGACCTGATCCTCAGCCTTGTCCCAGAAGCGCGAACCGATACCGGCGTAAACAGCCAGAGCATCCGTCGCCTGATACTTCGCAGCAGCGGCAGCGCCATAGAAGTAGTCAGAGTCGTAATCGACATAGACACCGGTGAGACGAGCACTCAGCTTGTCAATCAGCTTGAGGTCGGCAGTGGCCTTGAGGCCCCACATGTCGTTGTCGCCGAGGTCATGGGCCTCATAGATGGCCGACAGATCGACGGCACCCCAAGACTGACCGGTGATACCGAGGCGGCCGGTGTAGGTGATGTCGGCGCTACGGCCGGTCGTCCAAATGGTCGGCTGCCACTTGTTGCCATCGTCCAGACCCTGGAAGCCAGCACCAACGTAGAAGCCACCGCCGAGGTTGTCGACCATGACCTGAGCGCCAACGCCGCTCTTGTCGAACTCGCCGTAGATAGCGCCGGTGTCGCCGTAGAACACGTCACCATAGGCATTGCCGAACTTGCCGACGGTCAGGTAACCGACCTGAATGAAGGCATCGTCAGCCGTGATCGTGCCAGCGGCACTGTCGAGCTGCAGAACGAAGAACGAACGAACGGTGCCGAGATCGGAAGCCGTGCGAGCGTCGAACTTGACCTGGGCGTCAGCCTTGAAGTTCACCTTATCGCCAAGAGTGATGGCGCTGGCCGTCGCATTGATATCACCGAAGTTGTTGGTGTAAACAACACGAGCGCGAACGCGGCCGGAGATGTCCAGGCAGGTCTCGGTGCCGGGGATGTAGAAGAAGCCGGCGCCGTAGGCGTCGCAAACCTTCACGTAGTCAACAGCAACCGGAGCGGCTTCGCCCGGCAGGTCGGCGGCGTAAGCACCGGTGGCGACCATCAGGCCGGCGGCGGTGCCGAGCAGCGTCTTCATGTTCATTTCCTGACCTCCAAAGTCATCTAGAGAAGGAACCCTTCCCTGCCTGACAACAAACGGCCTGACCGTTATCATCGATGGCTTGGAACCGGTTCCGGTTCTTTGCCGCCTTGCTCCGCCGCCTAACCACCCCAGGCAGATCGACTTCACTTGGCGGTGAGTTCCGTCTCCCGAAATCTCACGGTGATAGTGATGGCCGATCCTGAGCCGGTCTTCAACGGGAAACACGCCGCCAATCCGCCCGGTACGGCTAATCGAAAATCCATGTTGCAGTTTTGTCACGCACCCTCCCACCCCCCTCGGCAGGAGAATTAATGAGAGGTTAAGGCCCTGCTTCAAAAGGGAATTGTCGGTTTCCAACCCATTAGCATCCGTGGCTTTTCCACAGGCCTCAGGGAACATACTCATAACCAAACGGCTAGCGTTGGCGCCCTCTTTCACCAGGCCAAGCCGTAGGTGGCCAATCCAACGACGGCGAATCTCTCCGGGGAGAGTCGGGACGCCCAAGTAAGAGGATGGAGTACGGACCGGCCTCGGATGCCCGTCAGGGAAGTCGGCTGCCAAACAACCTCTCGGCGAACCGGTTCACTCTCGAGTGGGCTTGATGCTCCGCTGCCTTTCGGATTGGATGACGTCGCCTCTTCCTCTCTCACCGGAACTGACAGATGTCCTCCCGCCCCTCTCCGCAGGCCGTCGCCGCGGGCCTCATCGCCGCCTTCGTCGGATTCGGCGGCGCCTTCACTGTCGTCGTGCGCGGCCTTTCCGCGGCCGGCGCGTCTCCGGCCGAGGTGGCCTCGGGCCTAATGGCTGTCACTATAGTTATGGGGCTCTCGGGCATATTGCTCAGCCTTCGGTTCCGGATGCCGATTTCGGTGGCGTGGTCAACGCCGGGCGCGGCGCTGCTCGCCTCCTCAGGCGCGGTGGCCGGCGGATACTCCTATGCCGTCGGCGCCTTCCTTATAACGGGCGCGCTGTTGATGCTGTCAGGCGTCATCAAGCCGCTCGGCCGCGCGGTCGCCGCCATACCGACGCCGATCGCCTCGGCGATGCTGGCCGGCGTGCTCCTGACGCTCTGCCTCGCGCCGGTCAAGGCGGTGGCGATTTCACCACTTGCCGGCCTCGCGGTCGTGGTGACATGGCTCGGTGTCGGTCTCTGGCGAAAGGTGCTCGCCGTGCCGGCTGCGGTGATCGTCGCCGCGATCATCATCGCCATGACGACGCCGATCCCCCCGGCGGTCACCGAAGGGCTCGTGCCGGCACCGCTCCTCATCATGCCGCATTTCAGTTTTGCCGCGTTGATCGGTACGGCGCTTCCTCTTTACGTGGTGACCATGGCGGCGCAGAACATTCCCGGCATGGCCGTCCTGAACGCCAATGACTACCGCCCGGAGTTCGGCCCCATCCTCAGGAACACCGGCGCCTTCACCCTTCTCGCAGCACCGTTCGGCGGCCATGCCGTCAACCTCGCGGCGATCACCGCCGCCCTTTGCGCCGGCCCCGATGCCGATCCCGACAAGGACAACCGGTATTGGGCGGCCGTGGTCTGCGGCGTCGCCTACGTGATCGTCGGCCTGATCTCGGGTGCCGCGACGGCCTTCATCGCAGCCGCTCCGCCCGTTCTCATCGAGGCGGTGGCCGGCCTGGCGCTGCTCGGGGCGTTCGGCGCCTCCACCTCGACCGCCCTGTCGTCGCCCGATACGCGGGAAGCGGCCGTCGTCACCTTCCTCATCACGGCGTCCGGCGTCGGCTTTTTCGGCATCCCCGGCGCCTTCTGGGGTCTGATCGCCGGCATCGCCGTCCATCTCATCAACCGCTTCGGGATGACCGCCTGACGATCCAACGGACTCACCACATGCTTTACCTCGTAAGACACGGACAAACGCTCTGGAACACCGAGGCGCGTTTCCAGGGGCAGTTCGATTCCCCGCTCACCGATCTCGGCCGCGATCAGGCAAGCCGTGTCGGCCGGGCTCTCGCCGCCGAAATCGGCGTGCGCTCCGAACCGATCCGCGCCTATGTCAGCCCGCTCGGGCGCACCCGTGCGACGGCTGGATTGATCGGTCAGTCGCTGCCGATGCGCATCATCGAAGAGACACGGTTGATGGAGGTCCATTTCGGCGAGTGGGAAGGGTTGACGCGCGACGACATCCTGTCCCGTTTCGGCAAGGATCAATCCATCCGCCCGCTCGACTGGCAGTTCCAGGCACCGGGCGGCGAGACGCTCGATGTCGTGCTGGCCCGCGTCGCAGCATGGTATGAAGACGCGGAAACGCCGGCCGTCGTCATTACCCATGGGGTCATCAGCAGGCTGGTGCGCGGCCTCCATGCGGGGCTCTCGCACGAGGAGATGCTGACGCTCCCGGTGTCGCAGGACGGCTATTTCCGGCTTGATGGCGGACGCATCGAGTTCGTGCCGGCACCATGAGGAGCTTGACCAGGTCTCGTTGACCGAACCGGTCAAATCCTGGTGTGAATGGCGTGATCGGCTGCCTCCGGGCTCGCCAGGGTAGCGATTTTGCCTTATGGTCCATAATCATGACCTTCTGGCAGCAATTCTCCGCCGTCATCTCCCGCATTCCCGATGCGGTCACCTGCGTCTTTCAGTGCGTGGTCGACGTGCTGCGAGATACCTTGTCGCCGGAAGCGCGGCGCGAGGTCGCCTTTACCTCCGCCATGATTGCGCTTTCCGCCAAGATGGCCAAGGCCGACGGCGTCGTCACGGCCGACGAGGTCGCCGTGGTGGAGCGCCTTTTCCAGGTGCCGCCGGAAGAAAAGCGCCACGTCGCCCGCCTCTTCAATCTCGCCAAGCAGGATACTGCCGGCTACGAGTATTATGCGGAGCGCATCCATGCGCTCTATGAGACGGACATGGAAACGCTCGAGGATATCCTCGACGGCCTGTTCGTCATCGCCACCGCCGATGGCAGCCTGCACGACGACGAGCTTGCCTTCCTGGAAACGGTGGCGACCATCTTCCGCGTCCCGCAGGCCGCTTTCCATCGGCTTTTCGCCCGTCATGTCGGTGAAGACGCCCGTTGCCCCTATGCGGTGCTCGGTCTTCCGCCGGGAGCCGACGACGCGGCGGTGAAGCAGGCGTGGCGGCGTCTCGTCGCCGAGCATCACCCGGACCGTCTGCAGGCGCGAGGCCTGCCGGCCGATTTCATTCGGGTGGCAACCGAGAGGATGGCCACCATCAACGCCGCCTACAGCGCGATCACCCGGCAGGCCGCCTGAGACCTGTCGCCGGCGCCGCGGTTCACCTGCGATTTGGCGTTCAGGTCTCTTCCGGCACTCTCCGGCTTCCGCTAAGACGGAAGCCATGACCGACGCAACCTTCCTCCCCGACGGCTATCATGCCCTCGCACCCGGCAAACTCGCAAACGTCGTCACCTTCGTGGAGATGACAGAGGCGCCCGACCGTCCTCGTCAGCCTGCACCAGCCGGCTACACGCTCGAGCCCGTCGAACGGTGGGACACGGACGCCTTTCTCGACCTCTACAGGGAAATCGGTTGGGAATGGCTGTGGAGCTCGCGCCTGTTGATGCCGCGCGAGAAGCTCGAAGCCAAGCTCGCCGCGCCACACATGCGCTCCTGGTGCCCGGTGAAGGACGGCCGGAGGATGGGAATCGTCGAGATGGACCTCTCCAAGCCGGACGAGACCGAGATCTCCTTCTTCGGTCTTGTGCCCGATGCGGTCGGCGGCGGCATCGGCGGCTGGATGATGCGGGAGGCCATCGCCCTTGCCTTCGGGAGACCGGGCGTGAAACGCCTCTGGCTGCATACCTGCCATTTCGACAGCCCGCAGGCCCTACCCTTCTACATGCACATGGGCTTCGTGCCCTATGCCCGCGCGGTGGAAGTGCACGATGACGTCCGCCTCCTCGGAGAACTCGGAGAAAGCGCCGGCTCGCATATCCCGATGATCCGAAATGGGCGCGCGCCGGATCTCGAGCAGGCTTGAGGCGTCGGCGGAGGTCCGGCGAACAAACGGGACTGGCTTCGTCGTCATCTTGTGGTATTGACCTTGCGGTACCAGCCCGAGGGTGAGCAACCCAGAGGGCACGTACCGCAAGAGACCGACATGATCGCATCCGAGCGCCCGGCTCCCGTTTTCGTTGACAGCCCTCCCCGCCTGCCCATGACGAGTTTCCGCGACGCGGAAGCTGCCGTCGACCGTCTGGTCGAGATCTACGCCCGCAACACCGCCTTTCTTCGCTCGTCCTTCGAGGCGGTCGTGCAAGGGGCCGTTCCCGAAGGTCGCATCCGCGCCTATTACCCGCTGATCCGGGTATCCACGGACACGCACGGCCGCGCCGACTCGCGCCTGTCCTACGGCCAGTTCAGCGGCCCCGGCGTCTACGAGACCACCGTCTCCCGGCCCGAACTGTTCCGCACCTATCTGGTCGATCAGTTGTCGGTAATCATCCGCAACTACGACACGCCGGTGGAGATCGGCGAAAGCTCGCTGCCGATCCCCCTGCACTTCGCCTTTTACGAAGGGGCCTATGTCGAAGGCGCCCTGATGGACACCTTGCCTCGCCCCTTGCGCGACATGTTCGACGTGCCCGACCTCGCCGTCACCGACGATGCCATTGTCAATGGCACGCTCGACCCGAAGATGGGCGATCCTCTGCCGCTGGCGCCGTTCACCGCGCCGCGCGTCGACTATTCGCTGCACCGCCTCCAGCACTACACGGCAACCTCGCCGCGGTACTTCCAGAACTTCGTTCTGTTCACCAACTACCAGTTCTACGTCGACGAGTTCGCCGCCCGCGCCCGTGAGATGATGGCATCCGGCCAGAGCGATTACACGGCCTTCATCGAACCCGGAAACCAGATCACGCCGCTCGGCGAGGCGGCGCCGGTCGAGGGTGAAGAGCTCCAACGCCTGCCACAGATGCCGGCCTATCACCTCGTTCGCGACGACCATTCCGGGATCACCCTGGTCAACATCGGCGTCGGTCCCTCGAATGCCAAGACGATCACCGACCACGTCGCCGTTCTTCGCCCGCATGCCTGGGTGATGCTCGGCCACTGTGCCGGCCTCAGAAGCAGCCAGGCCCTTGGTGACTACGTTCTGGCCCACGGCTATGTGCGCGACGATCACGTACTCGACGCAGACCTGCCGCTGTGGATTCCCATTCCGCCGCTGGCGGAAATCCAGGTGGCGCTGGAAGGTTCAGTGGCAGAGGTCACAGGCCTCAAGGATCTCGAGCTCAAGCGCATCATGCGCACCGGCACCGTTGCCACCATCGACAACCGCAACTGGGAACTGCGCGACCAGCGCGAGCCGGTGCAGCGGTTCTCGCAGTCCCGCGCCATCGGCCTCGACATGGAATCGGCGACGATCGCCGCCAACGGCTTCCGTTTCCGCGTGCCTTACGGAACGCTGCTCTGCGTCTCCGACAAACCGCTGCACGGCGAACTCAAACTGCCGGGAATGGCCAGCGCCTTCTACCGGCGACAAGTCAGCCAGCACCTGACCATCGGCATGCGCGCCATGGAAAAGCTGCGCGAAATGGCACCGGAGCGACTGCATTCGCGCAAGCTGCGCTCCTTCATGGAAACGGCGTTCCAGTAGACGCTACTTCCACCCTTACCCATCGAAACCGGATTGTCTCATGCTCACCATCTTCGACTGTGACGGCGTACTCATCGATTCCGAGATCATTTCGTCGGCGGTTACCGCGGAAGTGCTCAACGAGGAGGGCTTCGCCATCACCGCCGAAGAAGTGACGTCCCGCTTCGCGGGCCTCGCCAGCGGCGAGATGGAGGCCATCCTCTCCGAGGAGACCGGGCTGCCTGTCAGTGGCCGCATCAAGGATCGCATCCAGGCGGAGTTCGACCGCCGCATCGTTCACGTGAAGGCGGTGCCCGGTATCGCCGAACTGCTGGATGCGCTCGACGGCCCGCGCTGCGTCGGCTCCAACGCCGATTCGGCCTATCTCAAGAAGGCGCTGACCAGCGCCGGTCTCTACGATCGGTTCAAACCCTACGTCTTCTCGGCCGGCGAAGTGGGAACCTGCCAGGGCAAGCCCGATCCCAATGTCTTCCTCCACGCGGCCCGCGAGTTCGGCGTCGACCCCGCCGAGGCAATCGTGGTCGAGGACTCGTTTGCCGGCGTCACCGCTGCCGTCAGGGCCGGCATGCGGGCGATCGGCTTCACCGGCGGTGCCCACTCCTGGCCGGGACACGCCGAGGCGCTGATGGAAGCCGGCGCCGAAACGGTGGTCCGTCGTCACGCAGACATTCTTGCGGTGGTCGAGGCCTTCCGGAGCTGGGACGGCCGGGGCGTGTGACAATCCCCGTGTTCGGCAAGCGCTGATGCCCGACGGCGGTCACGCCTTTTTCGCTGCCCGCAACACGGCGGCGATCACCGACGCCACCGCCTTGTAGAGGTCGACGGGAATCGTCTCGTCGAGCTTCAGCGTCGACAGCGCATCGGCAAGCGCCGGGTTCTCCTCGATGGGCACGCCGGCGTCCCGCGCCTTGTCGATGATCGCCTCGGCTACGGCTCCCTTGCCCGTCGCAACCACTTTCGGCGCGTCCGGCGCGGCGTATTGCAGGGCGACCGCCTTGCGAATGTCCTTGTCGCTCATAGCTGAAGATCCAGGCGATGGCTGGCTGCGACCGTCGTGTCCTCGCGCCCCTCGGGCGGATGGCCGCGGTGCAAATCGAGGCCGGCCACCACCATGCCCTCCTGTTCGAGACCAAGCACGATGTTCTCCCGCTCCGCTTCCATGCGGACGAAACCGTCGTCGCTTTCGCACCAGACGCCGACCGCCACCCTGCGCCCGTCCATCAGGCCGATACGCACAGCAACCGGCCCCAGGGGCACGATGTCGAAGGCGATGTCGACCTGAAACACCTTGCGCGGCTTTGCCCCTGGCTCGGCTGGGGGGTGATCGTCACGCTCGATGCGAAGCTGGGCGATCGAGGTTCCGTTCGGCCCGGCAATGGGGATCTCGAACATGAGGGCCTGCGTCGTCTGTGCACCTTTGGCGTCCCGGCTCTCTGACGTCGCCGCCTGATGCAGGAAGACGCGCGACAACGAACGCTCCGCTTCGCCGAGCGCGCGACCGGCTAGCGCCTCCGTCGTTCCCGCCTCGGCCTGATCGCCGTCGACAACCTGCATAGCCGGCTGGCCACGCACCGGTCCGCCCTTGCGAGGCGGCGGCGGTCGGTTGACGCTTGCCGCGCCGCCATCGTCTCCGGCGATGCTGGCCATCACGTCGGCGTTGCGACCGAGCCAGGCCAACAGCTCGTGGCGCAAGATCCCCAATGCCCCCTTGATGTCGATGCCCGCCATCGCAACATTTGCCGCCGCCTGCGGCGGCGTAGCGGCTGCGGGAGAAGCAACCGGCCGCCGCTCGGGGTTCGCGATCGGCTCGCCGGGAACCGTTGATACCGGACGGGCCGGTTGTGGAGCCTGCGGTGAACCGACATTTCCAGGCCCGGCGACGATCTTGGGCTCCGGACCCGGCTGGGATGATGCGGCCTCTGCCACCGGTTGACCAGCGCTCGGCTGCGCCGGCGCTCCGGGTGCGTTGGGCGGGGTCGCAGCCGGCCCGGCGCTCACACGCGGCAACACCGCGGGGGCAGTGTTCGGCAGGCTGTCGACCGTGGACGGAACAAAAAGCGCCTTGTCACCGACCGAGCGCGGAAGTGGCGGTTCCGGACCTGTGGGATGAGCGGACTGGGGAGGTCCTAAATGGCCTGCCGCCGGGGGCGCCCCGGGCGACGCCGACGTAGCGGCTGGCGGGGCCTGTGGATTCAATGGGCGCCCCGGCGTCCATGGCGCGAAGGTACGCGCGGAGGTGGCAGCACCTCCTGAACCGCTTTGTGGTGTCGCCGGCGATGGTGAAGGCGACGGCCCGTCTGCGTCGGCATTGGATGCCCGCACCTCGGGTGGCGGCATCGGAACCATGGCGCCGGATGTCGGCTGCGCGCCGCCGGACTGGCCGGGTGCGGCGCCGCCCGGTGTCGAAGCGGCAGGAGGCGATGAAGGTACTCCCCCTGCCCCGCCGGCAGACAGCGGCGTTGGCGCGCGCGCATCGACATCGGACGGCGGAACCTGTTGTGAAGGAGATGCCGGCGCCCCTTCGAGAGCAAGCGCAGCGGCGGGCAGCGCAGGAGCGGACGCGGTTGGTCCGGACTGGGACGCCGCGACGCCCACCGTGGCGGACGTCGTCGGCAGCGCTTCTCCTCCCGCGATCGGCTGGGCGGATACCGCGGCGCCGGTCGACGGCGTAAGCGTACCGGTCGCAAGGGAAGCGGGAGCGGTCGGCGGCGCATTGGCGCTGGAAGCAGCCGGAGCCCCCGGAGCGACGCTGACCGGGCCGGCAGAGTTCCCGGCCGGAGATGGTGGCGTGCCAGCCGGAGAGGTGACGGTCATAGGGCCCGGCGATCGAGAGCCGCCTTGCAGGGACGCCTCCGTGTTCTGAGACAAGCTTCCTGCGTTCGCCGGAGATGCTGAAGCTGTGGTCGCAACGAGCCACGCGCTGGAGGACGGAGTGGCGAGCGAGGAAGCCGATATCGAGGGGCGCGCCGTCGCCTGACGCCTTTCCTCAGGCAAGCCGCCGAGCGCCTGACGAACCGCAGGAGGCAGCACCGCCGCCATTCGGCCGGCCGCCACCGCCTCGTGAAAAAGGCCCGACGAACGAATCGCCTCGGCAACCCGCTCCGGCGTCACGTTGCCGTCGCCAAGACGAAACGCCAGCACCTGGTTGATCGCCGCCTTCACCGCATCGGGCAGATCGGGAGCATCGGCAAGTTCGGCCAGCGTGGCGTAGAGCGGTGCGAGTCCGCCTTGACGGCCAAGTGCCTCCGCGACCGCTTTTTCGATCAGGGTGGTCTCGGGAACAATGGCAACGGCCGGTTCGGCTGCCGCCGCCTGAACGTCGAGCAGCGAGCCGGCCGGTGTCTGTTGCGCAAGCGTCTTGCCCGGTTGACCGGAGTTCGCCTGAATTTCGTTGGTCACCGGCGGCAGCGAGCCGATCGCCATGGGCGTGCTCCCGGAGAAGGGGGTCTCCGGAAGGGTGCTTCGAAACGGCCCGTCTGACAAGCCGTCACAATGGATCGGTGTTACCCAAAAAAATCACGAACCTCCG
>JAUVXG010000148.1 GCA_030603685.1 Pleomorphomonas sp.
AAGGTGTTCCTGTTCGACGAGCCGCTTTCCAACCTCGACGCCGAGCTGCGCGTCCACATGCGCATCGAGATCGCCAAGCTCCACCGCGACCTTGGCGCCACCATCGTCTACGTGACCCACGACCAGGTGGAAGCGATGACGCTGGCCGACAAGATCGTCGTGCTCCGCTCGGGCATCGTCGAGCAGGTCGGCGCTCCGCTCGAACTCTACGACAATCCCGCCAACCTGTTCGTCGCCGGCTTCATCGGTTCGCCGAAGATGAACTTCCTGAAGGGCGTGGTCGAAGGCGGAAGCGCCGGCCGCGCCGATGTGCGCCTGCCCGACTTCGGCGGCGCCGTGGTCCCCGTCGCCCTGAAGGGGGACGCGCCGGCCGCCGGCACGCCGGTCACCCTGGGCATCCGCCCGTCGCAATTTGCCGACGACGGCGACGCGGCGCTGCCGGTCACGGTCGACATGATGGAGCATCTCGGCGCGGAAACTCTGATCTACGCCCGCTCGGCGGCGTCCGATCTCGTGACCATCGCCAGCCCGACCCGCCCGAACCTTCAGATCGGCGACGCGCTGACCGCCCACTTCCCGTCGTCCGGCGCACTTCTCTTCGGCGCCGACGGCAAACGCATCTACTGACGGCTCCCTCCACCGTCGGCACAAGGAAAGGCCGGGTACCCTTCGCAGGGTCCCGGCCTTTTCGTCATTGAGGAACAGGATCGATTGGCAGCGCGTCAAGCGCGACGCGCCGCTCCCGTAAAGCCGGACGTCTTGGCGTCGACGGCGCTTCGCAGGGGAATGGCGACCTGGGCGCCGGGGGCGAGACAGGCAACCGCGCCCGCAATGGCGGCCCGCTGAAGAGAGACGGCGAAATCGTCGCCGGCATCGAGACCGGCGGCAAGATAGCCGCAGAACGTGTCGCCAGCCCCGACGGCATCGACCGGAACGATCCGCGGGCTGTCCACCCGGACGATCTCGCCATCTGAAACGGCAATCGCCCCCCTTTCGCCAAGGGTGACGACGATGATCTGCCCGCTTTCCGAATGCAGGCGCCGCAAGGCGTCGACGCGGGCGTCCTCGCTCTCAAGATCCGTCCCGACTAGGCAGTCGAACTCGGTCTCGTTGGCGACGACGATATCGGCAAGGCGACCAAGCCGAGCCGCCTCGGCGGTAAGCGGCGCCAGGTTGAGCAACGTGCGGATGCCGACACGGCGAGCCGCCGCAAGCGCGGCCTCGACGCTGGCCTCCGGAATCTCCAGCTGAAGCATCAGCAGGTCGCGCGGCCCGAGCCCCATCACCGCCGCCTCGGCGTCCGCTGGCGTCAACGCACCGTTGGCGCCGGCAATGACGGTGATCATGTTCTCGCCATTGGCATCGACCAGGATGACGGCGGTACCCGTCGGTCCGGGCACGGTGCGGACGAGCGACATGTCGACGCCGCTTTCGCGCAGACAGGCAACGGCCGGACCGGCGAAGTCATCGCTTCCCACAGCGCCGGCAAAGCGCACCTCGGCACCGGCCCGTCGGGCAGCCAGAGCTTGATTAGCCCCTTTTCCGCCCGGCGAGGTGGCAAAGCCCCTGCCCGCGACCGTCTCCCCCGGATGGGGCAAGCGGTGCGCGGTTGCGACGAGATCGATGTTGACCGAACCAAAGACGGTGATCATGAGGTCTCTTTCAGTTCGCCGGCGTCGACGATAGACGCCAAGGCCAGATCGGGCCTCATGATCGTCCATCCATCGACGCCGGCCGCATCACTCAGTAGGACCGCGACAGTCCGGACGTCGCCGGCGTGGCGCCGCTGGCCTTCGCCGAGGCGATCGACTGGTATTCGGCCAGGGCGAGCTTGCCGGCATCGCGCAACAGCGCGACATCGTGCGGGCCGGCAATGACGCGGTAACCCCGGTCGATGAGGTCGGCGACCGAGGCGCCACCGTTCGGCACGGTGCCCAGCACCTTGCCGGCGTCCAGGATAGCCTTCTCGGCACGACGAACCAGAGCCTGGACGTCGGCATGGCCGGTCTGCTCGAGACGACCGATCGATCCCGCGAGATCGTTGACGCCGATGAACACCACATCGATGCCAGGAATGGCGGCAATGGCCTCGGCATTGTCGACGGCAACATGGGACTCGAGCTGCACGACGATCAGCATTTCCTTGTTGGCCTTGACGATATAGTCGGGCTCCAGACCGAAGGTCGACGCCCGCACCACGCCGGCGGCGTAACCGCGAATGCCCTCAGGCGGATAGAGGCAGGCGCGAACCGCGGCCTCGGCGGCCTCGGGCGTATCGACCGAGGGGATCATGACCGACTGGACACCCGCGTCGAGAACCCGCTTCAGGAACACATGGTCGTTCCAGGGCACGCGCACGAGCGCCGGGGTCGGCGTCGTCTCGACAGCCCGCAGCGTCTCCATGATTTCCCGCGTCTCGCCGATACCGTGTTCGTGGTCGACCAGAAGGTAATCGAACCCGACATGCCCGAGTATCTCGGCATTGGTGGGCGAACCGCCACCGATCCAGCAACCGAACGCGGTCTTGCCGGACAGGAGATGTGACTTGAGACGGTTGGGCTTGAACATCGGAAAATGACCTTCAGGAACATGAGAGTTTTACGCGCCGGACCGGCGCTTTCATCGAAGCGGAACCGATGCCGATGATCCTGCAAGGGACCATCGGCACCGACCCCGCCAGGATCACTTGGCTTCGCGTGCCTTTGCGATGGTCTCGTTGAGCAGCTTGACGATGGCCGGGTCAGCCTTGGCCGCATACGCCTCGGCGACACCCTTGGTCTTCTCGCGGAAGCGGGCCACTTCCTCGGGCGCCAGCGTGGTGACCGTCGTACCGGCGGCGGCGATCGCCTCGATTGCCTTGGCGTCGGAGTCGCGCGACAGCTGCCGCTGGAACTGGGCCGCCTCCAGCGCCGCCTCGCTCAGCAACTGCTGCTCATCGGCATCTAGCTTGTTCCACAACGGCTTGGAGTACAGCATCACCATCGGGTTGTAGGTGTGCCGCGTCAGCGTCATGTACTTCTGCACTTCGTTGAGCTTGGCCGTCAGGATGCTGGGAGCCGGGTTCTCCTGGCCATCCACGGTGCCGGTCTCGAGAGCCGTGTAGACTTCGGGGAACGGCATCGGCACGGCGTTGGCGCCGAGGGCGTTGAACATGTCGAGGTAGATGGGCGACTGGACCACGCGGATCTTGAGCCCGGCGATGTCATCGACCTTCTCGACGGCGCGCCGGCTGTTGGTCAGCTGACGGAAGCCGAGTTCCCAGTAGGACAGCACGACGAGGTTCTTGGCATCGAGCTGCTGGGCGAAGATCTTGCCGACCTCGCCGTCCATTACGGCATCGGCTTCCTGCGGGTTCTCGAACAGGAAGGGCAGATCGAGCAGCGCGAAGTCGGGCGCCAGCGATGCCATCAGGCCGGCGTTCATCACCGACATCTGCAGGACACCGCCCTGCAGCGACGATACGGCCTGCATGTCGCCGCCGAGCTGGCCGGCCGGGAACACCTTGACCTCGATCTTGCCGCCGCTCTTCTCCTTGACGATCTCGGCGAACTTCCGCTGCCCCTCGACCAGAGGCGAGCCCTCGGAGCCGGCGCTGGCGAAGCGGAGGGTCTGTTCGTGGATCTCGGCCTGGGCGGCCACGGGAAGCATCAGCGCCGCCACGGCGCCAGCAAACAGCATCTTTGTAAGGTTTCGCATATTCTCCTCCTTTTGGTCTGCAATGCGAAGGGTCAACGGTTCAGCCAGGCCGCCGGAATGGTGATGAGTTCCGGGAATGCGACCATGGCCAGCAAGACGAGCAGTTCGACGGCGATGAAGGGCCACACGCCACGGATCACGCTCGCCATGCTCGATCGCGTGACGCCGGCCGTGACGTTGAGGACGGTGCCGACGGGCGGCGTGATCAGGCCGATCGACGTGTTGATGATCAGCATGACGCCGAAGTAGATCGGATCGATGCCGGCCTGCTGCACCACGGGCACCAGGATCGGCCCGAGGATCAGGATGGTCGGCGCCATGTCCATGGCCATGCCGATGGCGACGATGATCAGCATGATGATCAGCATCAAGAGGCGCGGGCTTTCCATGAACGGTCCGAGCAGTTCGACCATCTGGCCGGGCAGATCGGCAATGGTGATCAGCCATGCGGCCACCAGGGCGGAAGCCACCATGAAGATCACCGCCGACGTGACCTTGGCCGACGAGACGAACACGCGCAGCAGCAGCGACGGGGTCATCTCGCGATAGATCACCGACGACACGAAGAGAGCATAGGCAGCGGCGACCACCGCCGCTTCCGTCGGCGTGAACAGGCCGAACTTCAGTCCGAAGATGATGATGACCGGCAAGCCGAGCGCCCAGGCGCCCTCTCGCAGGGCCTTGACCCTCTCGGCGCCGGTGGCACGCGGACGGACTTCGATCTTGTCCCGGCCGGAAATGAAATACCAGGTGGCCGCCAGCGCGAAGCCGATCATCAGACCGGGCGCGATGCCCGCCAGGAAAAGCTTCGAAATGGACAGGTTGGCGGCGACGCCGAGCAGGATGAACCCGATCGACGGCGGAATGATCGGCCCGATGATCGAGCTGGCGGCGACGAGGCCGACCGAGCGACCCTTTTCATGGCCGGTCTTGACCATCATCGGCACCAGAAGCGCGCCGAGAGCGGCGGCATCGGCGGCGGCCGAACCGGAGAGTGCCGCCAGGATGCAGGCCGCGATGATCGTCACGTAGCCGAGGCCGCCCCGGATGTGGCCCATCATGGCCAGGGCGAAGTTGACGATGCGCTTCGACAGGCCGCCGGTGTTCATGATCTCGCCGGCGAGCATGAAGAAGGGAACGGCCAGCAAGGTGAAGCTGTCGGCGCCGCCCACGAGATTCTGGGCCAGGATCTGGGGATCGAACAGGTCGAGGTGCACCATCAGGGCCACAGCCGACAGGATGAGGGCAAAGGCGATCGGCAGGCCGATTGCCATGGCGGCAAACAGGGTTGCCACGAAGATCACGATGGTCATGGGCTGAAGTCCTGACATCGGCCCTGAGGCCGGCATTCCCTAGAAGATGGCGCCAGACGCGGCTGGTCGGACAATGGGGTCAGCGCTGATCGACGCCCCCCGCCTCGGCGATGGCTTCGGCTGTTTCGTTCCTGAGGCCGACGAGGTCGTTGTCGCTCAATCGGCCGCGCAGCGATTTCAGCAACATGGCGCTGAACCAGAGCATCGCCACTGCCGTGAACACCAGGACTGGAACGAAATAGAGCGACTGCGAAAGGCCGAGCACCGGCGTGGTGGAGCCGTAGTTGATCTCCGCCTGGGTCCAGCTGCCCGAAAAGACCAGCCAGCTGAGATAGAGCATGAAGGCGTTCGACAGCACGAAACAGACGATCTTGGCCGGGCGAGGCAGCATATGAAGCAGGGTGTCGACGCCGAGATGGGCGCGCTCGAACAGGGCCACGGCCGCACCAAGGAACACCAGCCAGACGAACAGCAGCCGGGACAGCTCCTCGGTGATCGTGATGCCGCTGTTGAAGGCGTAGCGCAGCACCACGTTGAGCAGGACCAGAACGAGCATGACCGCCAGCATCGCGGCGATGATCACCTCGATCGGCCGAATGAGGTACTTTCGAACGGTATCCATAGCGCCCTCCCGATGACTCGTTCCGAAACGCACCCCTCCAGGCACGTTCGAAGCCAGCATGTACGCGCTTACATCACACCTCTTTCAAAACCTGTCAACTAACCTGTTTTACTAGGTTGCCGGGCTTCTGAATGGAATGTACGCGCATACGTGTACTCTCAAGTCATGGTGTGGAATGCGAGAATCCAGAACATCGCGCCCCCCGCGGGCCATCGATGTAGCCGCAGCAGCCGGGGTTTCGACGGCGACCGTTTCTCGTGCCTTCAACGCACCGGAGAAAGTGTTGCCGGAAGTTCGCGACAAGATACTCGCGGTGGCGGCGGAACTCGGCTGGCTTCCCAACGCCGCCGGAGCCGCGCTGGCGAGCCGGAGAACCTGGCTGGCCGGCGTACTGATCCCAACGCTCGATCATGATGTTTTTGCCGCGCAGGTGAACGCCTTGCAAGCCCGGTTGTCGGCCAGCGGCATCACGGTGCTGATCGGCTGCTCGAACTACGATCTCGACGAGGCGGCCGAGCAGGTAAGGGTCATGTTGGCGCGCGGCATCGAAGCCTTGGCCGTCGTCGGCGAGCTGCAACGCCCTGAACTGTTCGAAATGATTTCGGCGCGCGGCGTTCCCTATGTGGTGATGTACTCGCACGCGCCACAGTCGGTTCATCCCTGCGTCGGCTTCGACAACCATGCGGCGTTTTCAAAACTGACGCGTTATCTGCTGGATCTCGGGCATCGCAACTTCGCCGTCATCCATCAACCATCGCTCGACAACGACCGCGTTCTGGCTCGCCTCTCCGGCATACGGGACACCCTGGCAAGCGAAGGGCTGGCGTTGCGCCCGCAGCATGTCTTCGAGGGGCCGGCAACGTTCGAGTTCGGCCGGGAAAGCCTTCGAAAGTGCCTGGATACCGCCGGCCCTCGCCCGACAGCCATCATCTGCGGCAACGACACGCTGGCCATCGGCACTCTGATCGAAGCGCGCGCCATGGGCATCGACGTGCCCGGCACCCTCTCCATCACCGGGTTCGACGATCTGCCCATCGCCGAGTTCACCTCGCCTCCCCTGACAACAATGCGCGTGGACAACGTCGCCATCGGAAGGGCGGCGGCCGACTATCTGCTAACCCGACTTAGCCAGCACCCCATCGTGCCGCGAGAAGCCTTTGAAGCGGAACTGATCGTCCGCGGCTCGACGGGGCCAGCCGGAGCATAGACGCGCAACAAGAGTTTGCCCCCTACCGCGCCCTCAACCAAGCCGGTCGGCGGCGGCCGTCACCATCACCACGGCGGGAACGCCGCCACGGTCTGCGGCGCGAATCCATGCCGCTCCCGACTGGTCGAGCGCCGAGGCGACACGCACATAGGCATCGGTCGGACAGGTATCGTTCCCGGCATCGAAGCCCACCCAGCCAAGGTCGGGAATCAATGCCTCCGCCCAGGCGGCGAGCGCGCCGGTGGCCGTTTCTTCCTCCTGCCAGCGATAGCCGGAAACGAAACGCGCCGGCAGCGACAGGTCGCGCGCCGTGGCGATGAACAGATGAGCGAGATCGGCGGGCGTGCCGCGCGCGTCGGCCAGCACGTCCTCGGCGGAGACCTCGCGCACTCCGCAAAGTTCGGCCGGATCGGCGGCAAGCGCCTCCACCTCTTCATGGATGAGGTGCATCAGCTTGTGGCAGAGATCGAGCGGCGTGCCGTCGGACAGCCCCTTGGCCTTGTCGGCAAACGACAGGACGACCGGCGTACGCATGGTGACGCGCGTCTCGCGCAGGAAAACGGCCGGCGGGATGCGGTCGAGCGGCGCGCCCTGCAAGACGCCGGTGGTATCGTCGACGTCCACCTCCCCCTCGGCGGCGATGGCAATCTCGTCGAGCGGCCCCTCGACGGCGCAGTCGTAGACGATGTTGCCGAAGGCATCCGACGAGCGGGCCTGCCGGCAGTCGCCGGTGATATCGAGATGCCAGGCCCGAACATATTGTCCGTCGAAGGTGCGCGGGCAGAGGTGAAGTGAACGGCTGGCCAGCGTGACCGGCTCGTCGTAGCGGGCAACGATGTCATGACGGATGCGCAGCCGCATCGGCTTACCCCAGATACTGCTCGGCGATGGTGTTGCCGAGGTTGGCGTTGTCGAGAATGAAGCGCTCGAGGAACTCCTTGAGGCCGATGGCGAACAGGCCCGGCAGCGTGGTGTCCTGCAACTGGCCGAGCAGCATGCGCGCCTTGCGCTGGCTCGCCCCCTGCCGCCCGTAGTCGCGCGACAGGCTGTCGAGGTTGAGCGTGACGTTCTCGTAGCAGGACACCAGCGAGCGCGGCATCTCCGCCTTGAGGATCAGGAACTCGGCGACGAGGTTGGGTTTCAGATTGTCGCGATAGACCCAGTGGTAGGACGTCAGCGCCGACACCGAGCGCAGGATCCACGACCACTGGAAATAGTCCGAACTGCCGCCGATCGACGGCCGACTCGGATCGAGCACGTCGGCCTTCAGCGCCAGCACGCGGGCGGTGAAGTCGGCGCGTTCGATGAAGGTGCCGAGACGCAGGAAGTAATAGGCGTCGTTCCTGAGCATCGTCCGGTAGGCCGAGCCGTCGAAGCGCAGCGACAGTTCCTTCACCCGCGACAGGAAGTCCGACAGCTCCTGCCGCGTCAGGTTGGGACTGTTGACGCCGCGTGTCTCCATCCAGCCGGAGTTGATGGTTTCCCACATGTCCATGGTCAGCGCGGTACGGACCGAACGCGCGTTGGCGCGAGCAATGTCGAGACAGCAACGGATCGACGACGGATTGGCATGCGAGAAGGCGAGATGATCGACAACGCTCCGTTGCGTCGCTTCGGCATGCTGCTGATGGAAGAGATCGAGGGTGCCGGTCCCGTCGACGGCCATTTCCCATTCGTTGCGTCCACCCTCGGCGAGAATCGGCGTCGCGGACAGGCGCGTCGCGGCTTCCAGAAGGCGGGCGGTGTTTTCGGCGCGTTCGACGTAACGGGCGAGCCAGTAAAGGCTGTCGGCGTGGCGACTCAACATCTGTCAGCCCTCCGCCTGCGATTGCGACTGCGATAGACTGGACGGCGACGGGAGATCGGCCGGGTCTTCGATGATCCAGGTGTCCTTGGTGCCGCCACCCTGGCTGGAGTTGACCACCAGCGATCCTTCCTTGAGCGCCACGCGGGTGAGCCCGCCGGGCACGATGCGAACCTTGTCGGCGCCGGTCAGCACGAAGGGGCGAAGATCGATATGGCGTGGGGCGATGCCGTCGCCGACGAAGGTTGGCGAGGTGGAGAGCGCCAGCGTCGGCTGGGCGATGAAACCGTCGGGGTCGGCCGTCAGCTTGGCGCGGAAGACTTCGATCTGTTCCCTGGTGGACTTGGGCCCGACCAGCATGCCGTAACCACCGGATCCCTGCACCTCCTTGACCACCAGCTCGGGCAGATGGTCGAGCACATAGCGAAGGCTGTCGGGCTCGCGGCAGCGCCAGGTCGGCACGTTCTTCAGGATCGGCTCTTCGCCGAGATAGAAGCGCACGATCTCCGGCATGTAGGTGTAAATGGCCTTGTCGTCGGCGACACCGGTGCCGACGGCATTGGCCAGCGTCACGTTACCGGCGCGATAGGCGGAGATGAGACCGGGAATGCCGAGGACCGAATCCGGCCGGAACACCATGGGATCGAGGAAATCGTCGTCGATCCGGCGGTAGATGACGTCGACGCGCTTCGGCCCGCGAGTCGTGCGCATGTAGACCACCTCGTCGAGCACGAAAAGGTCGCGCCCTTCCACCAGCTCCACGCCGAGCTTGTCGGCCAGGAAGGAGTGCTCGTAATAGGCCGAATTGAGCGGCCCGGGCGTCATCAGCACGACGGTCGGCTCGGCGGGGGCGGAGATCGGCGCCACCGAGCGCAGCGACGCCAGCAACTCGTCCGGGTAATTGTCGACGGGTTGAATGCGGGTCTCGGCAAAGAGGTCCGGGAACAGGCGCATCTGCACGTCGCGGTTCTCCAGCATGTAGGAGACACCGGACGGCGTACGCGCATTATCCTCGAGAACGTAGAAATCCTTGTCGTCGGTCCGGATGACGTCGATGCCGGCGATCTGCACATAGACATCATGCGGCAGCTTGAGACCGACCATCTCCGGGCGGAAGGCGGGGTTCTGGTAGACGAGGTCGGCCGGCACGACGCCGGCCCGGATGATCTCCCCTGCCCCGTAAACATCGGCGAGAAAGCGGTTGAGTGCAGTCACGCGCTGCGTCAGCCCCTTGGAAAGCGCCGTCCACTCGCTGCCGGTCAGGACGCGCGGCACGATGTCGAAGGGAATGATCCGTTCCTCGGCCTCGGCGTCGCCATAGACGGCGAAGGTGATGCCGATCCGGCGAAACAGGAACTCCGCTTCTTTCTGGAGGCGTTTGAGGTTTTCCGGGTCGGAGCTGTCGAGCCAGGCCTGGATGGTCCTATAGGCGGGCCGGACGCCTTGTCCGAACCCGTTCATCTCGTCGAAAGCCGGCAATCCCGTTCCTCCGCCGTTTCTTCGGCATCGCTGCCATTGATGAATTAAGCGGCAAACCACCATGAAGGGCAAGAAACATCATGGAGCAAAGACGGGTAGCATTTGCCTATAGATTGGGCATCCCGTTCGCTTCCGGCGAGAACTGCCCGGCTGGCTTCTTTCTGCAGTCAGCTGGAAAAAGTCTGGAACTTTCGCCGATCCCACAGGTTGAACGGTCCCTTAACCAGCCTAGAAAGGGATGCGACTATGAAAACACGTCTTCTTTCCGTTCTTCTGCTCAGCGCCACGTTCCCGCTCGCCGCGGTCGCTCAGGACACGGGCACGAACCCTGATGACGGCGCCACGGGAACGTCCCAGACCCAGCCGGTCGACGGGACGAACTCCACGACGGGCACCAACGACAACAGCGGGGCCTCTTCCACGGAGCAGGACGCGACCACTCCGTCCACGACCCCGAGCTCGTCGAGCGACGGCACTTCCACCATGGACGACAGCAGCTCGACCATGGATAGCGGCACGTCCGCGATGGACAGCGGCAATGCGGTTGCTCCCGACCAGGGAACCAACACCTCGATGGCTTCGGGCGAGACCTTCGTGACCGTTCCCGAAACCGGCGCCTGGCGCGTCAGCGACCTGGAAGGCAAGGCCGTCTACGGCTCGGACGGAGCGAACATCGGTGATATCAACGACGTGCTCGTCAGCCAGGATGGCAGCGTGAACGCCGTGATCATCGGCGTTGGCGGCTTCCTGGGGATCGGTGAGAAGGATGTCGCCGTCAACATGAGCGCCCTTCAGCTCGGCCCCGGAGACACTCAGGCCCAGGCTAACGCAGCCTCCAGCGCCCTTCCCGACCCGACCGGCGCCACCGGTGCGGTATCCGGCGACGCAGCGCCAGGCCAGAGCGTGACAGGCATGGATGGATCGGGCGCCACCACGACCGATGCGACCGGCGACATGGCCGCCAACACCGCCGGGACCGGCGCGACGATCGGCGACGATGGCCTTCCGGATCGCATCATCCTCAACGTGACGCGCGAGCAGCTGGAGCAAGCGCCCGCGTTCGAGGGCGTTGAAGCGACGCAGCCCTGACGCAGGCACTCGACACGACAAGACGGCCCTCGCGGGATCTCCTGCGGGGGCCGTTTTTCGCACGAGCGTAGCGCGAAAAGCGGAGCGGCGTGACGGCCTTGTGGCAGGTCGCGCCGAACCAAGCTCAAATGAGCTGCAGTCCCTTCATGCTGGCATGTCCGTCGCGACCGATGATGATGTGATCGTGCACGGCGATACCGAGCGGTGTTGCAGCATCGACCACCTGCCTGGTCATGGTGACGTCGGCACGCGAGGGAGTCGGGTCGCCGGACGGATGGTTATGCACGAGAATCACCGCCGTGGCCGCCAACTCCAACGCCCTCTTCACGACCTCTCGAGGATAGACCGGCGTGTGATCGACGGTGCCGGTCTGCTGCACCTCGTCGGCGATCATCTGGTTTTTCTTGTCGAGAAACAGGACGCGGAACTGCTCTCGGTCCTCGTAGGCCATGGCCGTGCGACAATAGTCGATCACAGCCGACCATGACGACAGGATCGGACGGTTC
>JAUVXG010000154.1 GCA_030603685.1 Pleomorphomonas sp.
CGAGCTCCCGACCGACGCTGCCGGAGGCGAACAGGGCGAGGAAGGCCCCAGCCGTGTCGCCCAGCGACGGCAGCACGAACGGGCCGGACACCCGGTTGACGACGCTCCAGCCGACGGCCAGCAGCAGCAGGCCGAGGCCGCCGAACAGTCCGTCACCGGCTCGGTCGCTTCGCATGCTCATCCCGGCAGGTCCATGTAGTAATCGTCGGGCGGCAGCTTGCCGCCGAGCGCAGCCGGCTCGAGCTCCAGCAGCGCCTCATAGAAGGCGATGAGCTCGCCCTTGACCGAGGCGGCCGAGACGACGTCGATGTTCAGGTGGTCGAACGCCTTCTCGAAGAGCTGCGGCTTCATGTCCATGGTCTTCTCAGCCAGCGCCGCCGCCGCCTTCCGGTCGGCGAAGACATGATCTCTGGAGGCGCGAAGTCCGCTCCCGAGCGCGGCGACCACCTCGGGCGCGGTGTCGATCAGCTTCTGGTGCAGCGCGACGCCGACCATGGGAATGCGCGCCTTGCCCTTGTGGGCACCCCAGAGGGCGTTGAGGTCGAGCACCCGCTTCAGCACCCGCCCCTTCTGCCCGGCCATCATGATGGCGGCGGTGGCCGGCGGCTCCGACAGCACGGCGACGTCGACCTTGCCTGCGGCCAGCATCTGCGCCGCCTCGGGCGGGGTCTGGACATACTGGAGGTCGAAATCCCTGTCCGGGTCCATGCCCTCCATGCGGGCGATGGCGCGAAACACCAGGTCGGGCATGTCGTGGCGGAAGAAGCTGAGCACCGTGCGGCCGGCGAGATCGTGCATCGACGTGATGCCCTCGTCGGCGGCGACCACCGAAAGGTGTCCCATGCCTATGATGGCGGCGAGCTTCAGCGGCATGCCGCGATTGACGAGGTTGGCCGGCACGTGGCTGGGCGTCGAGTAAAGCAGGCTGCTTTCGGAGACGATGGCCGCCCTAAGATCGTCGGTGGTGCGCCACAGGCGGAAGCTGGCGTCGGGCGCCACGGCGTTGAGGCCGCCTTTGGCCACGAGGTCGGAGAGGACGATCGTCGCCCCGTTGGGCGCGCCCAGCACTTGCAGGCCGGCGAGCGGGCCGGCCAGGGATCGGCGACTTGCGCCGAGCGCCGTGAGCGTCAGTCCGGCGCCGACAAAGGCGCGTCGCGTCATGAAAGCCATTCCGATCCCCTTCTCGCGGAAGCGGCTCGGCGCGTCGTCCCCGGACTTGCATGCGTCGTCGAAACCAGTGTCGGGGGCCGGCCGCGGAACCGCCGCATCGTTATACTATGAAGTATATAACGATGCGGCGAAGGCGCCGTCAATTGCCACCGAACCTCCGGATTGCCCATTTTCCCAGCGCTCTCCCGCTCCTGGTGCAACCCGGCGGGCGGTTTCCGCGTTGAGGGTAAAGGCGACCTTCAAGGAGACGACGATGAGAATCCGCATCATGCTCACATTGCTGATCTACCTGATCGTGCAAGGTGTCCTGTTCGGCATCGGCATGGTCATCGTCATGGCGACCCCGCTGGAAGAGCAGGCGGACGTGCTGGTGCCATGGGTGGTCGGCCTGACCTTCATCATCGCCGTGCCCGTCGCCATGGGCATCGCCCCGAGAATGAAGGCCTGGCGCGAAATGCGCAGCCGCAGACGCACCGAGGAAACAAGGCTTTAGGGCCTTCCAGCCGAGACGCTATCGCGCCGGTCAGATGTTCGCCCCCGTTTCGAGGCTGCCGTAGCTCGCCTTGGCGAGCTTCATCAGCGTGTCGCGCGGCAGGCTGCCCACCAGCACGCAGCCCAGCGCTTCAACCTGCCAGGAGACCGCCGTGAGGTCGTCCTTCGTGGTGAAGCGCATCGCCGTCTCGCCGCCCGCCTGGGGCACGACGTAGAGCGTGACGCGGGCGCCTTCGACGTTCTCGTACATCAGGAGCGCCGCCGCGCCGCGCGCCGCCGGCAATAGCCGTCCGCCGACGAGGGAGAAGCCTTCCGGTGTGAGATCGGGAATGATCAGGCTGCGATCGAGGCGCTTGGACAACCACTTGGTGAGATGCGCGCCCTCCTCGCCGCCCACTTCCACCGGGTGCAGCACTTCGGGCGTGTAAAGGGTATGGGCGGCTTCCGCCTCGCTCACCAGCGTCATCTCGGTCGCATCGGGCATGATGAGGCCACGGCCCACCCAGCCACCGCCGGCACCGAGCACGACGAGCGCCAGCGCGGCGGCGGTTGCCATCGCGACACGATTCAGCTTCCGACGCCGTTCGGCGGCCAGACGCCAGGGCGACAGCCGCGTCGGCGGCGTTTCCTCGGCAACGTGCCCGTAGAGGGAGCGCAAGGTCGCGGTCTGGGCCTGCCAGGCGGCGACGCGCTCACGATCGCCGGAATGATCGGCGAGGTGGGCTTCGACCGCCGACAGCCGCTCCGGCGTCAGTTCGCCGTCGACATAGGCGTTGAGATCGGCCTCGGTGATGGTGGTCTTGCTGTTCATTTCACCGACCTCAATCTCGGTCCCGGTCCGTCCACCATGGTTCGCAGGGCCTCGCGCGCCCTGGAAACACGCGACATCAGAGTGCCCACGGGTATGTCCAGCGCCCCGGCCGCCTCGGCGTAGCTCAGCCCTTCCAGCGCCACGAGCAGCAGCGCCTCGCGCTGCTCTACCGGCAGGCGATCGAGTGCCGCCGCCGTTTCGGCGAGGGCGAGGCGCGCGCCTTGCGTGGCCGGGCTCGCCGGTTCGACAGACAGAAGCTCCAGCGCTTCCGGCTCGGGGGAGCCGCGCCGCCGGCGGTGGTCGTTTCGGTGGAGGTTGATCATGATCCTGTAGAGCCAGGGGCGGACCGGGCCGATGGGCCGCCACAGGCTTTGTTTGGCAATCGCGCGCTCAAGGCAATCCTGGACGAGATCGTCGGCCCGGTCGGCGTTGCCGGTGAGCGCTCGCGCATAACGTCGCAAGGCGGGCACCAGCGTTTCGATGTCGTCCAGGAAGCCCGGCATGATCGACCTTATAGCAACTCGCGAAGATGCTGACGCATCCGCTCATTGAGGCCATTGCGGCTTTCTCATTTGCATCAGATGCATGAGAAATCCGCAAGCGGAATACCAAGAGTCATTTTCAATGCGTCTTGGTATTACTCCTTGGCGAGGTGCCAGACGCCACCCATGCCATCGCCACTGACGTCACCCGGCTTCTTGTCGCCCTGCCAGAGGTAGAGCGGCATGCCCTTGAAGGCCCACTGCTGCGAACCATCCTTGCGCGTCACCAGCGAGAAATCATCGGCGGCCATGGCGCCGGCGGCGGCCGTCACCGGCGGCCACTTCACGGCGCAATCGCCGTAACAGTTGGAGACGCCGGCGGCATCCTTGTCGAAGGTATAGAGCGACATGCCATTGGCGTCGGTCAGGACCTCGCCCTTAGCGGTGTCCATGGTCTTGATGGCGCCGGAGGCATAGTCCTCGGCAAAGGCCGGTACGGTGGCGGCAGCAAGGCCGGCGAGCAAGGCGGAAACGATCAGCTTGTTCATGGGGTAACCCTCCTCGGGAGACGCTAGGGATCCAGCTCCCGAAGACAACAACACCGCCCGATACGTTTTATTCCGTATGTCCTCGTCTTTTTTTTCGGAACGGCCGATCCGGTGCGCATCCGCGTCTCAAACGGCGGGCCGCCAGCCGTCGCCCGCGCGTTCCAGAAGCGGCGTCGCGAACGACCCGACGACCCGCTCCGGCCATGTCGGCGAGAGGTCGGCAAGGGCCGCCCGCCAGCGGTTCGTCTGAAGCATGGCGGCGCCGATCGCCACCGGTTCGACGCCGACGGTTGCCATCAGGCGGAGACCGGCGACGATCGAGGTGCCGGAGGAGATCACGTCGTCGACCAGCGCCACCCGCCTCCCTTCAAGGAGCGGCAGCATGCGCGGGTCGACATAGAGGCGCTTCACATGGTGTGTGGTGACCGAGCTCATGGGCACCGACAGTTCCTCGACGTACCAGAACTTTCGTGATGTGCCGCAGGGAACGTAGCGCGAATGGCCGAGCCGCTCGGCCACGGCGGCGGCCAGCGTCAGCCCCAGCGTCGGCAAGCCGACCACCACCTCGGGCGCAAAGGGCCGCAACCGGGTGGCGAGATCGTCGGCCAGTGCCGACAGAACGGCAAAGCTCGCCTGGTTGACGATCAGCGAGGCCAGCCCGTGCCGGCCATCGGCGAGCGTGCGTATGGGCAACAGCAGTTGCCGGCCATCGGCGAGGCGGGCGGCATAAGCGTCCGAGAAGGGTTCTCGGCCGGCATCGGCGCCGGCCGGAAGGATGGTCTGCCAGAAATCGTGCGGCTGCATGGACGGCCCCGTTTGTCGCCCCGGTGTACAGGCAAGTTACTGCCATGAAAAGCGGAAGGAATTCGCGCGGGAAAGGGTGGCACGGCCTCTTGCAGAGCGTGCCCCGCCATAAATCCGCTTCAAGCGAAAAATAGTTCTCGGCACCGTTGCCGCCCGCAATTTCATCCCTGTAACATCCAAGCAGGCGGATCGACAGTGTCACCACGATCGCATCCGCGACCGTCCGATCGCCGAAGCTTTCGCCGGAGTCCCCCCATGACCCTTGCCGCTCTCTCCCGCCGTGGCCTCATCAAGGCTTCCCTCGTTCTCGCTGCCTCGACCGCGCTGTCGACCACCCGCCTGCTGGCACAGGAGAAGACGCGCCTGGTGGTGGCCGCCGACAGCGAGCCGAAGAACCTCAACCCTGCGGTCGTCGCCTCCAACGGCGTGTTCTTCCTGTCGAGCAAGGTGATCGAGCCGCTGGCCGAGGCGTCCTTCGACGGCGAGAACGGCCTTGCGCCGCGCCTTGCGCTCTCCTGGACGGGCAGCGATGACGGCCTCTCGGTGACCTTCAAGCTGCGCGAGGGCGTCACCTGGCACGACGGTCAGCCCTTCACCTCCGAAGACGTCGCCTTCTCGGCGCTGGAGGTGTGGAAGCCGCTGCAGAACTTGGGGCGCGCGGTGTTCGCCAACCTCGAAGCCGTCGATACGCCGGATGAGCACACCGCCGTGTTCAAGTTTTCCAAGCCGACGCCGATCCAGCTGATCCGTAACGCGCTGCCGGCGGTCACCGCCGTGCTGCCCAAGCACGTCTTCGCCGGTACCGACCTCAAGGCGGCGCCGACCATCGACAAGCTGATCGGCACCGGCCCCTTCAAGTTCACCGAGTACAAGCCCGGCGAGTATTATCTCCTTTCGAAGAATGACGCCTACTGGGAGAAGGGCGAGCCGAAGGTGGACGAGATCGTCTTCCGCGTGCTGCCCGACCGGGCCGGCGCCGGCGCGGCGCTGGAGGCCGAGGAAGTCCACCTCGCCGCCTTCTCGGCGGTGCCGCTCGCCGATCTCGACCGTATCTCCAAGGTGCCGGGCATCAAGGTGATCTCCAAGGGGTATGAGGCGCTGACCTACCAGCTCGTCGTCGAGATCAATCACCGCCGCAAGGAGCTTTCCGATCTCAAGGTGCGGCAGGCCATCGCCCACGCCATCGACCGCGATTTCGTGGTCAACACCATTTTCCTCGGCTATGCGGCGGCTTCCACCGGCCCTGTGCCCAAGAACGCGCCCGAGTTCTACACCGGGGACGTGCCGACCTACGAGTTCAGCGTCGACAAGGCCAACGCGCTGCTCGACGAGGCCGGCTACAAGCGCGGCGACGATGGCACCCGCTTCCAGCTGAAGCTGCTGCCGGCGCCCTATTTCAACGAGACCCGCCAGTTCGGCGACTATCTCAGGCAGGCGCTCGCCGCCGTCGGCATCGACGCGGTGATCGTCAACAACGACGCGGCCGGCCATCAGAAGGCGGTCTATACCGACCACGCCTTCGATCTCGCCGTGGCGCCGCCGGTGTTCCGTGGCGACCCGGCCATCTCGACCACCATCCTGGTGCGCTCTGGCACCCCTGATGGAGTGCCCTTCTCGAACCAGGGCGGCTATGCCAACGCCGAGCTCGACGCGCTGATCGACAAGGCAGCGGAAACGGTGGATACCGCCGCGCGCACCGAGCTCTACAAGGAGTTCCAGAAAAAGGTGGCCGCCGACCTGCCGTTGATCAACGTCGCCGAGTGGGGCTTCATCACCGTGGCGCGCGACAGTGTCGAGAACGTCGCCAGCAATCCGCGCTGGGCCGTGTCGAACTGGGCCGACGTTGCCTTGAAGAGCTGACACTGAAGGGGGCGCGAGAGACGCCCCCTACCCTCCGGTGGTGTTCATGTGCCGCCCCTTGACCGAGGGAATGCCGGTGCGGTCGATGACGAAGTCGTGGCCGCGCGGCTTGTGGGCGATGGCCTTGAGGATCTCCGCGTCGAGCAGGTCGTCACCCTCGGAGGCGCGCAGCGGCGCGCGGAGATCCACCTTGTCGTCCTGTCCCAGGCACATGTAGACGGTGCCGGTGCAGGTGACGCGCACGCGATTGCAGCTTTCGCAGAAGTTATGGGTCATCGGCGTGATGAAGCCTAGGCGGCCGCCCGTTTCACGGACGGTGACGTAACGCGCCGGGCCGCCGGTGCGATAGGTGGTGTCGTCCAGCGTGAAGCGACGGGCGAGATTGGCCCGCACCTCGGTGAGCGGCAGATATTGCGACAGGCGGTCGCCGTCGATCTCGCCGAGCGGCATGGTCTCGATCACCGTCATGTCGAAGCCGCGCCCATGCGCCCAGGCGAGCATGTCGGCCAGCTCGAACTCGTTGACGTCTCTCAACGCCACCGTGTTGATCTTGACCTTGAGGCCGGCGCGCACCGCCGCGTCGATGCCGGCGAGCACCTTGTCGAGGCTGCCGGTGCGGGTGATCGCCCGGAACTTGTCGGCGTCGAGACTGTCGAGCGACACGTTGATGCGGCGGACACCGCAGGCGGCGAGTTCGTCGGCAAAGCGGATGAGCTGCGAGCCGTTGGTGGTCAGCGTCACCTCGTCGAGGCTGCCGTCGTCGAGGTAGGCCTTCAGCGAGCGGAACAGTGCCATGATGCCGCGCCGGACCAACGGTTCGCCGCCGGAGACGCGGATGCGACGGACGCCACGGCGGATGAAGGCGCCGCAGAGGCGATCGAGCTCCTCCAGCGTCAGAAGGTCGCCGTGCGGCAGGAACGTCATGTCGGTGGACATGCAGTAGACGCAACGGAAGTCGCAGCGATCCGTCACCGAGACGCGCAGGTAGTCGACGCGGCGGCCGAAGGGATCGATCAGGTTGGATGCCTGCTGCATGGGGCTACGCTCACCTCGAACCCGGACTGACCGGGGCAATCACGATAGCCCAAGCGGCCGGTCGAGGAAACCTCCAACCGGCGCTCATCTTTAAGCGCGTTGGGGCCTAGACCTGCTTGTCCTTGTCGAGCGGTATATAGGACAGCGGCATGGCCGTGGTGTACTTGATCTGCTCCATGGCGAAGGCCGAGGAGACGTCGGAAATGTCGATCTTGGCGATCAGCCGCTTGTAGAAGGCGTCGTAGGCCTCGATGTCTGGCACCACCACGCGCAGAAGATAGTCGACCTGCCCGCTCATGCGGTAGAACTCGACCACCTCGGGGAACTCGCGGATCAGCTCGGCGAAACGGCGCAGCCATTCCTCCGAATGCTGGTTGGTGACGATGGAGACGAACACCGTCACCTTGGTGTTGACCGACTTGGGATCAAGCAGCGCCACGCGGCGCAGAATGACGCCGTCCTCCTCGAGCTTCTGGATGCGCCGCCAGCAAGGCGTGGTCGACAGGCCAACCCTCTTGGCCACCTCGGCCACGGGAATGGTGGCGTCCTCCTGGAGAATCGAGAGAATTTTCCTGTCCAGCCGGTCCAACATGATCGTGCGCCCACCTTCGTCCGAAATGACTTTCTATTTTGCAAGCAAATGTGACGTTAAATAAGAATTTTTTTCCCAGCATTGTCAAGTCCCGCCCGGCCAGGGCCAGTTCCCTCCTGGTTCCGCACACCAATCGTTAACCATACGAGCGAACCCGGCGTTAGGGAAAATGGGGCTTAACTGTGGCCGAACCATTGGCTGGAAGTTGGCATCACGCATGATCCTGGGCTCGGACCAGTCGCAGACCGCTCGCCTGGAGCAGAACAGGCAACGATCGATGCGTCGGCGCGACGTGACGCGCGCGGTGCGGGACGTTCGCGAACGTCTGTCGTCGGAGTCCGGCACGCGGCCGGCCTTCGACTACGAGATCCTGCTGGAGTATGCCCGCAACCGCCTGTCGAGCTGGCTGCCTGTCGGTCTGCTCATTCTGGCGCTCGGCGGCACCGCCGCCTACTGGATGGCCTACCGGTATGTGGCGATCTGGGCCGGCGCGGTGTTCATCGCCCACACGCTCATCGGCCTCACCGCGCGACGCTTCAGCCAGACGCCCGCAGGGGCGGTGAGCCTCAAGTACTGGCGCCGGCAGTTCATGATTGCCGAGGGGCTGTTCGGCCTCGTCTTCTCGTCCCTGTTCTTCCTGCCCGGCGCCATCATCGGCGGCACCGGCACCTTCGCCTTCGGCGCACTGCTCACCGCCATCGCCGTGCTGGCCATGGTGGCGAGCAACCTGCCGCGCGCCGTCGTTCTGAGCACGCTGCCCATCGCCATCGGCGGCGCGCTGAAGCTCGCCATGGGCCGGGGCTTCGTCGACTATTCGATGGCCAGCTTCCTGGTGCTGGCGGAAGTCTTCTTCGTGCTGCTCGCCTATCGTCTCTACGAGTCGACGCTGACGATGATGGAGTTCCGCGTCGAGAAGGACGCGCTGATCGTCGAGCTCGAACAGGCCAAGGTGATCTCCGACGACAGCCGCCGCCGGGCCGAGGAAGCCAACCTCGCCAAGTCGCGCTTCCTCGCCACCATGAGCCATGAGCTCCGCACTCCGCTCAACGCCATTCTCGGTTTCTCCGAGATCATGATGAACGAGGTTTTCGGGCCGGTCGGCAACGACCATTACAAGGGATATGCCGCCGACATTCACACCTCCGGCCAGCATCTCCTCAAGCTGATCAACGAGATCCTCGACCTGTCGCGCATCGAGGCCGGCCGCTACCAGATCAACGAGGAAGCGGTAAACCTCTCCTTCCTCGCCGAGGAATGCCACCACCTTCTGAAGCTCAAGGCCAAGTCGAAGAACCAGACGATCATCGAGCAGTTCGAGCCGGACCTGCCGAAGATCTGGGCCGACGAGCGGGCGGTGCGCCAGATCATTCTCAATCTGCTCTCCAACGCGGTAAAGTTTACCCAGCCCGGCGGCGAGATCCTCATCCGTCTCGGCTGGACGGCCGGCGGCGGCCAGTATGTGTCGGTGCGCGACAACGGCCCCGGCATTCCCGAGAACGAGATTCCCATCGTGCTGCAGGCCTTCGGTCAGGGCTCGCTCGCCATCCAGACCGCCGAGCAGGGCACCGGCCTGGGTCTCCCCATCTGCGTGGCGCTGATGCAGATGCACGACGGCACGCTCGACCTGCAGTCGAAGCTGCGCGAGGGAACCGAGGTGACCATCACCTTCCCGCCGTCGCGCGTCATGGACGTGATGCCCCCCATCGAGGAAGGCTCTTCCGGGCGTGGGAAGCGGGCCGGACAACGCCGCTACGCCTGAGCGCCATTTCGTCCTTTCCAACAATAGGCTATCACTGGCACCCGAACCGGAGCCGGTGACGCCATGGATGAGCTTCTGCTATTCGCCGCCCTCATCGTCCAGACGATCTTCGTCGGCTCGGTGCTCGGCATCATCGCCTTCTCGCGAACCCGGGAACTGCGGCAGCGCGTCGAGCACCTGGAAGCGGCATTGCGCGCGGCGAGACCGCCGGCGCCGCAGGCGGAACCGACCTCCGCGCCCCTCCCCGCCCAATCCGTCGTCGCCGAGGAACCGGAAGCGGCGCCCGAACAGGTCGAAGCCATCGCCAAGCCCGAGCCGTCGGAAGAGCAAGAGGCCGCAAGCGAGCCCTCCCCACCGACCGAGGAAGAAACGCCGATCGCGGCGCGCACTTCGCTCGAAGAAAAGATCGGCAGCCGCTGGGCCGTCTGGGTCGGCGGGCTGGCACTCGGCCTCGGCGGCATCTTCCTCGTCCGCTATTCGATCGAAGCCGGGTTGCTCGGCCCGGCGGCGCGCGTATTGCTCGGCCTCGTCTTCTCCGGCCTGCTGCTGGCCGGTGGCGAGTGGCTGCGCCGCTCCGGCTTTGCCGAAACGGACGGACCGACGCGGCGCGCCTATGTTCCCGGCGTACTGGCCGCCGCGGGCGCCGTGTCGGCCTTCGCGTCGGTCTATGCCGCCTACGGCCTCTATGGCCTGATCGGACCGGCCTTCGCCTTCGTCGCGCTTGGCGCCGTCGGCGTCGCCACATTGGTGCTGGCGCTGCGGCATGGACCGGCTCTGGCGGCGCTCGGTCTCCTCGCCGCCTACGCAACGCCCCTTCTCGTCTCCAGCAACGAACCGGCGCTGCTGCCGCTGGTCATCTATCTCGCCGTGGTCTCCGCCGCCACCTATGGCGTCGCGCGCCTGCGCCTGTGGCGCTGGCTGGCTGTGTCGGCGACGGTCGCCAACATCCTGTGGTCACTGCTGCTGTCGGCCACCGTCGTGACCGTCGGCCATGCCGCCGACCAGCTCTATGTCGCCGCCCATTTCCTGATATCGCTGCTACTCGCCGCCGTGGTCTTCGTGACCAGCCACGCGCCGCGCGATCGTACGGCGGATACTGCCTTCGACAGGACGGCCCTCGTCGTCCTCAGCCTGTTCGCGCTGCCGCTCATCGCCTTCGTCGCCTCCGCCGGCACGGGAACACTCACCGTCACGCTCATTGCCATTCTGGCGCTCATCCTGATGGCGCTCGCCTCGGAATGGCCGGCGGCGCGCGGCCTCGCGGTGACGGCACTCGTCGTCACCCTCCTCGCCTACGGCCTTCTCAACGTGACGGTGTCCAACATCGTCATCGATCCGGTCACCGGTGCGCCGACCGTGGCCGACTTTGCC
The DNA here is from genome assembly GCA_030603685.1 of Pleomorphomonas sp. Classification (GTDB taxonomy): domain Bacteria; phylum Pseudomonadota; class Alphaproteobacteria; order Rhizobiales; family Pleomorphomonadaceae; genus Pleomorphomonas. The sequence continues at coordinate 10,925 of JAUVXG010000154.1, forward strand.
GACCTTCTGGCCTCGCCTTCCGGCAGCAACTATCTCGGCATCGGCATCCTGCTCGGACTGATCCTGACGGTGGCGGGCCTTGCCGGCGCCATCGCCGCGCGCGGCCGACCGCAGCTCGCCGTCGCCGGTGCCTTCGCTCCGACGGGGCTGATCGCCCTCGCCTATGTTCACACCAGCCACGATCTCTCGGCCTCGCCGGCCTTTGCCGTGGCGGCGCTCTCGGCGGCCGTCTATCTCGCGTCGGTGACAGAATACCTCGACCGCAGGCTGGCACCTGAGGTTGCGGGACGCAATGGCGCCATCGCTGCCTATGCGGTGGGCTGCATCACCGCGCTGGGCGCGGCGCTGACCATCGCCCTCGAACGGGGCATGCTGACCGTCTCCCTCTCCCTGCTCGTCGCCGCCATCGCCTGGGTCGAGACGCGTCGGCCGGTGCCCGCGCTGCG